>NZ_LMUG01000050.1:0-14082 GCF_009766125.1 Acidisoma sp. S159
CCGGCCTATGAGACGAAGAAAGCGGTCTATGATGCCAAGAAGGGCCGACGCGGCCGAGCGCCCAAACCACCCGACGAAAATCCCATGGTCGTGCTTCGCTGCGTTCAGATTTGTTCGCTAGATGCTGTGCTCGAGGGCGGCTGTTCCTCCATTTCGGAATTTGCTTCTCCACGAGCAATGTAGAAGTCCAACATCTCTGCCTCGCTCAGTCGCCGTTTATGACGCGGAACTTCGCTGCCTATGAGATTTATATAAGAGCTGCGCGGAAAGAATATACATTTTGTATGTTAGAATTCGATATCGATCGGAGGGACGACCGGAGAATTGCCGTGCTGGCGCTTGCTTCCAACGGCACAGCGCCTGGCAAATTTGATCTCGATCTTCTGCATCGTGAGCTGGGGCATCTTCTGGTTGACCATGATCAGTCGCGCTGAGCCTGACGCACCCCCCCCAGAAAACGTGGGTGCCTACCTCAAGAACGTGAGCGCTGACGCCGTAAAGCAGCAAGCTGACGATCAACACGCGAGAAGGAAACTTATTGCGTGTTGATCACGCTCTTGCGCCGCGTATGTTGGTTTTGATCTTCGTCAACACACGAGGGTCCTTATCGCGTGTTGATGCCAATCACCTAGAATTCTCGCGCAAGCAGAATGCCGCCAACGATCAACCATGCCCCAAACGAATCGAATAACGTCCATTTCTATTCTATGTCGCTTGGCCCAGAACTGCGCCGGTTTTCGGTTTATGCAATGCGCTTAGTTAGTTAGTTAGTCAAAAGTAACCGGGTTTGGCTTGGGCAGGAGGATCAGCCGCGATAGCCGATCACCGCCTCAACCAGCGTCTGACCTCAAGTTTCTAAGTCGGCAGAGCCGTCGAACCTCGCCGCGATCATCCGGGTGAAAACGAGATCTCTTACCGCTACGTGTGTCCTGAGACCTTTCGCTGGTTATCCCTCTACCGCCGACCTCTCTATGCGCCACGTTAAGCTTGACGCCATCTGTCGATCAAACTAATGGTTCTTTGGCCCAACCAAGAAAATGTCCGGCTCGTTGGGTGGAGAGATACTGAAGGTGTCAGCAACTAGCCGCTTTGAGACCATGAGGTCGCAGGCCGCGTGCGCCCGAACGATAGGTAACCTGGTAAGACGGCCCCCGGCGGCTAAGAATAACCTCAGGTTAAGGAAGATCTATTGAAGGCTCGCCGAGTAAACAATCGGCCAGAACAAAAGGATGACGTACTTCCCATCAGCCCAGTGCGGCGGCAAGGTCATACTGATCACATGGTCTCGTCCATCATGTCTATGATTGAACAAGGAATCCTAAAGGAAGGGGATGCATTGCCCCCAGAGCGCGAACTCGCGCAACGATTCGAGGTCGGACGGAATACGCTCCGTGAAGCCATAAAAGTTCTAGAGATTTTCGGCGTGGTGAGACGCGCCCCCCGGCTGGGTACAGTTATCCAGCATGCCAATCTAGACGCCATTTTGGGCATCGCCTTCGCAGGAGTTCAGATCACCCCGACAGTCTTCGAGGACATTCAGGGTTTTCGGAAACTTATCGAGCTTGGCATTGCGAGTACAGTCGTTGAGCGGGCATCAGACGAGGATTTCAGGGGGCTTCGCGTTCTCATAAAGAGAATGGAAGCGACAGGAGACCTTCGGGAGCAGGCACGTTGGGACTACGAGTTCCATCTGGCGATTGTCGAGATTTCCGGCAATGCAATCCTTTCACGCAGTTATCGTGTTCTTGCGGAACCGATGAAACGGCTAATGGAGATAGGAAAAGGTACGCATGGAACGAGCGCAGCCATAGAGCAACACATCAACATTCTTGCGGCGCTCGAGGCCCGTGCTCTTAAAGTTTATGTTGAACGGCTTGCAGCGCACATGGACTTTGGACGGCGCTTTTTGAGAGGCACGACCTAACGACGAACCGTCGGCGCTGGCTAGGGGCGACAATGAAAATCGGGCTCGGGCTCTACCGACATCTTCTGACGCCGGATAACTCTACCTTTGCAAAGCAGCTGGGTGTCGAGCAGATTGTCGTCCATCTGGAGAACTACCTTGCCGACGAGGCTATGGTAGTGCTTTATTAAAACATAATCGACTCTTCGGGAGGTATACTTTGAAACGACGGGAGTTTCTGACTGCCACGGCGGCAGTTTGCGCATTGGGCAAGCTATCGTCAGCCTCGGCTGCAACTTCGAATTTCGGTTCGATCAACTGGAAGCAACAGTCCGGCACCAAGTTGAATGTGTTCATGGCACGGCACCCTTGGCAGGAGGCCATTGAACCCGAGATTGATCAATTCCGTGGTTTGACAGGCATCAACGTCCAGTTGAGCGAATTGCCGGAGGACCAATACGCAACAAAAGTCGCCGCGGACTTATCGGCCGGCGTTTTCGAATATGATGTCTTCATGTCTCAGTATTACGACGCGCCGCGCTACGAGGCGGCGAAGTGGACTGCGGCGCTTGATCCGCTAATGAACGACCCGAAGCTGACCGACAAGAACTGGTATGACTGGCAGGACTTTTTCCCCGGAGCTCGGCAGATTGCCACTATCGGCGGCAAATACGCCGATCGTGTCGCCATTACAGCTGAAGCTCAGATCCTTATCTATCGCAAGGACGTGCTCGCCAAGCTGGGAATCGCGCCGCCGTTAGATTTCAATGATCTGCTCGCCGCCGCCGATAAAATTGGCAAGGCGGGAAACATCAGCGGAATAACACTACGAGGGGGGACCTATGCCTGGTGGCCATTCTATGGCGTCGTGAAGTCCTATGGCGGAGACTTCTTGACCCCTGACTTGAAGCCAGTGATCGACTCATCACAGGACATCGAAGCGCTTCAAATGTATGCGGATCTCGCCAAGGACGCGCCACAAGGCGTCACGAGTTATGACTGGGATGAAATAAACACGGCGATGCTCTCTGGCCAAGCTGCCATGTTCCTGGATTCATCCGTCATTTATAGCCGTATCAAAGACCCTACGCTGTCTACCGTCGCGAATGAAATCGGCGCCGCACCCTTTCCGACCGGGCCGGCGGGACGGCACGGGAGCTCGCATTATTGGTCGCTCTCAATGGCAGCCGCTTCGAAGCAGCAAGACGCGGGATGGCTCTTCATTCAATGGGCAACGTCAAAGCCCGTGCAGGCGCTTCTGCAGAGTAAGGGCGTTTTGGCGCCGCGCGCCTCGGTCTATGGCACATCAGACGCGAGCAAGATGTATGCGGCCGACTTTTTGGACGCCGTGAAGATCTCCCTAACAAGCGCCGTGATTCTTCCCGCGAATGCAAAGTTCTTTGAGTTGATGGACCCCCTGCGTGTCGCCATCCAGCAGGTAATTACCGGCGACAGTACTGCCGCTACGAGCCTCAAATCGGTCGAGTCACAGTGGCAAAAGATCTTAGCCTGAAGATGACGACGAGCGCTTCGGAACCTCGTGAGCGGAGCGTTGCCCAGTTCTTCCGGCCGAGGCATTTCGCGCGTCATCGTAGCTCCGCGTCGCGCGACATGCGCCGCTTTGCCCTGATCCTTACGCTGCCACTGACGGTCGTGCTACTCGCACTCCTGATCTACCCCCTGATTTACACAATCATACTTGCTTTTACCTCGGACAAAGGGGGCGCCAGCCTCGGCAACTTCATTGCTATCGTTACAGCCAGCGGATTTGCCCAAGTAGTTACTAACACGCTCATCTTCACCTGCGCTTCGACCGCTATTAGTTTCCTGTTTGGCTTTTCACTGGCATATGCGATGGAGTTTGTGGGCGCCGGACGCCGCTTCTTTTCTTCGATCCTGATTCTGCCCATGGCCTTGATGCCGGTTGTCTCTGGCCTGACCTGGAGCATGATGCTCAACCCCGCCCTCGGCGTCGTCAACGCCCTGTTACGCGTGGTGGGCGTGCATGGACCGGGTTGGGCGACCCAGGCCGATACGGCGCTTGCCACTGTCATCCTCATAGATGCCTGGCAATGGACGCCCTTCTGCTTCCTCATCATCCATGCAGGCTTTCAGTCCCTGGCTCGTGAGCCGCTCGAGGCCGCGCTGATCGATGGCGCCACGCGATGGCAGACATTGCGCATGGTTATCATTCCCCTTCTGCGCAACATTCTTCTTGTCACCCTGCTGTTCCGCATGATGGATGCCTTCAAAGCGTTCGACACGATTTTTGTTGTCACCAAGGGCGGACCTGGGCGCGCGACAGAAACGCTTGTCATAAGAGCGTTTATGCAGGCCTTCCAGTTCTATGAGCCGCGGACCACAGCTGCCATCGGCGTGCTCCTGTTGATAGCGACGATGCTTGCCACCCGCCGCATCGGGGACCTTATCGGCCAAGAGGTCGAATAATGCATTCCACCCCCTTCGCAAGGCTGGTGGCGTATACTTGGCTGTGGCTATGCACCTTGGTATTTTTGTCACCGATTGCGTGGATGGTTCTGCAGTCGCTCAAGACGCCCATAGAAGCGATTGCTTTCCCACCTCGCTTCATCTTTTCACCGACGCTCGCGAATTACGGCGCGGTATTGAGTTCGGATGGGTTCCGCAGTGCCCTACTTGGCAGTCTCATCATCGGCATGGGAAGCGTCGCGATAGCTCTCGCGACTGGCGTCCCTTTCGCCTATGCGCTTGCCCGATGCGATTTCCCGGGCCGTAAGGAGCTGGGGCATTTCATTCTCTCAACCAAGATGCTGCCGGCCGTTGTCATCATTGTCCCATTCATCCAGGTCTATCGCCACATCGGTCTGCTGGACACTTATGTCGGCGTCGTCATAGCACACGTTCTTCTCTCCCTCGCGGTTGTCGTCTGGGTTATGCGAGGCTTCTTTCAAGCCTTGCCGCGCGAGCTGGAGGAGGCTGCGGTCATTGATGGGGCATCCCGCCTGCGGGCCTTCGGGGTCATCATTCTGCCGCTCGCGGTCCCGGGCCTCATCACGGTCGCGGCACTTGGTTTCATCCTGTCATGGAATGACCTATTCTTCGCGCTCACTCTGACCAGTCTGAATGTCACGACACTTCCCGCTTTCTTAGGGACACAATATGTCGGCTTCCTCGCGGTCGACTGGGGAAAACTGTCCGCGGCGGGGTTGCTCGCGACGCTGCCCATCATGTTGCTAGCCGTCGGGCTTCAGCGCTTCTTGATCAGGGGTCTCGCGTTGGGCGCCGTAAAATAAGCAATGCGCCCGCGCCCCGATTTTTCGTTGAAGAGCGTGAGCGTCCGGCTGGGCGCCGTATGCAACAGAGTCGGGGGGACTTGGATGACTATGCCGACTCAACGGAAAGTGGCCGATTTCCATCGTCCAAAGGGGCGGCCTCCGGCACGATCGACGGCGCTGAAATTAAGATCTGTTACAAATCGCTTACGCGGACTTTCGTCATCGTAGTCGGCCGCAAATGCCGTTGACAACCTTTCTTACCATGATAGTGCTCTACCGAGCTTGGCCGCAGAACCGAGCAAGTGGGGCCTATTTGAACTGTCTTAGATCCAATCGCTGTCTTTCGAGTTTCCTGATGATCCGCGTGACGAGAACGCGGAGGCTGCCATGCCTGGCGTGACCATTGAAGGCTTGCAAAAGTGGTATGGCGGTTCGCAGGTGATCCGAGATCTGCACCTCACGATTCCGGATGGCGCCTTCGTCGCTTTAGTGGGTCCCTCCGGGTGCGGCAAGTCGACTACGCTTCGTATGATCGCGGGCCTCGAGATGCCCTCGGGCGGACGCATCTACATCGGATCCGAGGATGTCACGGCGCGGCCACCCGCGAAGCGCGGTGTCGCCATGGTGTTTCAAAGCTACGCCCTCTATCCGCATATGACTGTGCGCGACAATCTCGAGTTTGGCCTGCGCGTAGCCGGAGCAAAGCTGGCGGATCGCGTCCGGCGCGTGACGGCGGCAGCCGAGATGCTGCATTTGTCGGATCTGATGGAGCGGCGCCCGTCGCAGCTCTCCGGCGGCCAACGCCAGCGAGTAGCGATCGGCCGCGCTCTCGTACGCGAACCGAGCGTCTTCCTGTTTGACGAGCCACTGTCCAACCTCGATGCGCAGCTGCGTGCCGCCATGCGCATTGAGATCAAGCGCTTGCATCAGACCTTGCGCACCACCGTGATTTTCGTCACGCATGACCAGACCGAAGCGATGACGATGGCCGATACTATTGTCGTCATGCGCGACGGGAACCTCGAGCAGATCGGCTCGCCACTGGAAGTGTTTGAGCGCCCTGCCAATCGCTTTGTGGCCGGATTCATTGGCGCGCCCTCGATGCGCATGTTCGACGGTCGGGTCGAACAGGATAGGATGGTCCTGGCCGACGGCACTGCGCTGCAGCTGCCCGGCCACGTCGCCCATCTCGCGGAGGGGACGGAGGTCACCATGGGTCTGCGGCCGGAGGACCTCGTTGTGGAAGGACACGGCACTCTACCGGTTCGTCCCTGTTTCTTCGAAGCGCCGGTATTGCTCACCGAGCCGCTTGGCAATGAGACGCTCATCGTCATGCCCTTCGCGGAGAGTGAGGCTGTGGCGCGGATGTATCGCCCGCGCCCGGTCGCGCCGGGCGAGGTGCTCCGCTTCGCCGTCGATCTCGATCGTATTCACGTCTTCGATCAGAAGAGCGGAGAGTCGTTGCGCCGTGCGTCCGCTCCCGGTCAAACTTAACAATGAAGCTGGATGGGACCCAATGAAACGTAGGGATGTCTTGGCGGCCTTCGCCGCTGCCGCGCTTGCCGGCCAATTCCGCCAAGGCTTAGCCGCGACGGACCTGAAGCTCTATCACGACAAATACTTCTGGCAAGATTTCCTAAAGAAAATGGCGACCTTCGCCGCGAGCAAGGGCCACCCTTTCACGCCCACACCCTATGCCACTGATCAGTATCAGGCCTTCATCGCGAGCGGCGTGCAGGCCGGAAACCCGCCCGACATGTTTAGTTGGTGGAACGGCACCAAGCTCGCTGAGCTCGTCGAGGCCAATGCCTTGGCGCCACTCGACGACGTCTGGCATGAAGCGATCGCCTCTGGTGAAGCGGAACAGTCGGTCGCCGACCTCCTCACGGTCGATGGCCACGTTTACGGTGTGCCGCTTACGGTCAATTATTGGGGTGTGGCGTATAACAAAGCCCTCTTCGCGAAGGCAGGTGTCACTGTGCCCAAGAGTTGGGACGAACTGATGACAATTTCCGCGAAGCTGAAGGCGAGCGGCATCACCCCCTTCAACGCTACGATACAAGACGGCTGGCGCGGGTTCATCTGGTTCGAGGAGTTACTGATCCGCACGGATCCGGATGCCTATGCACAGCTGAATGCCGGTAAGATCGGCTATACGAGTGCCCCCGTGAAGCGGGTCTTCGCTCTCTGGGGTGAATTATATCAACGCGGCTTCTTTACGCCCGCAACCTCTAACGAGGAATTCCTCGATTTCGCCCGTGGCAAGGCCGCTATGTATCTTATCGGCGACTGGGCCTACGCCAATCTGATGCAGGATGGCCTGCAGCCGGGCAAAGATTTTGACGCCTTCATTATGCCGAATGTGGAAAAGAGCCTACAGCCGTCGATCATTATCGAGGCGTCGCCCCTTGTCATCTCCCGCGCAGGAGCGAAGAAGGACGATGTCATGAGCTTCGCCCGGTGGTGGATGACGCCGGAGGCAGGTGTGGCCTGGGGGCAATACGCGTCGCTCAACACCGGCGATCCCAAAGTGCCCAAGCCCAATCCCGTGGTCGCGAGCCTCACGAACGCGGTGACGGCGACGCATGCGAAGCTTATCACCCGATACTGGGAAGCCTCCCCATCGGACATTGTTTTGCCCGCGGTCGAGCAGTTCAACAAGTTCATGGTCAATCCTACCCCGGCTGTCGCCGAGCAATGCATGAACAGTATCGAACACACCGCGAAGGACTATCGGGCGAATAATAAGTGAGCGGAATTCCTGCACTTCCGGCGCTTCCCCCCCGCGGAGCCGCTGCCCGCCGCCCGGTACGGCTGACAGCGGAAGAGCGCGCGGTCCGCCGCCGGGACTACTTCTCCGCCATCCTCTTCATGGCGCCGGCACTCCTGCTCGTCAGCATCTTTCTTCTTGCGCCCGTCGTCTACAACATCCTTATCTCCTTCACCGGATGGTCGCATTTCAAAGGCTTCAACCGGTTCGTCGGCTTGGCGAATTATCGGCATGCGATCAACAATCCGGATTTCTCTGCGGCCGCCTCAAACACGGTTGTCTGGGTCATCGCCTCCCTCGTATTGCCGGTCCTGATCGGCCTGGGCTTGGCTGTGCTCCTGCGCGGGCTGAAGGGGGAAGAGTTCCTCAAGACGATCTTCTTCCTGCCACGCCTCGTCGCCCCCACGGCGATCGGCGCCATCTGGTATTACGTCTATGCCGACAATGGGGTCGTCAACACCATCCTCAAGCAGGTCGGCGCCGGACGTTTCGCGGAGTCTTGGCTCTACCAAGCCTCGACCGCAACCCCAGCCATGATCATCGCCTATGTCTGGCAAACGACCGGTCTTGTCATGGTGCTTCTCCTTTTGGGCCTAGCTGCACTGCCGCGTGATCCGATTGAAGCGGCGACAGTGGAGGGCGCATCCCGCTGGCAAATCTTCCGCCACATCGTCCTGCCTATGCTGATGCCGACGGTGCTGGTGGTGACGACCATCTCTATTATAGCCGGCTTTACGACCTTTGATCTTGTCTGGGTCATGGGGCGCGACTATCCTAATCCGTCAAGCCTAACGCTCGCCATCCACCAATACTGGGAGTCTTTCCGTTCTGGCCACTGGGCCTATGGCGCTGCCATAGCCGTGCTGCTAGGTGGCATTGCCCTCATCGTTACCTTGTTGCAGGTGATCCTGCAGCAGCGCGTGGAGAGCCGCATCCGATGAGTGTTGCCGGCTCCTCCCGCCGCTTTGCGCTCGCCGGAGCGGCCACGCTTGCCGTCTTGTGGCTCGTGCCCTTTTATTATGCGGTTTCGACAATCTGCAAGTCTACGGCCCAATACCTTTCCGGCACACCGCTCTCCCTACCGCCGTCTCTCTCGTCATTGCCAGGCAATATCGAAGCTGCCTGGGCGCAGACGCAGATGGGCCAGGGCATGTTGAACTCGCTCGGCTATGGCGTGCTTGGCGCGGGCGGAGCCGTGCTTGCCGCGGCGTCGGCGGCTTACGCGCTCGCCCGGATTGTGTTTCCTGCGCGCACCACCTGGTTCATGGTGATCTTCGCGGGCACCGTGTTCCCTTTCCAGATCTACCTCATTCCGCTGTTCCAGGGCTATGCGCGTTTCGGTTTACTCAATACGCGCCTCGGCCTTCTGATGGCCTATATGGCGATCTGCGTGCCCTTCCCCACCCTCGTCCTTAGAAACCACATGGGCCAGATTCCGCGGGATCTCGACGAGGCAGCTCGAATGGACGGCTGCTCGCATTTGCGCATCTTCCGCTCGATCATCCTGCCAAACAGTACCGGCCCGCTCATCGCGCTCTTTCTCCTGCAATTCACATGGATATGGAACGATCTCATCTTCTCGATGGTTTTGACGACGGAGACGGCGCAACGTTCGGTGATGAATGCGCTCATGGTCTTTCAGGGAAATTATGCCGGAACCACACCCAATCTCGTGATCACCGCTTCAGTCTTGGCCAGCCTCCCGACCGTCGCGGTGTTCCTGCTGCTGCGCCGTTACTTCATGCAAGGCCTGTCGCTCAGCGTGCATGCCTGATCGCCGGCGCCACGGAGGATCGTGATTGCAACAGGAAAAGCGCGGGGAGTAGAATGCTCTTAGAAAGAGCGGATCGTGGTGCGCTCACTGGCGCATCCTTCCCGGCAAAGGCACGACCGTATGGTCGTCTTTAGGGAGAGTTTCGGCTATGTCGGATACGGATTTGGAGGGTGCTTCCTCGCGTGCCGCAAGGAAGCGTGAGCGGCGGGATCATTGGCGGCCGGGGACGCTGCTGCGGCAGGCAGAAGTTCTGGTCTGGCCGCCGCGGCCAAGGGCGGCGCTGAAGGTCTTCTTCGGCTTTCCTGGCTACATCTTGCCGTGGAACCTGCTCTATCTGCTCATAGCCGCTTTTACCTGGTTCTGCCTCACGCCGAACCTTGCGACGATGCGTCATCTGCAGCTCTCCTGGATGGCACTGATCCTGGCGCGCAATGCGGGCCTCCTATTTCTGATCGCAGGAAGCTGGCACCTCCGTCTCTACATCCAGAAGGCGCAGGGGCAGGAGTTCAAATACCATCCGCGCTGGCCGGCGAAAGGCAACAACATTTTCCTGTTCAACAACCAGGTTCTCGACAATATCTTCTGGACCTTCATCAGTGCCGTGCCGATTTGGACGGCCTATGAGATTATCACTTTCTGGGGCGAGGCGAACGGCTGGCTCCCTTATCTCAGCTGGCAGAAGCATCCGGTCTGGTTCGTGTTGCTCTTTCTCGCCATTCCCATGTGGCGCGATGTGCACTTCTATGTGACTCACCGTATGATCCATTGGCCGCCGCTTTACCGCGCTGTTCACAGCCTGCACCACAACAACGTCAATATCGGTCCCTGGTCGGGCCTCGCGATGCATCCGGTGGAACACCTACTCTATTACTCCGCGGTGCTGCTTCACTGGGTGGTGCCGTCGCATCCGATGCACGTCATCTTCGAGCTTCAGCATTTAAGCTTTGCCCCCGCGCAGGGCCATGTCGGTTTTGAACGGGTCGTCCTACGCGACGGCGTTACCGTGAAGACCGATGACTATTACCACTACCTTCACCACAAATACTTCGAGGTGAACTACGGAAGTGCCGGCGTCATCCCTACCGATCTCCTCTTCGGGACATTTCATGACGGGTCGGACGAGGCGACGGAAAGAATGAACCGCCGCATCTTGCCGAATTTGAAATCATAGTCACAACGGGGAGAAGGGCATAAGGAGGATAACCTCGAGACGCCCGAAAATAATAGACATCCGCGCCACGACTGTCTCAGTCCCGCTCGAGGCTCCTTTGCGTCATTCCAATGGAGCCCACTGGGGCCGCTTCGTACGCACGATCCTCGAGGTTGAGACCGACACAGGCCTCATCGGACTCGGTGAAATGGGCGGCGGCGGCGAGAGTGCTGAGGCCGCGTTTTTGGCACTGAAGGCCTACCTGGTCGGACATGACTCGTTTCAGCTCGAAGCAATGCGCTTCAATAACAAATTCGACAGCAAGTCTCTATAACAGCCGCACGCAATTGCATGCTGCCCTCGAATTCGGTTTATCGACATTATCGGGCAGACGCTCGGCGTGCCCGCCTACGACATTCTCGGCGGCAAGGTCCGGGATACCGTTCCATTTGCCAGTTACATGTTCTTCCGCCTGCCGAATCAGGGCAGTGGCGATCGCGAAGTTCGAACGGCGGATCAGCTGATCTCCGACACTCTAGCTTTGAAAAGGCGATGCGGGTTCACCTCGCACGAGCTGAAGGGCGGGGTGTTTCCGCCGGACTACGAATTAGAAGTGTATAGGGCGTGGGCTAAGGCTCTCGGTCCAGATAGCGTGCGGTACGATCCCAACGCTGCGTTCAGTGTTGAACAGGCTCTGCGCTTTGGTCGGGCGATCGAGGACCAAAACAATGACTACTACGAGGACCCTGCCTGGGGCTTAGCGGCATGCGCCGAGTGCGAGAGGGCGTCCGCATTCCTATTGCGACCAACACGGTCGTGGTGAATTTCGAGCAGGTTTCCGCGAAGTTTTTAATCCAGCAGTCGACGTTATCCTGCTTGATACGACGTTCGCCGCTGTTAGGTGGTGGTGGAGCCTACAAAATTCGGTGCCATGTTGAGGCTTTCTGATCAAGAGGGAGATGATGGGTCGCATCCTGTTCACCGGCGCGAGTATCGCCGGTAATGCCGTCGCTTGGTGGCTGAGGCGTTTCGGCTTTGACGTGACTGTGGTGGAGCGTGCGCCGGCGTTCCGCGATGGCGGTCAGAATGTCGACGTGCGCGGGTCCGGGCGCGAAGTTCTGCGGCGCATGGGACTGGAACGAGCAGCACTCGATGCCGGCACCGGCGAGGAAGGTATTGCCTGGGTCGACGAGCATGGTCGGATAGCGGCGAAGGTCGTCGCCGAACCGGGCGCGGACGGGCCGACCGCAGAGATGGAGATACTGCGTGGTGATCTTGCCCGGCTGCTTTACGAGCCCGCGAGCCGGCATTGCATCTACGGTTCGGCGAATGGTTGGCGGCGTCACTCCGCGTGAAGACGAACGAAGAATGCTGCATTGATCGCCAACGCGACCGGGCTCGAGCCCGATATCTGCGGAATGCATCGACCGGCAGCCACCTTTAACGAATTCGCACAGCGTGTTACCCAAATTCTCGACAGCCGCGAACATGGCGGCATCCTTAGTCGCACCGGTGTCGTCGAACGTATCATCCCGGCCGAAGGCCCCCACGTCCAGCCTGTCTGGTTCTTCGTCGTAGTGCGAATTCGGAATGAACTGCAGCGGGTGTTTATGAATTCAATGTCTGGTCTCGGCAACCTGGTGGACGAGAGGAGTCCGCTCGGTAGCGCAGCTGGCGCTCATTTACCTCCATCGCCGACAGGAAAGTCGACGGTCGGCATTTTTTATACGCCTTATCATTACGTGGCGATCCAGGCGCCGATCTCTATTACCATGGCAGTCATAGATCGGCAGGTGACCATAGCCCCTCTGACAAACGGCAAGCGCTACGCCGACGTCATGGCGCTCACGAAGAAGGATCTTCTCGAGGGTGAGGTCATCGACGAGATCGGCGGCCTCTGCGTCGCGGGGCGTGTGGAAAAGGCGCGCATCGTGAGTCGAGGCAACTTTCTTCTCTTCGCCCTGGCGCGAGGTGCCTCAATGAAACGAGCCGTCTCGAAGGCGAGCACCTCACCTATGACGATGTGGTGCTCGATCTCGCGAATGACCGCCTCGTGGCACTCCGCCGTGAACAGGACGTCCTGTTTCCCCCTGCCTTACAGAGCCGAGATGAGGAGTAAGCCTCTGGTGCGAGCGCTCATTGTGCATAAGAGACCAGCTACCCTGCCTGCTACTAACGGATGGACGAGGCCGAAAGGCCGCTCCTCCCTCGCTCCATCAACACACGAGAAGGGACCTATCACGTATTGATTATGGAATGTCGAACGATCAAGAGTGTTGATGTGGCCTCCTAGGGCTCCGGGGGAGAGGGTTAGCGATGTAACGTGAGTCCTGGTTGGTTGGGTGAGTGGCATAGTCGAGCCGAGGTCAACAGGCTGCATCCTGTTGGAGCCGGGTGTCCCGTACCCTGCTGTTGTGGGCAGAGGTGCGAGATGGTCGCTTCTCGACCACTTACCCAAAAGTAAAGCTGTCGGCGTCCAGGACGCGTTTCCTTCCTACCGAAGAAATGTCGCACCACCTGGGCGCCGATCCTCCCCGACGCCCGCGAGACCTACCCGCTGACGACAAGCACCTTGGAGCAATTGAAGGGGTTTTTGCTTGTCATCATGTCGGCTTGATCACCCGGCCCAAGGCGCTGCCGAGACCTATCGCAACGGGTCGCGCAAGGTAGAGCAGGCCGAAGACCGCAGCCGCGCCGACTTTCAACCATGCGGGATAGGTATCTGAGGGATGATCGGTCATGCCAACATGATAGCCCTTAGCAAGGCTTGAGGCACCCACAGCGGTGGCAGGCCGTTATGCTAGGGTCTCGGCGTCGCAGTGCAGCCAAAAGATTCATGATTACAACGAACTAGTGGATTTCCGAAAGCAAACAGAGGCGAGGCATTCGGATTTTGTTGGAGCCGCAGCGATGCACGGGAGGACATGCACATTGCGCGATCGAGGATTTTGCGGAACTTGTCGCCGAGGTCGTCCATGATGCCCTTACCACCCCGCTTGCTCGGGATGACCGAAATGGCCTTACGATCTCCGCGTCCAACTTCGCGAAGCGCGCGTCTAGCGCAAGCCTCCGCCGCCGCATGCCGCTCGTTCGCGAGGAGATTGTTGGCGATCCGCTAGCGCCTCCACCCTCTCGGAAGAAGGCCTATGAAGGCGACCAGCTACCGAGCCAGCTTACAACTTGACTAGATCGAGATCTCCAATCCTTGCCGCCCGGATCGCCCCTGCCTCA
>NZ_LMUG01000008.1:0-157989 GCF_009766125.1 Acidisoma sp. S159
AGGCCATGATCCATGTCGCCATGGGAAGCCTGCTTTTACGCCGGATCGCCCATGACTGACCTTTCTCAAACGGACTGTTAGACCTTAGGCTGCTTGATGTAGAAGGGTGACATCTCTGGCGGTCACTCCGAAGTCTAGTTCGTCCGAAAATTTTTTGATTAGACTCAACGACCATTTCTTCGGTTGTTCCTTCGGGAGGTGCCGTTGGGCCATTTCTATGATCCAGCCCCTCGCATCTTCGTGCATGATGGGAACACCGAGTGTGTCCAATCGAATCCATTGTGTGTTGAACGCTGTCTGGATCGTGGGCCGCATTGCCGTCGTCCCTGCGGTTGGCGCAAAGGGCGCGCCCGCGATCGGAATTTCATTCGTGGTGATTAAGGGTCGCTTGCTACCGCTGACATGATCCGACATGGCCATCCTCCAGAAAAACCCCGAATAGACGAAAAGTCAGTCGAGTTTCTGAAGTTGCTGACCCGAATCGTTCAGCGCAGTCTGGCTTCTGAATCGTACCTCAGCGGCGTGTCCCGAATTTGGGGCTTAGCTGCCGCTGAACCAGTTATATCCCTGGTCCTCCCAATAGCCGCCCGGGTTCGTGTTCGTCACGTAAATCTCAGCGATGTGCTTAGGGTTTTTGAAACCAAGCTTCGTCGGGATTCGCAGCCGTGCGGGGAAGCCGAATTCGGCGGGTAAGGGCTGCTGCTCGAAATCGAGCGCGAGGATGGTTTGCGGGTGGAGCGCGCTCGCCATGTCGATGCTCGAATAATATTTGTCGATGCATTTGAAACCGACGTAACGCGCACGCGTGTCGGCGCCGACGCGTTCGAGGAAAATGTGAAGCGGCACGCCGCTCCATTGGCCGATCTGGCTCCAGCCCTCGACGCAGATATGCCGGGTGATCTGGCCTTCCTGCGGCAAGGCGCGCAGGCGTTTCAGATCCCACGGCGTCTTGTCGGTGACGAGGCCGGACACCGCCATCTTCCAGGCCCCGCCATCGACGTCGGGGACGCTGTCCTCGTCGTAGAATGCGTTGAAGCGGAAAGGCTTGGTGATGCGGCTTGGCGGAAAGGTCTTGGCCAGGACGACAGGATTGAACAGCAGCGCCTGCACCCGGTCGTTGAACCGCAGCATGGCCCAGAGCACACGATCCGTGACGTCGCCATCAGCGAGATCGCAGCCGGTAAGGAGGGTGAGGGCGCCGAGCGACAGGCTCGACTTCAACATCAGCCGCCGTTCGACCTTGCGCAACTGCGGGCGGAAAGCCTCGGTCAGGGCGAGCCGTTCCTTGCGGGTCATCAGACGATTTCCTCGCCGGGACGCAGCCGGGCGCGGCCGGTGATCATCGTCGGCAGCGTGCGCGGCACGATGATGACGAGCGCCACATGGATGATGACGAAACCGACGATGCCGCTCATCGCGAAGAAATGGATCACCCGCGCCGTCGGGTAGCCGCCGAGCAGCCAGGCGAACCAGGGCAGTTGCACCGGCTTCCACAGGGTGAGGCCAGAGATGACGGCCAATACGCCCAGCAACAGGACGGCGACATAAAGCAGCTTCTGCACCGCGTTGTAGACGCCCGGCGTATGCTTGAGGTTGAAGGTGAGGGCAGAGCGGATATCGAGCAGCACCTGCCTTGCGCTGAGCGGAAAGAAGTCGCGGCTGAAATGGCCGCTCGCGAAGCCGTAGCTGATATAGACGAGGCCATTGACGACCAGCAGCCACAGCGCCGCGAGATGCCAAGCGATGCCGCCGCCAAGCCAGTCACCGAGCGTCATCCAAGGCGGGAAAACGAAGTTGAAAATGGGCGAGGCGTCGTAGATCTGCCAGCCGCTCATGACCATGCAGACGATCGCGAAGGCGTTGATCCAATGCGTGATGCGGACGACCAGGGGATGGATGAGTATCCAGCGCCGTCTCGGCGGCCCGGCGGTTTCCGGCTGAGGCCCGGCCTGCGGCTCCGCCTCGGTCATTGCACGCAACTCCTGGCTATCGGCGGGTCACACACCCGCCATGGCTTATTCGTTTGCCACGACGGATGCGTTACACGAAGCGCCGAATGCTATTGCGGCGGCGTGATGCCGTTCTCGCCATAGACGATCGCGCCGGCTGTGCCGCCGTCGGGGGCGACGAAGACAATAACCTTCTGCCCGGCCTGAAGCGCCGTCTTGTCGCTCGGCTCGACCGAGACGACGGGAACGTCCGGCGGCACCTCGATGATCTTCTGGCCGCCCTTATAGGTCACGGTCATGGTGCTGCCCTGGGAGCTGATCAGGCTGCCGACGGTGCCATTCGTCATGCTGCTGGAGGGGCCGCGATCCCAGGGGTAATGGCCCTCACCGGCGCCCTTCATGCTGGCCGGGAAGACTGTCACCTCTAGCGCGCGGAGCTTGCCGCCGCCGGCGGGCACGGCGGCGCTGCCGATATAGCTGCCTTTCTGGATGTCACCGAGCGTGGCCGTCTTGGCGCCGACGATATGGGTGGCATCGGTGATCTTGTAGCTCTTTTCACCAGTGCGGGTGGTGACGTCGATCTCGCTGGCGGTCACGGAGGCGATGGTGCCGCGGGTGCGGACGGGCGCTGCTTGGGCGATGACCGTTCCACCGATGAGAGAAACGGCGAGGGCGGCGGCTGCGATGGGAACTATCCGCATGTTCGGTCCTACTTCTGGCCGGCCCAGCGAAGTGCCGAGCCTTGGTTGAAGAAGAGGAGCTATTCGGCGCGCCGTCCACCTCAGTTACCGCATTCTTCATCGCAGGCCAGATCCGCGACAGGGCAAAGGAATAAACCCGTCGCGAAGTTGTTTACGACCTCCGCGCCAATAGCCTTCCGAGACTAAGCCTCGGCGAAAGCGGGTTGTCTCTTTGTAACACGCTCCGCTGCGTAATCGCGCGCCGCGCCGCCGAATTCGCGGAAAATCGCGGTGGAGAGGCGATCGGCGCCGAAACGCCATTCGGGATGCCATTGGATCCCCATCGCGAAATGCTTCGCGGCCGGATTGCTGAAGGCCTCCACCAGACCATCCGGCGCGCGGGCTTCCACGATCAGGCCGGGGGCCAGGCGGTCCACGCCTTGGCCATGCAGGGAGTTCACGCGCCACTGTTCCGCCCCGCTCCAGCGGGCGAGGGTGCTGTCCGGCGCCAGTGTCACGTCATGCACCGTGGCATATTGCTCGGCGACCGCGAGGCCGGGGCGGACGCGGTGGTCGGCGTAACCGGTCTGCTCATGGACCTTGCCATGCAGCGTGCCGCCGAAGGCCGCGTTCATCTCCTGGCAGCCCCGGCAAACGCCGAGCATGGGGATCCCGGCAGCCAGAGCCGCGCGGATGAGATCGACCGACAGCGCGTCGCGATGCGGATCGGAGGGAAGCACCTGCTCCGCCTCGGTCGAGCCGTAATGCACCGGGCTGAGGTTGGACGGGCTGCCGGGCAGGAATAGACCATCGACGATGGCGAGGATCGAAGGGATATCGAGACTGCCGGGGGCGACATTGCCGTCCGCATCGGAGATCCGGCCGGGGATCAGGATCGGCGTCGCGTCGGCGCCAACGGTGACGGCGTAGAGATATTTCTCGTAGACGAGATGCGCCGTGTGCCCGCCCATCGGCAGAACGTCGCAAACAAAACCGATGACCGGCTTGCGTGCCATTCCTAGAACTCCCTTTGTCGCGAAGTGTTCATCAAGTTAGTCCCGCTTCTCGCGCATTCCGAGTCGTTTCCGATGCGATTTTTGCAGCCCTGCGCGGTGATCGCCCAGGGCTGAGCAACCGACCGGGTGGCCGCTGTTTTCTCACCAGCAGCCCTGTATTTCCCAGATGGCCGATGCCGTCGCGGATATCCGCCTCGATGGCGCGCCGTAGTGCCGCGGGATCGCGATCGGCGATGGCGGCGAGCGCCTCGATGTGGCGGTCGATCGGATCCTTCGACGGGGTCTCCTCCAGCGCCACGCGCATGAAGGGGCCGGTTTGCAGCCACACGGATTCGATGAGCGGCACAAAAATGCTGCCGGGCCGCGCCGTGTAAAGCGTCAGGTGAAAGAGGAAATTCTGCTCCACCACGGTATCCGGAGCGCCTGCCGCGTCGGCACGGTTGATACGGTCATCGATCGCATGCAGCTCGCGCAGCCGGGTGTCGTCGATCAAAGGCAGTGCGCGGGTGGCAGCCTCGGTTTCGAGCGTTATGCGGGCTGTCAGCAATTCATCGAAGCGCTCAGTGGTCATACTCGGCACGCGCACGCGGCGGTTGTCGAGAAGTTCGAGGGCCCGCTCGGCCACCAGCCGGCGCAGCGCGTCGCGCACCGGCATGGCGCTGACGTTCATGCTTTCCGCGAGGCCACGGATGGTGACGGCCTGACCCGGCGGAAAATGGCCGGTCATGATCGCGCGACGAAGAGCGCGGAACACCCATTGGTGGATCGGCTCGCCCGGATTGCGGTCCGGCATCGTTACGGTCGGCCTGGGACTCTCAGCCATTTCAATGCCTTCAGCGGCTTCCGGAGAGGGAACGACCGGAGCCGCCACCATTAGGCTTGCAAAATGTGATCACATTATGCGCTTATATATAAGCCGCTGCAATGAAAGCCCATCATGACGTTCCAGCCGAACGCGTTAACCGTACCGACCTCACTTGATCCCGGAATCGTGGAAGCCTTTGTGACGGATGGGAACGGCGTGCCGCGCGGCAAATGGGTGCTGCATGAGAAACTGCCGGAGGTTGCCGCCAAGGGCGTGCTGATCCCGCGCTCGGTCTATGCCCAGGATATCTGGGGACGGGATTGCGACGAGGCGGGCCTCGCACATGGCACCGGCGACCCGGATGGCGTTTGCGTGCCGGTGAGCCACGGCATCGTGCCGATGTCCTGGCTGAGCCGGCCGGCGACACAGGTCATGCTGCGTATGGTGGATGCGGACGGCGAGCCCTTCTTCGCCGATCCGCGCACGGTGCTGGAGGGCGTGCTGGCGCGTTTCGCGGCTGCCGGGCTGCGCCCGATCGTCGCGACCGAGCTCGAATTCTACCTCATCGCGCCAGTGACCGAGGCCGGGCATGTTCCGCGACCGCGCGGCGCCGATGATGCGCGATGGAAGGGCTGGCACTCCAACGTGCTTTGTCTCGACGAGCTGCATCGTTTCGACGGGATCTTCGCGGACATCACGCGCTTCGCGGCGGAGCAGGAAATTCCGCTCGACGGAACCGTGCGGGAAAACGGTCCGGACCAATACGAGCTGAACTTCACGCATACCGATGACGTGGTGCGGATGGCCGATTGGACGATCATGCTCAAGCGCATCGTGCGCGGCGCCGCGCGGCGGCACGGCATGGATGCGACCTTCATGGCGAAGCCATATGGCGGTTTCGCGGGCTGCGGCATGCACACGCATCTGAGCCTGCTGGATGCTTCGGGCGAGAACATTTTTGTGGCGGATGGCGCGGCCTCCGGTGGCAAATTGCGGCAGGCGGTGGGCGGCATGCTGAATGCAATGTGCGACAGCATGCTGGTCTTCGCGCCGCACTCCAATTCCTATCGCCGCCTGACACCTGCTGCCCATGCGCCGACCCGGTTGAGCTGGGGGATCGACAACCGCACGGCCGCGGTGCGGGTGATCGAGGCTGGCCGCGCGACGCGCATCGAGCATCGCGTGGCGGGGTCGGACAGCAATCCCTACCTCATGCTCGCCGTCATCCTCGCCGCCGCCCTGCGTGGCTTGGAGGCGCAGAGCGTGCCGCCGGAGCCGCTGACCGGTGAGCATAGCGAAAGCGGCTGTGAGAGCCTGCCCTCGACCTGGGAAGAAGCGCTGGCCCGTTTCGAGCGATCGGATTTCATCGCCGAGGCGCTGGGTACGCGCTACCGCGCGCTATTCGCCGCCTGCAAGCGGCAGGAGATCGAGGAAATCCGCGCCCATGTCACCGAGGTTGAATACGACGCCTATCTGCGGAGCGCTTGAGTAAGCCGGCTGCCGCGTCTCGCCTCCGTCAAACCAGGAAAGCCCATTCCCATGCTGGATCTTCTGAACGACATCGATCGCCTGCGCGAGATCGACAACGCGCATCACCTGCATCCTTTCACCGACCACAAGGCGCTGCATGCCGGCCGTGTACGCGTCATCACGCGGGCCGAGGGCGTCTGGTTGTTCGATGGCGACGGCAATCGCGTATTGGACGGCATGGCGGGCCTGTGGTGCGTCGCTGCTGGCTATGGCCGTCAGGAGCTGGTGGATGCGGCGACCAAGCAGATGAGCCTGCTGCCGTATTACAACACCTTCTTCAACTCGACGACGCCGCCGGCCGCGCTGCTGTCCGAGCGTCTGGCGTCAATCGCGCCGCCCGGACTTTCGCATATTTTCTATGCGTGTTCGGGTTCCGAGGCGGTGGATAGCGCGCTGCGCATGGCGCGGGTTTTCTGGCAGACCAAGGGTCAGCCCGAGAAGCGCATCATCGTGAGCCGCGAATACGGATATCACGGCTCGACCATGGCTGGCGCCTCGGCGGGCGGCATGAAGGATATGCACCGCCAAGCCGGTGACCTGCCCGATTTCCGCCAGGTCATGACACCCTACGCCTATCGCGACGCCGGCGAGATGAGCGAGCATGATTTCGGCCTGCATGCCGCACGCAGCCTGGAGCGTCTGGTCGAGGAGGTCGGCGCCAGCAAGATCGCCGCTTTCATCGCGGAGCCGATCCAAGGGGCCGGTGGCGTGATCATGCCGCCCGACAGCTATTGGCCCGAGATCCAGCGCATCTGCCGCGAGCACGACATTCTGCTCATCGCCGATGAAGTCATCTGCGGCTTCGGCCGGCTCGGCACGATGTTCGGTTCGCAGAGCTACGGCTTTGTCCCGGACATGATGACGACAGCGAAGGCGCTGACCTCGGGCTATATCCCGCTTTCCGCGCTGTTCGTCGGCGAGCGGGTGGCCGAGAGCTTCATCAACGATGCCGGCGAATTCTACCACGGCTTCACCTATTCGGGTCATCCGGTAGCCTGCGCCGTGGCGCTCGCGAACCTCGACATCATTGTGAACGAGGATCTGCCGGGAGCGGCTGAGCGGCAGGGCGTGAAGCTGCGTGCGAAGCTACAGGATGCGCTGGGCGATCATCCCTTGGTCGGTGAGATCAGAGGGCGCGGGCTGATCGGCGCGATCGAACTGGTCGAGGATCGCACGTCGCACAAATCCTATGACAGCAAGCGGAAGGTTGGCGGAACCTGCCGCGATTTCTGCATCGCGAATGGGCTGATGGTGCGGGCGGTACGCGACACGATGGTCTTCTCGCCGCCGCTGATCATTTCCGACGCGGAGATCGACGCTTTCGCCGACAGCGCACTGCGGGCGATCGATCAGACGTACAAAACGATCAGGGCTTAACGTTTTCGAAGCGGCGCGGCGTTCTTTTTGCTTGCTGGATAAAGACGTGGATGCTTGGCCTACGCCGAGCATGACGAGGCGGCTGAGCTGCTGTTGCCGTCATCCTTGGCGAAGGGCCAAGGATCCACGTCTCCACTTTCTTGGAACGGCAAACGAGGAAACAGTAGCCGCCTCTGTGTTGAGCCAATTCCACTCTTCCAGTCTGGCAACGGAAAGCATTAGGCTGCCCCCATGAACTGGCACCTCTATGCGGGCTTCCTGCTGGTCACGCTGCTGCTGGGTTTAATGCCCGGCCCGAACGTCGCACTGATCGTCGTCAACAGCGCGACCTATGGCGTGCGCCATGGTCTCGTCACGGTTCTCGGCGCTTTCGGCGGGCTCGTTCTGCAAGTGCTTGCGGTCCTGTGCGGCCTAGCCGCGTTATTGGCCGGCCTCGGGCACTGGTTCACGCTGCTGCGCTGGCTGGGTGTGGCCTATCTGCTGTGGCTCGGCATCCGTCAGTGGCGCGCGCCGTCTCAGGATCTAAGCCGGGTGCGGCCCGAGCCGCCGGGGCGGCGGCACACGCTGCGCCAAGCGTTTCTGGTGTCCTGCGCCAACCCAAAGATCATGCTGTTTCTCGGCGCGCTTTTTCCGCAGTTCATTTCGGCGGCTTATCCCGCGCAGCCGCAGATCTTGGTGCTCGGCGCGACATTTCTGCTCGTTCTGGGCGCGATCGATAGCACTTGGGCGCTGCTCGCCTCCCGTGCGCGGCGGCTGCTTTCGGGCAGGGGCAGGCTACGCCAGAGGCTCTCGGGCGGGATCCTGATCGCCGCCGCCGGATGTCTGGCGGCGGCGCATCGGCGGTAGGCGGCGAGACACGCGTATCCCTTCAGGTCACGCGATACTTAGGATTGAAGTCGCCAGGGGCGAAGAATTGTCGCCCTGCAGCTCGCAATCTCGCTGAGGCGGCCGCACCTTCGGAGGCGTTCGCGGCAATGATCTGGCCCCGCGCGCAGGTTGCCTCAGCGGCCACGCATTGCCGCATGAAGTCGTTGGGATCGTTTGTCGGGCTGATCCGCGTTCCGCAATAGTCGAAAGGCGCGTTGGGATCTTCCTCATACCATCCAGGATTTGTCCACTGCGTTCTGACGTTTGTAATCATCGGGTGTTCCTAATTCGAGTCACAACAGCAGAAGCTTAGCCACTCGAATCTTACTCGAACCTGAACCATAAGAATCGGATAAGCGTGTGAAATTCATCGTACTTGCACTTAGCGCCTTAAATGCCGCAAATCGCCCGGCGGTCGCGCGCCCATCCGGCTGATCGTCTCGGCCGCCGCGCGGCTCGCCATCCGGCCGCAGACGGCCAGGCTTTCGCCAGCGACAATCCCCGTCATCAGGCCGGCGGCATAGGCGTCTCCGGCGCCGGTGGTGTCGACCACGGTGG
The DNA here is from genome assembly GCF_009766125.1 of Acidisoma sp. S159. Classification (NCBI taxonomy): domain Bacteria; kingdom Pseudomonadati; phylum Pseudomonadota; class Alphaproteobacteria; order Acetobacterales; family Acidocellaceae; genus Acidisoma; species Acidisoma sp. S159. Next base: position 8,783 of record NZ_LMUG01000008.1, read on the forward strand.
TGGGCTCCGCCGCGATCACCACGCGTTCGGCGCCGCGATAGACCACGCTGCCCTCGGCGCCCCGAGTGAGTGCCGCGATCTCCACCTGGCCGCGCACCACCTCCGCCGCCGCGTCGAAGTCATCGAGACCGGTGAGGGCCGTCAGCTCGGCATGGTTTGCGAAGAGGATGTCGGTCTGATCCCGCACCATCGCCTGGAAGGCGGCGAGGTTATGCTGCACGCAAAAGGAATCCGACAAGGTAAGGGCGACGCGTTGCCCGGCCGCGCGAGAAAGCCGGGCGGCTTCGCGGCAAGCCTCCTGCGCCTCCGGCATGTAGAACAGGAAGCCCTCCAGGTAGAGCAATCGCGACTCGGCGATGAGGTCCCGATCGAGATCAGCGACGGTGAACCCAGTGCAAGCGCCGAGGTAGGTGTTCATCGTACGCTGCCCATCCGGCGTCACCATGATCAGGCAGCGCGCGGTCGGCGCCCCGCCTGGTGCCGCGGCGGCGGATGGGAAATGCACACCGGAGGCGGTGATGTCGTGCCGGAAGATATGGCCGAACTCGTCCTCGGCGACGATGCCGAGATAGGCGGCGCTCGCCCCCATCGCCGCGGCGACGGCGCAGGTATTGGCAACGGAGCCGCCGCTGGTCTGCACGGCCGGGGGCATCAACTGATAGATCCGGGCCGACTCGGCGGCGTCGGTGAGCGCCATGGAGGCTTTCACCATGCCTTGCTCGGTGAGAAACGCATCGTCGACCTCAGTGAGGATGTCGACGATGGCATTGCCGATGCCGAGGATGTCGAATCGAGTCGCGGCCATGCCGTCTCCTGCGAATAAGCTGTGTTCGGTCGGGTAGCAGCGAGGCGCTTTGCCCGCAAACCAGTGTGCCCTCAAAGCGCGAGACGACTTACCGAAAGATAAACCCGTGGGCTGGGTTGTTCCTCTGGAAGAGTTCATGATACGCCGCGCGCTCCGCTAGGGCAGAGTCGAGGTAATCGTGTTCAAGCGCCGAAGCAGCCGACCCGAGGACAACGCCCACGAGGGCGAGGGCGCGCCAAACGAGTTCGGCGGCCCGCTTTTTCCAGCCGGTAACGGCAGTCCGAAGGCCGATGACGGCCTTGGCGTGCCGCCCTTCCGCGCCGCACCCACCAAGGACAAGGAGACTGCCATGGCTCGACCGCCCTTCGCCCCCAATCCGACAAGCGCGCCCACGGTGCCGCCGGTGCCACGGCCGGGACTGCCGAACCCGCAGCATCTTTCGCGCGGCATGTCGCCGTCCTCCGATCCGTCCGAGCGGCGGACGCTTGTCGTCGGGCGCGGCATCAGCGTTCAGGGCACCATCACGGATGCTGAGCGGCTGGTGGTCGAGGGCACGGTCGAGGCGACGATGATCCACGCCACCGAACTCGCGGTTTCTCAGGGCGGCGTCTTCAAGGGCGAGGTCGAGGTCGAGGAGGCCGAGATCGCCGGCACGATCGACGGTGTGATCACCGCGCGGACCAGCCTGCTCGTGCGCTCCACCGGCCGGGTGATCGGCCGCGCGCGTTGCCGCCGCTTGCAGGTTGAGGATGGTGGGCAGATCACGGGTCAGATCGAAATGCTGACCGACGCCCCGGCCCCTTCCGCGACGGCGACCGGAACCTCGTCTTCGCTGCCTGTGCATGACCTGGGCTTCGAGCGGCCGGAAATGCCGCGCACGGATTTCTCGCGCATTGAGAGCAACTAGGCAGAATGTCTTCCGTTGCCTGAACCGGTTCCATCCGGCCATGTCATGCTCGGCGAAGGCCGAGCATCCACGCCTTGCTTTGTTCCGCACAGAAAGGCGTGGATGGCACGCTTTCGCGTGGCATGACCGACTTCAGGTGGCAGTTTACGATTAAATCGTAAGCACTACGCAAAGAAATGGGGTGGCGGGACCCGGTGTCCCGCCACCCCATCGACGTTTACCAGCCTAGGCGTCAGCGCTTGGTGGCGTCGCGCACAGCATCCTTGGCGCCGCCGACGGCGTTCTGGACTTTACCGGCGACTTTCTCGCCTTTGCCTTCGCCTTCAAGCTTAGCATCGCCTGTCACTTTTCCGGCGGCTTCCTTGATGGCACCCTTGGCTTGGTGAGCCATCCCTTCAGCGCGATCCTTGTCCATGTGACTACTCCGATCTGTCTGGGCCCGCCGTTGATCGACCGGCCTGTAAAACACATAGGATCCGGCATCACCGTCGAAAGGCCGCACGCGAAACCTTGAACAGAGAAAAGCCGCGCCGTTGCCGGCGCGGCTTGATCGTCAGCTTAGGGTGACGCGGGTTTAGACCGTCCGTCGGCCGAAAATCGCATGGTAGATCACGAGCAGGATGATCGCGCCCACGACCGCGACGATCATGCTGTAAAGGTTGAAGCCGGTGACGCCCGCCGCGCCGAACTGCTCGAAGATGAACCCGCCGATGACCGCACCGACGATCCCAAGCACGATGTCCAGAAAAAAGCCTTCACCTTGCTTATTCACGATCTTGCTGGCGATGAAGCCGGCGACCAGTCCAAGCACAATCCAGCCGATGATCGACATGATCTTCCTCCCAATGATGAACCCGCTGCCTCGCGAGCAGTGAGCGGATCTGTAGTCAACCAAGTGGGGGCGCGCCCGATGAATCAATGGGCTTTCTTCAGTGTGATGAAACCTGTGACTTTCATGACACAGGGTGTGTCCCAAAATCACGCCGTGAGTGAACTGCGCAGCGCCGGATAAAGCGCCCTGTAGCGCAGCAGACGCTCCTCATACGCGTCCCTTAGCCGGGGAACCGGTGCGACCGTCTCAAGCCGCCGCGGCGGCAGGCAGATGGCAACTGGGTCCTCGCCAGTGACGGCGAGCCTGCCCAATCGCGCCGCGCCGAAGGCACCGCCATGCTCGCCATCGGCGAGCCGGTAGAGGGTGATACCGAGCACTGAGGCGAGAATCGCGATCCAGGTCGGGCTGCGCGAGCCACCACCGATGACGTCGGCGGAGTCGATCACCGTGCCGGCGGTGCGCAGCGCATCCAGACAATCACGAAAGGAGAAAGCGACACCCTCCAGCACCGCCTGGGTCAGCGCGGCCCGGTCGCTGTCCTGGGAAAGCTCGGTGAAAGCGCCACGGATGCGCCCGTCATTGTGCGGTGTCCGCTCACCCGAGAGATAGGGCACGAAGATCGCTTCGGAGGGCCGATCGGGCACGGCGGGCAGAGCCTTCAGCAACCCGACCTCGTTTTCCCCGGCGACGCGGCTCCACCAGGCGAGAGAGGCGGCGGCGGAAAGTGTGACGCCCATCTGGTGCCAGAGGCCGGGAAGAGCATGGCAGAAGGCATGCACCGTAGCGGCAGGGTTGGGGCGAAACCGGTCAGTCGTCGCCCAAAGCACGCCGGAGGTGCCCAGCGAGAGGAACGCCTGACCCGGGTTGATCGCGCCGAGTCCCACCGCGCCGGCGGCATTGTCTCCGGCGCCGCCCGCGAAGATCGGCGGCTTCGTCATGCCCCAGCGTCTCGCGAGTTCGGGCGTCAGCTCGCCAGCGGGATCCGAGCCTTCGACGAGGCGTGGCATATAGGCGAGGCTCATGCCCGTCGCCGCGAGCGCCGCTTCGGACCACCGCCGCGCGCCGACATCGAGCCAGGAGGTGCCCGAGGCGTCCGACATCTCCTCGATCATCTCGCCGGTCAGGCGGTAGCGGAGATAGGCTTTTGGCAGCAGCACCTTGGCGGTGCGGGCGAAGATCTCCGGCTCATGGGCGCGGACCCAAAGCAGCTTCGGCGCGGTGAAACCCGGCATCGCGGGATTGCCAGTGACCGCTTCGAGATCGGGAAAGGCGGCGATGAGCTCTCGGCATTGCGGTTCGGAGCGGGTGTCGTTCCAGAGGATTGCAGGGCGCAGCGCCGCGCCGGTGGCGTCGAGCAAAACTGCGCCATGCTGTTGTCCGGAGATGCCGATGCCGCGAACCGCCGACATCGCCGCCGGCTGCTGCGAGGCCAAGGCGTCCAGCGCCGCGAGCGTCGCGAGCCACCAATCCTCCGGATGCTGCTCGCTCCAACTGGGATGCGGCCGTTGGACTTCGAGCGGGACGACATGGCTCGCGAGGACGGTTTGCGTCTCGTCCACCAGCACCGCCTTGATGCCGGACGTGCCGAGATCGATGCCGAGATACATGGCGCTGCTTCCGCTGTTGTTGATGACTGGCCGCTTCCTTGTCGCGGCCTTAGCAGAGCGTGACCTCGGCGTGTAGCCGTGCGCCGATTGCCTCCCGTCTTCATGCGGCGGTTGATCCGCCTTAGGGTGATGGCAAAGGAGTTCCGCCCGATATGTCCGCCTCCGCTGCCCGGCCTTTGCCGCCTAGCCTCTATGCCGAGACCGCCATTGCGGCGCCCGATCTGCCGCGGCTGGAAGGGAAGGCGCGCGCCACCGTTGGCGTCATCGGCGGCGGTATCACGGGGCTGTCCACGGCTTTGCATCTTGCCGAGCGCGGCATCGATGTGGCGCTGGTGGAGGCGCATGAGCCGGGCTGGGGGGCGTCTGGCCGCAATGGCGGGCAGGTCAATCCTGGCCTCAAGCCGGATCCCGATGATGTCGAGCGCGACTTCGGAGAACTTGGCCAGCGCATGGTGCGCTTCTCCTACGCGGCACCGGAGGCGCTGTTCCGCCTGGTGGAGCGGCATCAGCTACGCTGCGAGGCGCGGCAGGCTGGCACATTGCGGGCCGCCACCAACGCGAAAACCCTGAGTGGCCTCGCCAAGCTGGCGGCGCAGTATGAACGACGCGGCCTCAGCGCTCAGCTATTGGACGCAGCGGCAGCAGCCGAGGCCACCGGCACGGTTCGGTATACGGGGATCTTGCGGGACCCGACCGGCGGCTCGGTTCAGCCGCTCGGCTATGCGCGGGGACTTGCCAAGGCTGCCACGTCGGCGGGCGCGCGGATCTTCGCGGCCAGCCCGGCGACGGCGCTGCTTCGGGAAGCGGGCGGCTGGCGCATTACGACGCCGAATGGCGTTCTCAGTGCGGAGCGGCTGGTGATCGGCACCAATGGCTATTCCGATGACCTCTGGCCGAAACTGCGGCGCAGCGTGGTGCCGCTTTTCTCCGGCATCACGGCTACCGAGAAATTACCGGAAGCGGTGGCCGCGACGATCATGCCCGGGGGCGGCGTGCTATACGAGCTTGGCCACATCACCGTCTATTACCGCGTCGATGTCGAAGGACGGCTGCTCATGGGCGGGCGGAGCGCCTCGCGCGATCTTGCTGGACCGGACGCCTTTGGCTTCCTGCAAGATTACGCGCGGCGTTTGTGGCCGGCGCTCACGGGCGTTCGCTGGACTCATGGCTGGAACGGGCAACTCGCGATGACGCCGGACCATTATCCGCATCTGCATGAGCCGGAGCCCGATGTCTTGATCGCCCTCGGCTACAACGGCCGGGGTGTCGCGATGGCGACCGCGATGGGCGGCATCATCGCGCGGCGCATCGCGGGCGAGGCGCCGGATACGCTGGATATGCCGGTGACCGCGATCACGCCGATGCGCTTGCATGCCCTCTGGCCGCTGGCGGTCCAGGGAACGATCGCCTGGGGGCGGCTGCGCGACAGGCTCGGCGTATGACGGTGCTGGCGCTGACGGGCGGGCGAGTCCTCACCGCGGAAGGGCTGCGTGCCGACGCGACCGTGCTCGTTATGGATGGAGTAATTCTCGACATCGTGGCACGCCCACCGAGCGGTGCGGAGATCCGGCGGCTGGCGGAAAGCGACATCCTCGCACCCGGCTTCATCGATGTGCAGGCCAATGGTGGTGGCGGCGTGCTGTTCAACACGACGCCGACCGCCGAGGCGGCGCTTGCCATTGCGGCGGCGCATCGCCGCTACGGCACCACGTCTTTGCTGCCCACGCTCATCACCGACCGGCCGGAGGTGATGGCGCAAGCCGTCGCGGCGGCGCGCGAGGCCATGACCCATCCGGATGGCGGTGTCGCGGGCATTCACCTTGAGGGACCGTTCCTCAGCCCGAAGCGTCCCGGCGTGCATGACCCGCGGCTCATCCGCAGAATGGCGGCGGAGGACGCGTCCTGGATCACGGCGCAGGCGCCGTCGTTGCCGCTTCTGCTGACACTCGCGCCGGAAGAAGTTGAGGACGACTTCCTGGAGATGCTAGCGCGGGCAGGGGCCATTCTCAGCGCCGGCCATACCGCCGCGAGCTTCGAGCGGATCGGTGAGGCGGTGGCGCTCGGCCTGACGGGCGTGACGCATCTCTACAATGCGATGCCGCCATTGGTGGGGCGCGAGCCGGGGCCGGTGGGAGCGGCACTGCTCGATGACGGGCTGTGGTGCGGGCTCATCGTGGACGGCGTGCACGTCCATGCGGCATCGCTGAAGCTGGCGCTGGCGGCGCGTCCGGCCGAGCGCATGTTGCTGGTGACGGATGCGATGTCGGTGCTGGGAACCACCGACGAAAGCTTCCAGCTTTACGGCGAGACGATTGTCCGCCGCCGCGGCCGGCTGGAACGCGCGGACGGCACATTGGCCGGCGCCGATCTCGACATGGCGACGGCGGTGCACAACAGCGTGTCGCTTCTCGGCCTCGACCTTGCGCGCGCATTGCGCATGGCATCGACCTATCCGGCCGCCTTCATGCACCTCACCGATCGCGGCCGCATCGCGCCCGGTTTGCGGGCGGATTTTGTGTTGTTAAGCGAAACGCTGGGGGTGCGCGATACCTGGGTTGGTGGCCGATCGGCGGCGTTATCCGGCTGACCGACTTGATCGCGACGCCGGTGTTGGCGGCTGCTACCTACAGCAGGATGTCTTTGGTTTGAACCATTCTCGTTCCGCCACGTCATGCTCGGCGAAGGCCGAGCACCTTTGCTTGCTTCACGAACGTAAGGCGTGGATGGCACGGAGTGCCCACACGCCTTCGCGTGCCATGACGGATCTCCGGAACTCGGTTCGATATTGGCCCATCCCGCACTAAGTCGGCGATGATTCCGCGCGTTCCATCGACGTGATGGAATAAAACGCGCCAATGACACCAGGCGAAGATCGGCTACTCGGCCGCCGCGCCCTCATCATCCGGCGTCGCCACGCTGAACTGGTCACGGCCCGCAGTTTTGGCGGCGTAAAGCGCTAAGTCGGCGCGTTCGACAAGGCGGAGCCCATCCGTTGCATCACGCGGACGGCAAGACGCGGCACCGATGCTGACGGTGACCAGGCCACTCGGCGAATCCTCATGCACCAAGTTCAATTCTCTGATCGCCGCAAGGATCTTCGCGGCGAGCTCGGTGGCGCCGGTCAGATTGGTGTCCGGCAGAAGCACGACGAATTCCTCGCCACCGTAGCGTGCGACGAGATCCGCCGGACGGCGCGGCACGCGCTCCAAAGCCTCCGCGACGCGGCGGAGACAGCTATCGCCGGCGGCATGGCCGTAACGGTCGTTGAAAGCCTTGAAGCGGTCAGCATCGATCATAAGAAGTGCGACCGAGTGCCCGGCACGGATCGCCCGCGCGATTTCCGCCTCCAGCGCCTGACTGAAATGCCGCCGGTTCGCGACATTGGTAAGGCCGTCGGTCAGCGCCAGACGCTGCAGTGCGGTCGCCATCGTGTTCAAGGTGTTGCCGAGCAGGCGCAACTCGCTGACCGGCACTCTGGGAAGATCGGCCCGCGCACCAAGCTCGCCCTCGCTGAGGCGGCGTGCGACGCCGGTCAGCAGCCGCACCGGCCTGATGACGCTGCTTTCCGCCAGCCAGGCGGCAGCCGCCACGGCGGCGAGCACAGCGAGGAGCGCGAAGCACAGCGAAATCAGAAGATGCGTGTTCGCGTCATGCGTGACGCCTTCCCAGTCGATGCCGACGGCCAGGATAGCACCTGGATGCGGCGTGCCGGCGCTGACGGTCTGCATCGGGGCGTAACCGTAAATGCAGGATTTTCGATCCGGCCCCGCGCCATTGACGACACCGCCGAGCGGATTGCTGCGGAAGGCGAGCAAAGCGGGGTGGGTGGGATCCTGCTCACCGCTGATTCCCGCAATGGGGGAGGAGGTAGCGAGCAAGGTCGATGTTTGCGAATCGATGATGACGGCACGGTTGTTGGGGTCACCCGCGATCTGGCTCGCGAGCTTGGCGAACCAGCCGAGGTCGAGCTCAGCGACAAAAACGCCGGACGGGTCCGTGCCAAGTCCCGGCAATGGCGCCATCGCGGCGATGCTTTGCTGCACGCGCACTCCGGCGATCGGCTGCGGGCGCGTCAGCGCGAAAGCCTCGCCATGGGGTTGCACGACATGGCGAAATTCGCCCCAGCCGGAAAGATCCGCGCCAACAGCGGCCGGCACGCTGGCGCAGACGATGCGGCCGCTGATGTCGGTTGTGGCGAGAAAGAGGATTTGCGGATGGTCGCGCTCAACCGCGTGGAGCACCGCGTTGCAGGAGGTGCCGTTGCTGGGATTGGAGAATTCGGGCACGCGGCCGAGCACGCGGAAGACGTCCTGCACTTCCTGGATGACGTCGTTCTCCTGCGCCGCACCGATCTGCGCGAGGGACGCGGCATGGGTACGGGCGGAAGCGATGACTTGCTCGCGGCTGGACTCGGCCTGGACGATCAGCAGAGCCACGAGGGGCGTCATGGCAAGGACGGTAAGGAGGACGAGTCGGCTGCGCAGCCCGCTGGGTGTCAGGCGACTGAGGAAGGAGGGGCGCGCGGGCATGCCCTTCGCAATTAGCACGTTCTAGATAAGGAGCGCAGGGCTGAATAAAGAGAAACGTTGGTCCCAGCGCAGCCGGCAGCTACCAAAGGTCAGCCCAGGTTGATGAGGCGGGGCCGCCGATCCTCGTCCAGCGCGACGAACGTAAAGACTGCCTTCGTGACTGGAACCGTCTCCGTTTCGAAGCGCGTGCGACGCACCGCCTCCACAGAGATCTTCATCGAGGTGCGGCCAACCGACAGTAATTCGCCGAAAAAACTCACCTCGTCACCGACATGGACGGGCGCGAGAAACGCCATGCCATCCACCGCGGCCGTCACGCAGCGCCCCTTGGCGAGGCGCTGCGCCAGATTGCCGGCCGCGAGGTCCATCTGCGCCATCAGCCAACCGCCAAAGATATCCCCGGAGGGATTGGTGTCCTTCGGCATGGCGATGACGCGGATGAGGGGCTCGCGCTCGGTCATAGCGTAGGGATTGGAGCGCGATGATCTACTACTGAACCGCGCCCCAAGTATCCGTCATGGCACGCACAGGCCTGCCATCCACGCCTTACCTTAGTGAGGCAAGCAAGGCCTGGATGCTCGGCCTGCGCCGAGCATGACGTGATGGAGTGAGAACGGTTCAACCAGAGACATCCTCCTCTAGAGGCTGCGCTCGATCCAGGCTTTCAGCACGCTCTTCGGCGCCGCGCCGACCTGGGTCGCCGCCGGCTTGCCGTTATTGAACAGGATCAGAGTCGGGATGCCGCGTACCGCGTAGTTGTTCGGGGTCTCGGGATTCTCGTCGATATTGACCTTCGCGATGGTCAGCTTGCCCTCGTACTCGGCCGCGATCTCCTCGAGCGCCGGAGAGATTGCGCGGCAGGGGCCGCACCACTCGGCCCAGAAGTCGACAACCACGGGACCCGTGGCCTTCAGCACGTCCTCGTTGAAGCTCGCATCCGTAACGGCCTTGGTATTTCCAGCCATGGGAACCTCGCTTGAGCCGACGCCCTGGGGCGGAGCGGCGATGATGGGATGTTGACGTGAATCTGGTCCCTCGGCGGCTCCGGGGCAAGCTTTCGCTGCGGCGCGTCAGCCTTGTCCATGGGTTGTAGAAGGCCGCTGCGCGCCCGGCGCATGGGGATCGAGCAGCGACTCGGCAAGCTCGGCGACCGTCGCGGTCTCGGTCCAGACCAGGGCACAGCGGACACGGTGGTCTGGGAAGATCGCCCGCAAGAGGGCGCGGTAGGCCGCCATTTGGCGCAGATACAGCACCGGAGTCGCCTCCACGGCCTCGGGCGGCTGGCGGTTCGTCTTGTAGTCGATGGCGAGCACCACCCCATCCGAGACTGCCAGGCGATCCACGACGCCCGTGATCACCAGCCCGGCAACCTCGCCCGCGAGCGGCACCTCGGCACGGCTGCCGGGGGCGAAGGCCATGACGAGCGCCGGATGGCGAAGGAGGGCGACGACGCTTGCCGCGAGGCTTTGAGCTTCTTCACCACCAAGGCCGGTGCCGCTGCGGCCAAGATAGGCGCGCGCCGCGGCGAGCCGCTCCGGGTCCGGCAGCGCGGGCAAGTGCTGCAGCAGTCCGTGGATCAGGGTGCCGCGCCCGAACCGCTGCTCGGGCGCCACGCCGCGCAGCAGCGGAGAACCCGCCTGAGGTACCGGACCAAGTGACACGTTCTCCGGCCGGCTCGGCGCGAGGGGCTGAGGTCTGGCAGCCTCGGGCGGCGGCATGGCGGCTTGCCAGAACGGCGCCGTGCCCGCCCATTGTGGCAAAGCGGCGACAGCGGAAGCGGCTGCTGCCGTCTTGCGCTTGATGGGCCGACGCTGCGGCGAGTCGAGCGCCAGCCAGGCGCCTGGCCACTCAGTTTCGGGTATTGCGGACGGCACCGTCTCCGCGCCGATCGCCGCGAAGCCCTTGGCGGCGAGGCTGTGCCAGGACGCCATGTTGCCGCGTGTCGCCGTTTCCCAGCCGCAGATGATGAGACGGTCCTCGGCCCGCGTCAGCGCGACATAAAGGAGGCGGTGGTGCTCCTCCGTGGCGCGCTGCTGCATCGTCTGACGGAAAGCACGGCTGCGGTCGCAGTGCAGATCCTTGCGTGGGCAGAAGATGGGCAGATCGAGCTCGTCCTCCATCTGGTCCCGCATCCAGAGCAGTTGCACCCGATCCGCAGCGGGCAATGCGCCGCTATCTGCGAGAATGACCAGAGGCGCTTGCAAACCCTTGGAGGCATGGACGGTCATGATCCGCACGGCATCGCCCGCCGCGTCCGGCTCACGCTTCGCCTCTGCGGTGGACTGGCGCAGCCAGTGGAGAAAGCCCTGCAGCGAGGGCGGATGCGCGGCGGCATAGGCTAGGGCGGCGCCCAGCAACTCATCGACGGGCTCGGCGGCTTCCGGTCCCAGCCGAGCGAAAAGCCTGGCGCGTCCGCCCTGGGCGCCGAGCGCCTGGGTGAGGAGCGCATGCGGCGAGGCGTAATCGACACGTGCGAGCAAGGCGCGAAAATGGGCGAGGGCGGCGGTCCATTCGGGCCGCTCGATCGCACGGGCCTGGAGCGCATCGTAGAGGCGATCCTGTGGCCGTCCGGCGGCGAGCGCCATCAGACTGTCGTCGGACAGACCACCGAGCGGACTGGTGAGCCAACAGGCGAACGAGAGGTCGTCCTCGGGCAATAGCAGCGCGTCGCAAAGGGCGATGAGGTCCTGCACCGCGGGCTGGCGCACGAGCGTGAGGCGATCGAGTCCGGCGACTGGGACCCCCGCCGCCTTCAGCGCGCGGACCAGCGCATTCGCCATCGGCGCGCGTTTGCGCAGGAGGATGAGGATATCGCCCGGGCGCAGTGGCCGCCCTTGGCTTTCCAGCATCGCGCCTTCGGCGATCTGCCGCGCGATCCAGGCGGCGACTGCCCGCGCCACGGTCTCGGGGCCGGAGGTCTGGGCGAGGTTGCGCTCGGGAATGGTCCAGGCTTGCGGCGGAGCCTTCTGCGGCTGTGGGACAAGCGGCCAGATCTCGACGCGCCCGGCATCGTCCGGCCGGGCAGAGACATGCGCGAGCGGCGGGGCGCCGGGTTCCACCACGCCCTGCCGCGCGGTGGGATCGGCGAAGACTGCGTCAACCAGTTGCAGCACCGGCCTAGTCGAGCGGAAGGAGACGTCGAGCGCGCCGTCATGCCAGGGTTCGGCGGCCGCGCGGACCCGCTCAGCGAGCACGCGGCGCCATTCGTCGAAGGAGGCGAGGTCCGCGCCCTGGAAGCCGTAGATCGACTGTTTGCGGTCGCCCACGGCGAAGACCGTCCGGGGCTCCTGCCGCGCGCCGGTGCCGGCGAAGAACTCGGCGGTGAGGCTGCCGGCGATGGTCCATTGCGCGGGCGCCGTGTCCTGCACCTCGTCCAGCAGCAGATGGTCGAGGCCGTGGTCCATTTTGAACAGCACCCAGGCGGCGCCCGGATCATGCAGCAAGGCATTGGAGCGCGTGATGAGATCGCCGTAATCCATCAGCGCCTCGCGCTGCCGCCGCTTGGTTTGACCACGCAGTACCGGCAGCGCCAGGCGCAGGAAGGACGCGGAGAGATCCGCGAGCCGGGTCGCGGCGAAGGCGTCGGTCAGGCCGACGAGGCGGCTCTGCTCGGCCTCGATGATGGGCCAGATTTCAGGCCGTGCGGCGTCCAGGCCCTTGTTGACGAAGAATTTCTGGGCAGTGGCGGTCTCGTCCTTGTTGAGGAAGCCGCGCAGCCAGGTGTCCCAGGCCGCTTTTCTTTCAGGTGCGGGCAGCGCGAGCCAATCCAGCAGGCGCAGCGCCCTCTCTTTCGCGGAGGCGGTGCCGCCAGCGGCGATGCCCTCAAGCGCCGCCCGAACGTGGCTTTCACGCGGCCAGTTTAGCGCGGCCGCCCAAAGCTCTGCCTCCGACCGGTGGGCGCCGAGGGCTATCCGTTGCCGTGCGACCAGGGCTTCCGTGTCATGGCGAAGCAGTCCCGACATGCGCTCCCGCGCGCCATCGACTTCGCGGATCAGGCGGTCGAGGTCGTCGGCGCTGATCTGGCCGGCGAGGCTATCCACCGCGTGTCGCAGGGCGGGTTCCTCATCGCGCATCCCAGCGAGCATGCGCTCCTGCTCCTCCCGCAGGCTGAGCTGGGCATCGCGCTCGTCCAGCAGGCGGAAATGCGGGGAGATGCCGGCTTCGAGAGGGAAACGACGGAGCAGCGACTGGCAGAAGGCGTGGATGGTGTCGATCCGCATCCCGCCTGGAAGGTCGAGCACGGTGGCGAATAGCGCTCGAGCCCGCTGCCGCACCGCTTCCGATCGTTCCGCGCCCAGCTCCCGCAACCCGTCATCGAGGTCGGTGTCGTCGAGCGTTACCCAGCGCCCGAGCCGGTCTTGCAGCCGCAGCGCCATTTCGGCGGCGGCGTTGCGGGTGAAGGTCAGGCAGAGGATGCGGCCGGGATGCACGCCGGCGAGCATGAGGCGCAGCAGCCGGTCGGTGAGAAGCTTGGTCTTCCCGGATCCCGCGGAGGCCGCGACGAAGGTCGAGACTTTCGGGTCGGACGCGGCTTGCTGATGGCCGGTGGCGCGAGCGCGCGCTTCGGCCACCGCATCGGTGGGGCTGTCGTCGGCGAGGGCGCTCATGTCGCATCCTCCCCGCTGCCACCCCATTCGCCGAGCCGGGCAAGTTGGCCGTATGCCGAGTCACGCACGATGCGGCCGGGATGCGGACGCGCGAGATAAGGCGTGGCGGGGTCGTTGAAACGCGCCACTAAGGCAGCCAGCGCCTCGACCGCCTGAGCCGCGAGATTGGCGAGCAAAGCCGCGTCACCGTCGCCGATGATCACGAGGTTGCCCGGGTCATGGCCGCCCTGGAGCCGCCAATAGGCGAGTTCGCCAGCCGGTCCGGTCACTTCATCGCCGAAGGCGCCGAGCGCGGCCATCGCCGCTTCCAGCACGAGCTGCGGCCGATGGCCGTCGATCACCTGCTGCGCGGGCGGCGGCGCGCCGGTCTTGTAGTCGATGATGGCGAGGGTACCGTCCGTGCGCCTCTCGATCCGGTCGGCTCGGCCGGTCAGCGTGAAGGGTCCGCTGGGCGTTTGCAGCACAAGTTCGCCCGAGCGTTCGGTGGCGACCGCGGCGATCTCGATCAGCGCGCGGCGGCGGGTCTCCTCCCCGGCGATCCAATCGGCGATGCGGAGCAGGCGCGGGCGCCACCAGTTGGCCAGCGCCGGTCGAAGGCGGGCCTCGCCGAGAGCGCGCTCCATCGCGACGCGCAGCCTTTCCGGCGAGGCAGCGTTCCAGGTCGCAGCGGCCTCCGCGAGGAACAGTTCCATGCCGCGATGGACGAGGCGGCCATAATCGGCGGCATCCGTCGCCTGGTCGATCGGGTCCAGCTCGCGCAGGCGGAGGATGCGCTGTGCATAGAGGGCGTAGGGATCAGCGATCCAGGTCTCGATCTGGGTAACGCTGAGCCTGCGCGGACGTTGCGCCACCGGCGGGCGGGGTGCGGGCGGCGATACGGGGCGCGGCGCCCCTTGTGGCTGATCCAGCGCCTCGGCCCAGCGGGCTGCGGGATGTTCGGGAAGCGTGATGCCGCCGCCAGCGAGCAGCGCCTCCAGTCGTTTGATCCAGCGCGCGGGCACGGCCGGAGCGCCGTTCAACCGGCGCGGGGTGCTCAGGACGACGGTGGGGGCGGCGCAGGCGAGGGACACGAAGTCATGCGCGGCCTGGCCGATCGCCTCCTCAGGCGACGGCAAGCCGGCCTCCTCGCGCATCCGGCGGCTCAGCCAGGGGCCGGGGTCGGTGGCGGGTGGCCAGACGCCTTCGACCAAGCCGCCGAGAACGATCAGCTCCGCGCTTTGCAAGCGGGCCTCAAGGGCGCCCCAGATGAAAACGCGGGGATGCAGCGTGGCGCCGCTGCCACGTTCCCGGCCGCGCAGCGCGCGGCGGCTACGCACCACGGCGCCCTCCAAAAGCGCGTCTAACAGGCCGGGTAGGGTCGCGGGCAGGCAATCCGGCAGCGTCGCCAGGGCGGGCAAAGCGTCGGCCAGCAGCGTGGCGACAGCTTCGCCTTCCTCGGCGGCCCATAGGACATCCGCGCCGTCCTCCTCGTCATTCGCGGCGACCGCTTCAGCGCTGGCTAAAAGTCCCGACAGAAGGGCGGCGGGAGAGGCGGCGAAAGTGCCATCGGCGATACGCAGCAGCGGCAGCAGCGCCGCCTGAACCCGGTCGAGCAAGTCGCGCGCAATGACCGCATCCGCCTCCTTGACGCGCCGTGCCAGACCGAGAGCTTGGCGCAGGCCGGGCAGGCCCGGCGAAGGCCGCGGGCCTCGCAAGCAGATACCTTCGAGCTTGCGCGCGGCGGCCCGGCACTCAGCGGGCGGCAGGCCAAAGGCGGCGAGAGGGTGTTTCAGGAGAGAGAGCAGCGGCACCGGGGCGAGACCCTCCGCCACCGCCTGGGCGAGCAGGCGCAGCAGGGTCGCGGGGGGTGTCTCGGCGAGGCTTTCACCGGCGCTGTCATCGGCGAGGACGCCGAACCGGCCGAGTTCTGCCGCCACCCGCGCCGCCAAGGCGCGATCGGGCGTTACCAGCACGGCGCGGCTGCGGGGCGTTTCCAGCGTGTCGCGGAGAATGAGGGCGATGGCGACCGCTTCCTGCTGCTGGTCGGTTGCTCGCAGCCTCGACAGGCCCGCGGTCGCACCTTCCAGACTCGCCGTGTCGCCCTGGCGCCAATCGCCGAGGGCTTCCGCGGGAAGCAGCGCGCGAGAGAAAACAGCGAAGCGGGAAGGCGGCGGACGAGGAGGCGCGCCACTCTCGAAGTCCCGCACATCGCCGCTCGTCGCGCCCATCGCGGTGAGGAAATGGCCCAGCCCGTGTTGCGGATGACCATGGGTTAGGCTCTTCCACGCCGCGTCCGGCATGCCGTGGTCGAGGCCAGGAAGAATAACCGCGCCCTGCGGCAGGCCAGCGACGATCCGGGCGAGGCGGGCGACCGCCGGAATGCCGCCGGTCACGCCCGCGACCCAGACCGGCGCCTCGGGCGGTGCTGCCTTCCAGGCCTCGGCCTGAGCGCGCAGGAGTGCGTTCTGTCGCGCGACCGGATCCATCAAGCCAGTCTCGGCAAGAACGGCCGGCCATTGCTCCGTCGCGATGGTCAGGAAGGTGAGGGTCTTCTGCCAATGTGCGGCGAGTTCCTCGGGCACCGCGGCTTCCAATGCCTGAGCGAGCGGCACCTCGGCGCGCTCGGCCTCGTCGAGCAGCCGGGCCAGCTCGCGGGCGAGGCGCCAGGCGGCGTCCAGTCCGGCGCCGACACCCATCGCCTGTTCGAGCGCCAGAATGAGGCGGGTGAGGGCGGCCAGGCGCTGCGCTTCAGGAATAGCCGGAGCCAGCAAGTCCGAGGTGCCACCGAGGATCAGCGGCGTTTCGTCCGGCGCGCCGATCGCCGCGATGCGCGGCAGCAGCATCGGCCGCCCGTCGGTGGCTCGCAGGAATGCCTCGCCTAGGGACCGCGCGGCGCGCCGCGTGGGCAGTAGAATAAGCCCCTCGGCCTGCGCCAGAGGAGATGGACCTTGGCGGGCGAGCCAGATTGCCGCCAGCGTGTCGAGGAAGGGGCGGTCGGGCGGGATGTCGAAAAGCTGGAGCGGCCTCACCGAGGCTCCCCGGAGACATGATCGCGCAGACGGTTTTCGGCCCAGGCGAGGTCGGCGGGTCTCGAGAGGTGGAACCACAACCCGTCATGGACGACGCCGCGCAGCCGCTCTTTCGCCATGGCGCGATCCCAGAGCCGGTTCATGCTGAAGGGTGCGGGCGGCGCGTCCTGGAACAGGCGGGGCGTGAGGATCTGGAGACCGGCAAAGACATAGGGCACGATCTCGCGCTCACGCGGACGGCGGGGGATGCCCCAGCGATCCAGCGCGAAATCCCCTGCGCCGACTTCGCCCACAACATGGGCGCCGCGATGAAAGGCCAGCACGCCATCGGCCTCCGTCTCCGCTGTCATCGCACCCGCAAGACGGTCGAGGATTGGAATTGGGCCGTCGAGCCAGAAGGCGTCGCCGTTGATGACGTAGAAGGGCGCCTCGCCGAGCCAGCCGCGCGCCAGCGCCGTGGCCACGGCGCCGCCGGTGCCCAGCAGCGTCGTCTCGTCCAGCACCCGCACGGCGGGACCATTCACGCGCCCGGCAAGATGGTCGGCAACGGCTTTCGCCTGCCAATGGGCATTGACGACGACCTGTCGCACCCCCACCGCCGCAAGGCGATCCAGCGCATGGTCGAGAAGGGCCCGGCCCTGCAACTGGAGCAGCGCCTTGGCGGTCCCATCGGTCAGCGGCCGCATGCGCGTGCCGAGGCCGGCGGCGAGAACCATCGCGTGGGTCGGCATCTTTGGCCCGGTCATGCGCTGGCGAGCCCCGCGAGCAGCGTGGGCGATCCGCTCAGGCTGGCAAACCGGCTGTCGTCCGGCCCGATGGAAAGCGTGATCGTCAGAGCCTCAGGCGGCGTCTCGCCCAGGCGCTCCGGCCATTCGATGAGGGCGATGTCCCGCACCGCTTCCTCCAGGCCCAGCTCGGCGAGATCATCGGCGCGGTCGATGCGCCAGAGGTCGTAGTGATGCACCGGACCCGCAGGCGTGTCGTAAGTTTGCACCAAGGTGAAGCTCGGGCTTGGCACGTCGAGCGCCGGATCGCCGGTCAGCGCGCGGAGCAAGGCGCGGGCGAAGGCGGTTTTCCCCGCGCCAAGCTGACCTTGCAGCAAAACGACATCGCCTCTCCGCAGCAGAGGCGCGAGCCGCGCCGCCAGTGCCTCCGTTGCCGCAAGTGTTGGCAGGGCGAGGGTCGTCGAGTCGGGTGGTGCGAGCATGGCGGCGACCATGCCTCAAGGGTGATGGGACCGGAAGCGCGTCAGGGGAGGAGATGATCGGTCTCATCATGCTTCGGTTGCGAGCTAGGAAAGACGGTTTTGGCGGTGGCGCGGGTGCTGCTTTAAGGTCCGGCCCTTGTCCGATGAAGACGGGGTTTGGCGGCATGGCTGAGGTTATCGAGACGGATGTTGCCATCGTCGGCGCCGGTCCGGTCGGGCTTTTCGCGGTTTTCGAATGCGGCATGCTCAAGATCCGCAGCGTGCTGATCGACGCGCTGGACGCCGTTGGCGGGCAATGCACCGCGCTCTATCCGGAGAAGCCGATTTACGACATCCCGGCCTATCCCGCGATCGAGGCCGGCGACCTGGTTGGCCGGCTTGAGGCGCAGATCGAGCCCTTCGCGGCTCCCCGGCTGCTCGGGCGGCGGGTGATCGGTCTGTCAGGCCAGGCGGGCGCCTTCACCCTCACCACGGATCGCGGCGATACGATTTTGGCGCGGGCGGTGATCATTGCGGCGGGGGCTGGGGCTTTCGGCCCGAACCGGCCGCCGATCGAGGGGCTCGAAGCCTACGAGGCGACAGGCGGCGTGCAGTATTACGTGCGGCGGCGCGAGGATTTTCGCGGCCGCCGGGTGGTGATCGCGGGGGGCGGCGATTCGGCGGTGGATTGGGCGCTCGCTTTGAAGGACATCGCGGCCTCCGTCGCTGTCATTCACCGGCGGCCGAAATTCCGCGCCGCTCCCGAGATGGCGGCGCGGCTGGATGAGGCGGCGGCGCGCGGCGAGATCGAGATGGTCATCCCGTTCCAGCTACACGGCCTGCGGGGCGAGGCGGGCGCTTTGACGGCTGTCGAGGTCGCGACACTGCAGGGCGAGGTGCGCAGCCTGCCGGCGGATGTGTTGCTGCCCTTTTTCGGGCTGGCAATGGATTTAGGGCCGATCGCGGAATGGGGGATCGCTTTGGAGCGTCATCACGTCCCCGTGACAGCGGCGACCTGCGAAACGAGTCTGCCCGGCGTTTTCGCCATTGGCGACGTCGCGCATTACGCGGGGAAGCTGAAGCTTATTCTTCAGGGATTTTCGGAAGCGGCGATGGCCGCCCATGCGATCCACCCCCTCGTGCATGAGGGGGTGGCGCTGCATTTCGAGTATTCGACCAGCAAAGGCGTGCCGGAAGCGGCATGAAATACCATCCGCCGGCACGCCTACTCAGCCGACGACGAGTAGTATGATGATGATGATGACAACGAGGCCAAGGCCGCCGCCGAGGCCATAGCCATAGTTCGTGAAGCCGCCGCCCCAGAAACCGTAGCCGCCGCCAAATAGCAGTAGCAGGATCAGGATAATGAGAATCAGGCGCATCGCCGGGTGCCTCTTTCCGATAATTAACTAAACGTTAGCTGGATCGGTTTCCCGGCTTGGCAAGGATCGGGGTGCAGAGCTCGGTCGCTCGTTGCCGCATCACAATAATTGGTGATACTACTCGCCCGGCTGCAGGACGCCCTTCTTGAGGATGAGGCAGCCATACAGGCGCCGTTCACCCGTGGCGACGACCGCATAGGCGGTCTTCGCGCGTTCATAGAAGGCGAAACGTTCCACCGGCGTGAGCGCGAATTCCTTGCCACCGAATTTCGTTATCAATCCCGCGAATTCGCTTGCGATGGGCGCGAGTTCGTCAGGCGCATGGACCTGTCTCATGCAGAAAGCGGCCTCTTTCTCGAAGCCATCGAGCGGCATGAGCCGTAGCACGGCTTCCGCCATATGGGTGGCGCTGACGCCATCCGCGCGGACAACGCGCTTGCCCATGCTGGTGGCGGGGAAATTGGCGTCGACGATCACGATTTCGTCGCCATGGCCCATCGCCCGCAGGATAGCGAGAAGCTCCGGACCGATGATGGGGTCGATATGTCGCAGCATGGCGTGTCTCCTCGGCGCATTGGCGCGTGTTTATCGAAAGGTACACCACGGGCGGGGTAGGGCGGCAAGCTTCGCCGTGTTACGGGCGGCGCGAGTATGGCCCGCGAGAAGCCGTGGACTGGGGGGTGAGGCGGAATGGTCAAGATAGTGGCGCGGCTCGGTGCGATGCTGCTGATAGGCGCGAGCCTCCTCGTGGCGTTGGGACGCGCGGAGGCCAAGGATCTGACGGTGGCCTGGGTCCATGGGGATGCCGCCGCTCCGGCCGAGAAGCGGGTGCGCGACGGTCTTGGCGCCTATCTCAAAGACCATGACCTGCACTGGACGCTGCGCGAATCCAACGCTGGCGGCTCTACCAAGAAAGTGGCGGCGGATTTCGCGGCGGCGGTGGCGCTCGGGCCGGATGCGATACTCGTCAGCATGGCCGATCTCGGCGCGGCGCGCGACGCGATCGATGCGGCGACCGCGCGGCACATTCCGGCTTTCGCGGTGGATAGCGGCTGGATGCCGGGCATTCTCGTCAATGTCACCACGAACAACTGGCAGATGTCGGCCGAGGTCTCGGCCTATCTCGTCGATCTCATGGGCGACAGAGGCGGCATCATCATGTTCACGCAGGACGGCACGCGCAATGTGCGGGAGCGCGTCGATACGATGAGCGCGGTGCTCAAGGAAACGCCGGAGGTGCAGGTGCTCTCGACCCACGATATCGATGATCGCAATGTCTATACCGACACCGAACGCGCGATGCAGGATTATGCGACGCGCTTCGGCAACAAGATCACCGCGGTCTGGACGCCGAGCGACAAGTCGGCCGCGGCCGTTGTAGCGGCGCTGAAAGCGACAGGGCTGCGCGCTTATGTCACCGGGATGGACGGCGAGCCGCAGGCTCTGCGAGCGATTTGCGCGCCGGGCGGCATGCTTGTCGCGACGGCGCGGCAGGAGTTCGAGACTTTCGGCGCCCTGTCGGCGGAATGGATTGAGGCGGTCGCCGACCAGAACGCGGATCCGCGCAAGCTGATCCCAACGCGCACGGTGTACCTGCCGGCGCGGATTTTCACGCGGGCGGATTGCGCGGTGGCGAAGCCTTAGACACGTTGTGGGAAATCCCGCTCGGACAAGCGCGTGTGTCCTGGTCTCCTGCGGTTGAACTAACCAGCATCGTCATGCTCGGCGAAGGCCGGGCATCCACGCCTTTCTTGCGTGACGAAGTCAAGGCGTGGATCCTCAGCCTTCGCCGAGGATGACGGTGGTTGGCCGTGCACGTGACCGGCGCCGAAACGGCAGACCACGAACAGACGGCGTCCTTCGTCCAGCCCGTGCTAGTTTGTCAGCCCCTCCCCTTTGCGATAGCGTTTCGCTGTTAAGAGGCCGGAAAACCGGCCTCGTGCCGGAAGCCAGGCGATAGGGAGTGCGGAAGCGCGGTGCCAAAATTCCTCGAGATGACCGGCATTTCGAAGCAATTCGGCGGCGTGAGGGCGCTTTCCGATGTCGATCTCGACATCGCGGCGGGTGAGGTCCATTGCCTCGCGGGCGAGAACGGATCCGGCAAATCGACGCTGATCAAGATCATCTCGGGCGTCCAGCCGCCCGAGCCCGGCGGCCGCATCATGATCGACGGCCATGAGGTCAGCGGGCTGACACCCGCCGAGAGCATCCGGCGGGGTATCCAGGTGATCTATCAGGATCTCTCGCTGTTCCCCAATCTGACCGTCGCCGAGAATATCGCGGTCGAGCGGCATCATGGCCTGCATGCCGTCAACTGGTCCGCGATCCGCGACACCGCGCAGGCCGCGATGCAGCGCGTCGGGGTTTCGATCGATCCGCAAAGCTTCGTCGCGGATCTGTCGATCGCGCAGCGCCAGTTGGTCGCGATCTGCCGCGCCATCGCGAATGATGCACGCCTCGTCATCATGGACGAGCCTACGGCTTCACTCACCCGGCACGAGGTGGATGCGCTGCTCGCGCTGACACTCGAACTCAAGCGCCGCGGCGTGGCGGTGGTTTTCGTGAGCCACCGGCTGGACGAAGTGTTGGAGATCGCCGAGCGGGTCACCGTGCTGCGCAACGGCGAAAAGAAAGGCACCTTCGAGGCGCGCGACATGACCGATCGCCGGCTGGTCGAACTCATGACCGGCAAGTCCTTCAATTACGAGTTGAGCGAAACCGATCTTTCGGCGGCGCCAGTCGTGCTGGCGGTGCGAAACCTCTCGCGCGCCGGCGATTACGACGACATTAGCTTCGAGGTGAAGGCCGGCGAGATCCTCGGCATTACCGGACGGCTTGGATCCGGCCGCACAGAACTCGCGCTGTCGCTGTTCGGCATGAGCCCGCCGGATCACGGCGAAATCCGGATCAAGGATCGACCGCTGCAGCTTAGCTCGAACCGCGAGGCGATCGCGAATGGCATCGCCTATGTCTCGGAAGACCGGCTTTCCCTCGGCCTCATCATGGAGCAGCCGATTTCATCCAATATCGCGCTGCCCGTGCTCGAACGGTTACGCGGGCCCTTTGGTCTCGTGCAGGCCGGCCGATGGCGCGAGACGGTACGGCGCTGGATCGCCGATCTCGGCATCAAGGTTTCGGATCCTGAAAACCCGGTACGCACGCTGTCAGGCGGCAACCAGCAGCGCGTGGTGTTGGCGAAATGGCTGGCGACCGAGCCGAGCCTGCTCATCCTGGATAGTCCGACGGTTGGTGTGGATATCGGCGCCAAGGACGGCATCTACCAGATCGTGCGTGATCTCGCGGCGTCAGGTCTCGCGGTCATCATGATCTCGGATGAAATTCCAGAGGTGCTGTATCACGCGCATCGCATCCTGATCATGCAGGAGGGGCGCATCGCCGGCGAATATCTGCCACATCAGGTGACGGAGGCCGCGCTGCGGCAAGCCGTGGATGCGTAACGCTCTTCGTCGTTTCGGCCGCACGCATGAGGCGCGGCTACTACTCGTCACCGTCGCGCTCATGATCTTCTTGTCCTTCGCGACGAAGAACTTTTTCACGATCCAGAACGCGCTCGACCTGCTCACTTCCTATGCCTTTCCGGGCATGATGGCGGCGGGGCTGGTGGTTGTGCTGGTGGCGGGCGGGCTCGACATATCCTTCACCGCCGTCGCCTCGATCGCGCAATATCTCGCGGTGCTCGCGGCCAATCACTACGGCATCGGCTGGCTGGGTCTGTTCGGGATCGCGCTGGCGGTGGGCACCGCGCTCGGTCTGCTCAACGCGCTGCTGGTCACCGGTTTACGGATCGCGAGCATCATCGTGACCATCGCCATGCTGAATGTCTATTATGGCTTGCTGATGTTCGTCACTGGCGGAGACACGATCAACTCGCTGCCGGATTGGTTCGCCAATGGCCTATCCTGGGTGGTCGCCTTCGACTCACATCAGAATCCCTATATCCTCAACATGCAGATGATTGGCCTGGTTTTGGCCTTCATCATGACCTGGCTGCTGCTCAATCGCACCAGCGTCGGGCGGCAATTGCGTGCGTTGGGCGGCAATCCGGAGGCCGCTAAGCGGGTCGGCTTCAACGTGCTGCGGCTCAATATGGTCGCCTACGGTTATATGGGTTTCATGGCGGGCCTTGCCTCGCTGGTGCAGGCGCAAGTCGCGCAGACCGTGATGCCCAATGCGCTGGTCGGTCGGGAACTTGATGTGCTCGCCGCGGTCGTGCTGGGCGGGGCGAGCCTGTTCGGCGGGGTCGGCACGGTGCTCGGCACGATCCTGGGTCTAGCGCTGCTCGCGATCCTGCAGAACGGTCTAATCCTGCTTGGCGTCGCGTCGTTCTGGACGGAGTGCTTTACCGGGATCGTGTTCCTGGTGGCCGTTTCGACCATCGCCTGGGAGCGGCGCCGGCAGCGCCTCGCGATACGGCGCGTGATCGGAACCGCAGCATGAGCGCGCTCTGCCCTTTCAATCGCGCGACCGCGCGCCTGGGTCCGGTCAATCGGCGGCTGATCCTGCTGCTGGTCGCCCTCGTCATCGTCTTTGGGCTGCTGCTAGGTCATCGGCTGTTCAACGCGGCGTCGCTGCGTTCGATGGCCTATCAGCTACCGGAACTTGGCATTCTATCGCTCGCCATGATGATCCCGCTGCTCTCCGGCGGCCTGGATCTTTCCATCATCGCGACGGCGGATCTCTCGGCGCTCGCGATGGCCTGGATCCTTACCCATATGGTGCCGGCCCATCCTGGATTCGCCTGGGTGGCGTGGCAGGTGGCGGCGATTGTCGCGGGCCTGGTGCTGGCCGCCATCGTCGGCATGCTGAATGGCCTTATCATTGCCTATCTCGAAGTGTCACCGATCCTGACGACGCTCGGCATGATGACGCTGATCAAGGGCATAAGCATCGGCCTCACGCATGGCGGTGTCCTGTCCGGCTTCCCGGCGCCGATCGTTTTCATCGGCAATGGCGACCTCTGGGGCGTGCCGATCGTTCTGCTGATCTTCGTAGCGCTCGCCATTCCGGTCGGAATCATGCTGACGCGCTCGCCTTTCGGACAAGTGCTCAACATGCTTGGCTCGAACGAGGCGGCGACGCGCTATTCGGGCGTCGACACGCGACGCGCCTTGGTGAAGGTCTATATTCTGTCGGGCGTGCTGGCGTCCGTCGCGGGCGTCGTCATGATGGCACGCTTCAACTCAGCCAATGCGGCCTATGGCGAGAGTTATTTGCTTGTCACCATCCTGGCGGCGGTGCTGGGCGGCATCTCGCCCTCCGGCGGCTTCGGCAAGGTGACGGGGTTGGTTTTCGCCCTGGTGATCCTTCAGCTGATCTCCACCGCCTTCAATCTGCTAAACTTCAGTCAGTTCCTGACGCTGGCAATCTGGGGCGCGACCTTAATCCTGGTCGCCGGAGTAACGCGGCTACGCGAGCATTTTTTGCGGTAACGGGAGAACGCCATGCAGCGCTTCGACGACAAGGTCGTCATTGTGACGGCCGCCGCCTCCGGTATCGGCCTCGCTGCGGCAAGACGTTTCGCGGCCGAGGGTGCCACTCTGGTTCTCGCCGACAGTGATCTCGCGAAACTGGAGCATGCGGCCGCGTCCTTCGATCTGCCGCTCCGCCGTTTGCGCATGCGGCGCGTGGATATGGGGGAACGGGCGGAAGTCGAGGCGCTGGTGGCCTATGCCGTGGACGCGTTCGACGGCATCGACGTGCTGGTGAACAATGCCGGGGTCAGCGCTTTCGGCTATGTCAGTGAGATCGCTCCCGAGATGTGGGAACGGGTGATCGCGGTTACGCTCAGTTCGGTTTTCTATGCGAGCCGCGCCGCTTTGCCGCATCTGATCGAGCGCGGCGGCTGCATCGTCAATACCGCCTCGATCTCCGGCCTTGGCGGCGATGTCGGCTTCGCCGTCTACAACGCGGCGAAGGGTGGGGTTGTGAACCTGACGCGCGCACTGGCGATCGACCATGCTTCGGACGGTGTGCGCGTGAATGCGATATGTCCGGGGGTGACGGGAACCGGCTCAACCGCCTGGATGCGCAAGCACAGCGTGATCATGGACAGTTTCGAGGAGCGCTTGCCGATGGGCCGCATGGGCCGGCCCGAGGAAATGGCCGGCGCTATCGCCTTCCTGGCCTCCGAGGACGCCTCGTATATCACCGGCATCAATCTGGTGGTGGATGGCGGGCTCAGCGCCTGCACGGGCCAGCCCGCTTTCCGCAAGCTCGTCGAGACGGCGGAGTAGTTTCCGGCGTCCTCCGCGACTGATCGCTTGGACGTCGCATTGGAATCAACGTCGATCAAGGAGCGGAAATTGCTTCAGGGCGCCTTGTCCGCCCGCTCCTCGGCCGCGCCCCGCCATAACGCGGACGTGGTTGCCGGCGGCTGATCGTTGTCCCGCACCAGCCAATAGACGACGCCGAGGGCGAGAATGGCGCCGGCGACCGCCGCGGTCTCGCCCACCTGAATCTCCCTCAGATCGAGCAGGATGAATTTGCGCAGCGTCGCGAGCATGCCGATGAGGATGAGCGAGCGAATCCGAACGACATTGGTCTGCGTCGAGGAGACGAGCAGGAAGGAACGTTTGAATTCGAGGCCGATGAGAATGGTGAAGAATATCGCGAAGAGATCCGGATAGATCTCGGGGTCTGTCGGATCGAGTTTTCCGGCGAGGATCAGCCCAATCGTCTCCAGCGCCAAATGCCAGGTCGCGAAGGCAATCATGAGCACGATGAGGATGGTGAGAACGAGCATCACGAGATGCTCGAAGGTCTCGTAAAGCGTATCACCGATGAAGCGACGCAGGGCGCTTTGCATGAGGTCTCCGGTCATGGAAAAGCCGCCGCGTTGGTCCCGCGGCGGCGGCTCAGCGCGCTCTCGGCGCGAGAATTAGGCGACCAGGCGGCGGTACAAATGCCAGGTGGCGTGACCCAGGACCGGCATGACGACCGCGAGACCGATGAAGATCGGAATGCAACCCAAGATCAAGCCTACCGCGATCACCAGTCCCCATATGGCGATCGGGCCAGGATTGGTCATCGTCGCGCGAACCGAGGTGCTGATCGCCTGCCTCGCTGTGACATTGCGGTCGAGCAATATGGGAAAGGATACGACAGTGATCGCCAGCACGACGACCGCGAAAAGAAAGCCGATGCCGAGACCGAGAATAAGCAAGGCCCAGCCGCCGCTCGTGGTGAAGACGACACGGATCAGCGACGGCAGAGTCGTCGGATAGGCCGGCCCGAGCGTCGCGTCGTACAGGCCGATCGCGACGGCCTGCCAGACGAGAAAAATCCCGACGAGCAGCAAGCCGAGCAGTGCGATGGCGCCGATCGCGGGCGAGCGAACGATGGTGAGGGCGTCGAACCAGGAAACATGTAGGCCTTGTTCGCGCCGCCGGCTCATCTCGTTGATGCCGATCGCGGCCAAGGGGCCGACCAGCGCAAAGCCGCTAATGAGGGGCAGAAGCATATGCGGCATCCCGCCGAAAGCCAGGCAGGCCATGACGATGCCGAGAACCGGATAGATGATGCAGACGAAAATGACGTCCGTGCGGATCGCCGCGAAATCCGCCAGGCCAGCGGAGAGGGCGTCTCGGATATCCTGGATGCCGATCTTTCGTACGATGATCGGCGCATCCGCCGCCTTGGCCTGCCCCCAGTAATCGGCGGGTGTGGCGGAGCCGACCGAATGCACCGAATCTCTCAGGCTATCCCAGGTCCAGGTACCCGGATTTCTGATTGCCATCTTGTTCCTCCATCGCAGGGAGTTCGCGCCGCCGTGGCCGCTGCCTCTGAGATGGTCCGATCAGAAGTGCGCCGGGACGATCCTCCGCTCGATGAAAGTTTTACCCCCGATCCGATGATTTGTCCCGTGTCTCGCATCGGACGCAGGGCTGGCGAGCGTCATCGCCAGCCCTTTTGTGTCAAGAAATTAATTGCGCATCGAGCGTGATCTCGGCCTTCAGCAGCTTCGAGACCGGGCAGCCCGCCTTGGCCTTGGCGGCCAAACCCTCGAAGGTCGCCTGGTCGGTGCCGGGAATCTTGGCCTTGAGGGTGAGGTGAACGGCGGTGATGGCATAGCCGCCATCGACCTGATCCAGGGAGACCTCGGCCGTGGTTTCCATGTGTTCGGCGGTGAGCTTGGCCTCGCCCAGGATGAGGGAGAGGGCCATCGTGAAGCAGCCGGCATGGGCGCCGCCGATCAACTCCTCGGGGTTCGTTCCGGGCTTACCCTCGAAGCGGCTGGCGAAGCCGTAGGGATAAGCGCTGAGCGCGCCGCTCTTGGTCGAGATCGAGCCGACGCCGTCCTTGATGCCGCCTTTCCAGGTGGCCGAGCCTTGCGTTTTCATGAGCTTTTCCTCGTGTTTGAAGCGGTCGGCCGTCCAGCATATCCGAAGCCGGCGCGGCGTCGAGCCAGGCCAGCCCGTTCAATGTGAATTGAGTGGGACATCCGCGCCACGGCAGCCGACGAGGAAATCCAGATCCGCGCCGCGATCCGCCTGTAGGACGTGTTGGACATAGAGGCTCTGATAGCCGGTCGCCGCCGCAACGGGCGCTCGCCATTCCGCGCGGCGCCGCTCCAGTTCCGCCTCCGGCACATCCAGCACCAGGCTGCGTGCTGGCACGTCTAGCTCGATCATGTCGCCTTCGCGGACCAGGGCGAGGGGGCCACCGGCGGCCGCCTCGGGTGCGATATGCAGGACGACGGTGCCATAGGCGGTGCCGGACATGCGGGCATCCGAGATGCGCACCATATCGGTGATGCCCTGAGCAAGAAGTTTCGGCGGCAGTCCCATGTTGCCGACTTCCGCCATGCCGGGATAACCGCGCGGCCCGCAATTCCGCAGGACCATGACGCTGTCCGCATCGATATCGAGATCGGGGTCGAGAATGCGGCGCTTGTATTCCTGCGTATTGTCGAAAACCACGGCGCGGCCGCGATGCCGCATCAGCGCCGGCGTCGCGGCAGAGGGTTTCAGCACCGCGCCATCGGGCGCCAGATTGCCGCGCAGGACGGCGATGCCGCCTTCGGGTGTCAGCGGGTTGTCGAAGTCGCGGATAACCTCCGGTCCGAAGTTCTCGGCCTCGGCGACGTTTTCCCAGGTTGTCGTACCGGTGACGGTCGGCGCATCCCTCTCCAGCAACCCGTGTTCGGCGAGTGCGCGCATCACCACGGGCAGGCCGCCCGCGTAGCAGAACTCCTCCATGAGGAAGCGGCCTGACGGCTGAAGGTCCACGATCGTCGGCACGCCACGCCCGAGTTCATCCCAATCCTCTAGGTCGAGCTTCACGCCGATGCGCCCGGCAATCGCGATCAGATGCAGCACAGCATTGGTGGATCCGC
Source organism: Acidisoma sp. S159 (assembly GCF_009766125.1). NCBI lineage: Bacteria > Pseudomonadati > Pseudomonadota > Alphaproteobacteria > Acetobacterales > Acidocellaceae > Acidisoma > Acidisoma sp. S159. Next base: position 37,001 of record NZ_LMUG01000008.1, read on the forward strand.
CGATCGCGCCATTGACGCGGATGGCATTGCGGAAAGCCGCGGGTGTGAGGATCGAGGACAGCCGCATATCCTGCCGCACCATATCGACGATGCGGCGTCCGGTGAGCTGCGCAAGGGCGAAGCGGCGCGCATCAACGGCGGGAAGTGCGGCATTTTCCGGCAAGGCGATGCCGAGCGCTTCGACCATGCTCGCCATGGTGGAGGCGGTGCCCATGGTGTTGCAGCTTCCGGCCGAGCGGCTCATGCCGGATTCCGCGCCCATGAAATCGGCGAGAGTCATACGCCCCGCTTTCACATCCTCGCTGTAGCGCCAGATGGAAGTGCCGGAGCCAACAGTTTCGCCCCGCACGCGACCGTTCAGCATGGGGCCGCCGGACAGCACGATCGTCGGCAGATCGCATGAGGCAGCGCCCATCACCAGCGCGGGCGTCGTCTTGTCGCAGCCGACAAGCAGCACGACGCCATCGACTGGATTGCCGCGAATGGATTCCTCGACATCCATGGACGCGAGGTTGCGATACAGCATGGCGGTCGGCCGCAGATTGGACTCGCCGAGTGACATTGTCGGAAATTCGAGCGGGAAGCCGCCAGCCTCCAAAACGCCATGTTTCACGCGCTCCGCGAGGCCGCGAAGGTGGGCGTTGCAGGGCGTGAGTTCCGACCAGGTATTGCAAATTCCAATGACCGGGCGGCCATCGAATGAGTCCGCTGTGAAACCTTGATTCTTCATCCAGGTGCGATGCATGATCGCATCCTTGCTCTCGCCGCCGAACCAGGATTGCGATCTCAGGGGTTTGTTCGTCATGGCTTGGACTCCTGGCTACTTGCCGATGCCGAGCATAAGCCCGCCGATGAGGTAGCGCTGGAACAGCAGATAAGCGAGCATGGCGGGCAGGGCGCTGAGCAAAGATCCCGCGAGCAACACGGGAATATCGAGCACGCGCCCCGATTGCAGCACCGCCAGCCCCACGGTGATCGTGCGTACCGCCGGTTCCTGCAGAAAGATCAGGGCGACAAGCAGGTCGTCCCAGATTTGGATGAATTGCAGCACGGCGACGGCGAGCAGAGCCGGGGTGCTGAGTGGCAGAATGATGTTGAGGAAGATGCGCCAGTAGGACATGCCGTCGATCTGCGCGGCCTCCACCAGCTCATCCGGCACGTCGCGCATGAAGGACGTCATCAGGAATGTGCCGAAGGGAATGCCCAACGCCGCATAGGTGATGATGACGGAAATGAAGTTGTCGGACAGGCCGAAGCCCGCGAAGTTGATGAATTCCGTCAGGATGATGGACTGCATCGGAATCATCATGCTGGCGGCGACCGCGCCCAGCAGCGGACCACCGAAGCGAACCCGCAGTTTCGTTAGTGCGAAGGCGGCAAGCGAACTCACCAACAAAATGACGCCGACAGAGCCCAGTGTGATGATGGTTGAATTGATGAGCTGACGCACAACCGGCAAATGCGCGAAGAGGACGGTCCAGTTGCGCCAGGAAAACTCCGGCTCGCCGGTTGGTCCCACGACCTGCATCGCGCTGCGGCCGATGACATAGAACGGAAACAGCATCACGACCAAAACCAGCGTGAGCACAACAGAAAGCAGCCGCCGTGCTGTCGGACCCAGAAAAACGCGCATGGGCTAGGCCAGCCTGACGGGGATCAAACCCATCCGGCGTCGACAATGAAATTCTGTGCGGTACACATGCGGCTGTCGTCAGACGCAAGGAACAGCACCATAAGCGCGAGATCCGCCGGCATGAGCTTGTCCGGCAGGCACTGCCGCTCGCGGATCTGGCGCTCGCCTTCTTCGTTCAGCCAAAGATCGACCTGCCGCTTTGTCATTGCCCAGCCGGGAACGACGCAATTGACCCGGATGCGCTCAGGCCCCAGTTCCCGCGCAAGGCCGCGCACCATGCCCGCGATGCCACCCTTGGCGGTGGTATAGGCGATATAGCCAGCCTCACCAGCGAGAAAGGCGATGGAGCCGAAGCAGATGATGGAGCCGCCACCGGCCGCCTGCATCCCCGGCCGCACGGCCTGCGCCGCGAAGAACTGGTGGCGCAAATTGGTGTCCATCCGGTTCTGCCAGTATTCCTCGGTGACATCGGCGACCAGATGGCGATCGTCGTTACCCGCATTATTGACCAGCACCGTTGGCGGTCCGTTTCGCTCGGTGCCGCTGCGAACAGCGGCGCGCAAGGCATTGAGATCGGTCAGGTCGCAGGCGATGAAATTTGGCCGCTCCAAGCCCGTTTGGGCGATGCGGTCCGCCACTGCTTCCCCCGCGTCGCGCTGAAGGTCGAGGAACGTTACCCGCGCCTCCTGGGCACAGAAATGCTCGACGATGCTCTCGCCGATGCCGGAGGCGCCACCCGTCACGATGACCGAACGGCCCTTCAGGCTGGGGTAGCGCGTGTCCGTCGTTTCCATGAAAGTCCTTCGGTCCGGCGGCTTGCCGACGATTTTCGTTGACAGCGGGCGACAGTCATTAAAACATATCGTATGATTTTTCCAAGGCCGATTTGGTGGATTTGCCAGATCGATGCCGGGAAGGGCGCAACCGCTGCAGCGAAGGAGAGATCCCGTGTCTCGACATCAGGATGCCATGGCTCGCGTTCCGGCCCGGAAGCCGCGCCGCTTAAAGTCGCTTCTAGCGGCGGCAATCTTCAGCGCCGTTGGATGTCTGGGGACCGCGGCCGCTCAGGCCGGTGACATCACCATCTGGCACAATTACGGAACCGAGGTGAATGCCACAGCGCTCAATGCGCTGGTTACCGCCTTCGAGGCGAAGAACCCGGACATCAAGGTCAATGTCGTCAGCCAGCCCGCCGACAACTATTTCGCCCTGCTGACCGCCGCCTCGATCTCGCATAAGGCGCCGGATCTCGCGGTGATGTGGACGGGCCTCTTCGACCAGAAATACGCCCATCTCCTCGCCGACGTGAAGCCGCTGCTGGCTGCTTCAGATCTCGCCCAGATGAAGGGCTTGAAGTGGGCATCGGAGGATTTCGACACCAGCAAGGCGCTTTATCTGGTGCCTTTCGAGGACCAGTTCTATATCGGTTTCTACAACAAGGCGCTGTTCAAGAAAGCCGGCGTCGATGCCGTGCCGACCGATTGGTCCGAGCTTGCCGATGCCTGCACCAAACTCCGCGCCGCCGGCATCCTGCCGATGCTTTACGGCAGCGACAGCCAAGCGCTGAGTTCCGAGTTCTATCCCTTCTATGATCTGAGCTATCTCGTGGCCGGAGTTTACCCGGCGGGTGATCTGCCCGGCCTCGCCAATGGCAAGATCCCCTGGACAGATCCGAAGCTTGTCTCCCAGGTCACGAAATGGGCCAATCTGCACGCCTCGAAATGCACCAATCCTGACGTGCTGACCTCGACCGACATCCTGACCAAGTTCGATGCCGGAAAAGCCGCGATGATTATCGATGGCAACTGGAACCTGCAGCAGCTTTACGACAAGCTCGGCCCGGATCTGGGTGTTTTCCCGCTGCCCTTCTCCGATACACCGATCAAGGGCGTGGTGCAGATGCCGGGCGACGGTATTTCCGTGCTCAAATCCTCCGACAACAAGAAAGACGCCGCGGCTTTCCTCACTTTCATGATGAGCGGCGACGGTCAGAACATTCTGTCCAAGGCTGGGCTGATCCCGGCGCGCGAGGGATATAAGGCAACCAACCCGCTTTATGCCGGGCTGCTCGGTCTGTCGGATCAGGGCTACACGAAGTATCCGATGATCGACAACGTCATCCAGGGTCCGCTGGTCGATACCGGACAGAGCGTTCTCAATACTGCCTTCGCGGGTCAGACACCGGTACCGGCGGCGATGCAGAAGATGCAGCAGACCTGGGACAATCTGCCGGCTTCGGAAAAGAAGTGAGCAGGATCTGACATGACCGCGCGCTCCCTCCCCGGAGCGCGGCGGCGTGGCCATCAGCAGGGGCGCCAGTTCGCTGGGCTCCTGTTTTTGGCGCCGCTCATCCTGCTATGGGGGCTGTTCCTCATCGTCCCGATCATCGAGACGATGTATTACAGCCTCATGCAGTGGGATGGGCTGTCGGCGGTCTGGAATGGCGTCGGCAACTACCTCACGCTGCTGCACAGCGCGGATTTCGCCAATGTGCTGATCAACAACGCGCTGCTGTTGTTGTCAGTCCCCTTTGCCGTGATGGTGCCGTTCTTCATCGCATTGATTATCGCGGCGGAACCGCCAGGATGGCGCTGGGTCCGGGCGCTGATCTTTCTGCCGGCCACGCTGTCCTGGGTCGTCACGGGCATCGTCTGGCTGCGTGTTTTCTCCTCCGACGGAATGCTGAATGCCGGGCTGCGAGCGATCGGACTCGACGGGTTGCAGATGGATTTGCTCGGCAGCGTGCATACCGCGATCATCCCGATCGCACTGACCTTCGTCTGGTCGCAGATCGGGCAGAATACGCTGATCTTCCTGATCGGATTTTCGAGCATCGATGCGAGCGTGTTGGAGGCGGCGACTATCGACGGCGCAGGATTCTTCAGCGCGGTGCGGACGATCATCCTGCCGCTCATGACGCGCTTCATCATCTTCGCCACGATCATCACGCTGATCGCTGCCTTCACAGCCTTGTTCAGCCTGATCTTCGTGATGACCGGCGGCGGACCCGGTTTCAGCACGACGACGATGGAGTTCTACATCTACCGTCTCGCTTTCGGTCAGACCGATTTCGGCATGGGCGCGACCGTTGGTGTCGTGTTGCTGGTTGTGATCGCCCTTGTCTCGGTGCCACTCATGGGCCTCTATCGCCGGGCTTCCGCATGAAGGACACATCATCTTCCCTGCGTGGCCAGACATTGGTCGATCGCGTCGTGCAGCGGATCGGGCAGGACATTGTCTCGCAGCGTTTCCGGCCGGGCGTCGCCTTGCCCAATGAAACCGAATGGTGCGAGCAGCTGGGCATCAGCCGTAGCGTGCTTCGCGAGGGTTTGCGCGTGCTGGTGAGCAAGAACCTCATCACCATCCGTTCCCGCCTCGGTGGTCGCGTGCGCGAGCGGTCGGAGTGGAATCTGCTCGATCCGGATATTCTTTCGTGGCACGGCCATGGCGAGGATCAGGACGTCTTCGCGGCTGAATTATTCGAGTTGCGGCGGACTATCGAGCCTGCGGCGGCAGGACTTGCCGCTGCGCGTATCGCCGATGAGCAACTTGTCGAATTGCGGAACGCCTACGAAGCCATGGCGAGGGCGGGCGAGGACACGGTGTTGTTCTTCGAGCCGGACGGCCGTTTTCACCGCACTATTTTGGGCGCGGTCGGAAACTCGCTGTTTCTGGCGCTCGCGCAGACAGTGATGGTGGCGCTCGAAATTACCTTGCGGATGGCGCTCGATGCACCGAAGGGCCAGCAGCAGTCCCTGCCTTTGCACGAGGCGGTGCTTGTTGCCTTGGAGCGCCGCGCGCCTGAGGAAGCATCCGCCGCCATGCTGCGACTGGTCGATGCCTCGGAGCGCGACGTGGCGGAAGCCAGGGCCGCGCGGGCGGGCAAGGTGAAACTGGAAGTGGCGCGGTTGCGCCGCGCGGCGGGCGGGAGAGTCAGATGACGGATCGCGAGCATATCGCACGCATACGCGAGGACTTCTTCACAGCACTCCTTTCCGATTGTCTCGATGCAGCCGGCGAGCGCGATAAGGCGATGCCCTTCCATATCCGGCCGCTTGACGACGGCCTCGTCATGGTCGGGCGCGCACGTACCGCGGCTTTCATGGAAGTTTGGCATGTCGAGGAGGGCACCAACCCCTATGAGTTGGAAATGGATCTCGTCGACAGCCTCAGGCCGGATGAGATTCCCGTTTTTGCTTGCGGTGACTCTGGGCGTGTCGCGCCGTGGGGCGATCTGCTCTCGACCGCGGCGATGGCGCGCGGCGCGGCGGGAGCGGTCATGGATGGCTGCGTGCGTGACACGAGGGCAATCCGTAAGGCCGGCTTCCCGGTTTTTCACGGCGGCATCGCGCCGCTCGACACTAAGGGCCGCGCGCGGGTGATGGCGATCGATATTCCGATTAGCTGCGCCGGCGTGCGGGTCTGCTCGGGCGATCTGCTATTCGGCGACGCGGATGGCCTCGTGGTCATTCCCCAGCGTGTCGAGGTAGAAGTGCTGCGCGCCGCTGAGGAAAAACTGCGCGGCGAGCGAACGACCTTGGCGGAACTGCGCGAGGGCGCGTCTCTGCGCGAGGTCTTCTCCCGCTATGGAATTCTGTAACCGCGCCTTCGGGCAAGCCCCGGCCACGCTGCCAAACGGAGACCATGATGCGTCTGATACAATTCCTGAACGACGCAGGCACGCGCTGCGTCGGCGCGATCAATGGCGATGAAGCGACGGTGCGTGTGATCGATGGCTATAGCTCCGTATATGCTCTGGCCGAGGCCGCGATCGGGCGCGGCGCCAGCATCGCGGTGACGGCGCGCGGCGCGATCGGCACTGGGACCGCCGATTACGACACTCTTGTCGCTGAGCGCCGTTTGCTGCCGCCCGTCGATCATCCGGAGCCCGCGCGTTTCTGGATTACCGGCACGGGCCTCACCCATCTCGGCAGCGCCGAGGCGCGCGACAAGATGCATATCGAGCAAAATGGGCCGGAGGAGGCGATGACGGACTCCATGCGGATCTTTCGCATGGGTCTGACAGGGGGCAAGCCGGCGCCCGGGGAGATCGGTGTGCAGCCCGAATGGTTCTTCAAAGGCGTCGGCACCTGCGTCGTGCCGCCCGAGCACCCGCTGCCCATGCCGGATTTCGCGCTCGCCGGCGGGGAGGAGGCCGAGATCGTCGGGCTCTATCTGATCGACGCGGAGGGCAATCCGCGCCGCCTAGGCTATGCGCTGGGCAATGAATTTTCGGATCAGGTCACGGAGGCGCTGAATTTCCTGTATCTCGCGCATTCGAAGCTGCGGGCCTGCTCGATCGGGCCGGAGCTGAGGCTCGGCGAATTGCCTGGCGATATTCGCGGCAAGGTTCGGGTGCTGCGTGAGGATGCGCTGGTCTGGGAGGGCGACTTCTTCAGCGGCGAGGACAATATGTCGCACGCGATCCGCAATCTCGAGCACTACCATTTCCGCTACCCGATGTTCCGCCGCCCTGGCGATCTCCACGCCTATTTCTTTGGCGCCGCGATATTGAGCTGTGCTCATGGAGTGAAGACGAAGCCCGGCGACCGGTTCGAGATCGACGTCCCGGAATTCGGCAGGCCGTTGCGAAATCAGATGGAACAAGCGGCGACGGCACCGGTCGTGGTGAGCGCGCTTTAGGGCGCGACGTCATTGGCTTGAGCGGCGATCCAAACACTCGTCATGGCACGCGAAGGCGTGCCATCCACGCCTTTGCTCACCTCACGAAGGAAAGGCGTGGATGCTCGGCCTTCGCCGAGCATGACATGGTGGAATGAGACGGTTCGAAAACATCCTGCCCTAGCGTCCGCCCGGCTTTAGCACCAGGCGCTCTGGACCTCACCAAGCGAGGCGGACCCGCCTCGCTTGGTTTGTCGCGGCTAATTCTGCGGCGTGACCTTGCCCGACGTGTCGATCATGAAATTGCCCTTGGTGCCGGCGCCCATCCAGTCGCCCTTCTTGTCGGAGGTGAGGTTCGAAACGTTGGAATAGCCGGCCGCCTCGGCGGCGTAGCGCGCATGGGCTTCGTCCAGTCCCTTTGGCGCCATGGTGCCGGGAGGCGCCATGGTGTTCGTGGCGGTCTGGGCAAAGGCCGCGCTGGCGGTTCCGGTCAGCAACAGCGCTGCAAGCAGCATCTTCATGTCGTTGTTCTCCCGTGCTTTTTTAACGCGGTTGCACCGCGCGTCCGGAGAGTTTCACAAGCGCCAAGGCGTAGCAATGGTTTGCAAGCAATCGTTACCATTGTCTCAGCGCGTGAGACCTCGCGCTGCTACTGGCAGGATAGAGTCCACAACTCCCGCGCGAGCCAGCACGACATCGTTGTGAAGGTTGGTGACGACACAGACATGGTTGGGAAGCACCCGCACCCGCTCGCCCAGGGCAGGGGCACGGTCGGACCGGCTGAGATCAACCATGCCGTGTTCCTCGCTTAGCCGCTCGATGACAGCATCCGGGTAGTCGAGGAGCATGCCGTAGCCGGCGGCGACGCCGCCGCGCGGCAACAGGTCCATCGCGAGTGTCTTCGAGCCGCAATCGAGAATGGCGCGATCCGGGGACGGACGGCTGACCACCGTCGCATGAACCTCTAGAGCGCAATCATTGAGGCTCGCGGCGCCAGCTTCCAGCATCATACGGTCGTTGTAGATATAGGTGCCGACCCGCAACTCCGTGACGCCCGTGATCTCGTGGGCATGCGCGAAACCCGGCGTGCCGCCGCCGGATACCACAGCGGCCGCCATACCCTCCGCGGCAATAAGCGGGGCAATTGCCCTGAGGAATTCGGCGGTCGCCGCATTGCTTGGATAGGTCATCAGCCCGTCGAAACGAAGTGATGGCGTGTCCCGCACCTTGCGCAGCAGCGCGAGGGCGTCCTCGATCGAGGTAACACCAGTACGCTTCATGCCGCTGTCGAATTCTACCAGCACGCCGATGGGCCGCCCAGCCCGCTGTGCAGCCTCGGCGGCTGTGTCGAGCGCGAGCGGATTATCGACCGCGACCCGCATCTTGGCGCGAGCGGCGAGCGCCGCCAGCCGTGCCGCCTTGGCGGCCCCAATGAGCGGGAAAGAGATGAGGATGTCGGCGAGCCCGGCATCCGCCATCACCTCCGCCTCGCCGAGTTTCTGGCAGGTGATGCCAGTGGCGCCTGCTGCCATCTGCGCCTTCGCGAAGCGTGGCAGTTTGTGGGTTTTGATGTGGGGCCGCAGCGCCAGGCCGTGATCATCGGCATAGGCCTGCATCCGTGCGATGTTCTGCTCGACCCGATCCAGGTCGATGACAGGAACTGGCGTTTCCAGATCGGTGACGAGCATTTCAACCTGCATCGGTCAGCACTGCGATGCAATCGACCTCGACCTGTATGCCGACAAGCTGGCAGCCGACGGTTGTGCGAGCAGGCGGGGCCTCGGGAAAAAACTCAGTATAGACCTTGTTCCACTCGGCGAAGCGCGTGACATCGCTGAGATAGGCGTTGATCTTAACGACCTGGGACATGCCGCTGCCGGCACCATCCAGTATCGTGCGGAGATTGGTGAGCGTCTTGCGCACCTGCTCGGCGAAACCGTCCGGCTTCTGGCCGGTCGCGGGATCAACGGGGCCTTGGCCGGAGACAAAGACGAAGCCATTCGCCACCACGGCATGAGAGTAGTGCCCTCCCGCAGGCGCGGCGCCCGCCACCATCACTGCTTTGCGCATGCCGTCTCTCCCGCTTGAGTTGTTCATCTTGTTGCCGCGCCGCCGATAACGCGGCCAGGGCGCGCGCCGGTGACGTGGCTGTCGGCCACCACCGCCTCGCCCGCGACCCAGACATGGGTGATGCCGCTCGGTGATTGTACCGGATCCTCGAAAGTCGCACGGTCCGTCACGGACTCCTCGAACAGCACGAGGTCGGCGGTCATGCCGGCGCGGACTACCCCGCGATCGGTCAGGCCAAAACGTTGTGCCGCGACGGAGGTCATGCGGCGCACCGCATCCTCCAGCGTGTACCAATGGGCGTCGCGGCGCAGCGGGCCGAGGATGCGCGGGAAGGTACCGAAAGCACGGGGGTGGGGCCGCGTGCCGGGGCGTGGCAAACCGTCCGAACCGACCATGTGCAGCCGATGGCAGCAAGCGGTGCGGAGGTCGGTCTCGTCCTGCTGGAACATGACGATGGCGGTCTGGCCATCATCCTCCTCCACCAGCCGCGCCAGAAGATCGAAGGGCGTGATGCCGAGGTTGAGGGCGGCGGCGTCCATGCGCTGGCCCTCCAAAGCCTTGAGGGATGGATTGCCGACGCCCGAGATCAGCACATTACCCCAGCCGATCAGCGCGATTTTGGATTGGGCATGGGCATCTCCGCTGCCCTCTTCGACCCATTTTCGCAATTCGGCGCGGGCCTGCGCATCGGCGAGGCGGGATTGCAGTTGTGCCACACCGCCTTCCAGCGCCCAGGGCGGCAGAAGCTGCAGCACATAGCTGCTGCCGGCGGGATAGGGATACATGTCGAAGCTGATATCGATGCCCTCGGTCCGTGCCGCTTCCAGAAGCGCCAATGCGGCGGGGATCTTGCCGAAATTCGGCCGGCCGGTGGATTGCAGGTGGGACAACAGCCCGGGCACGCCGGAGGCGCGCAGGATGGCAATGAACTCCTCGATCGAGGGCAGCAGCCCGCCATCATAGCTCCGCACATGAGCGGCGAGCAGACCGCCGCCCGCCTGCACCGTCTCCGCGAGCGCCGTCAGTTCGGCGGCCTCCGCGAAAGCGCTGGGCGGATAGACGAGGCCGAGCGACAGCCCCGCCGCGCCCTGGGCGAGCTGGGCTGCCAGAAGGCGTTGCATCTTGGCACATTCCGCCGCCGTCGCCGGGCGTCGCTCATAGCCGAGAACGGCGAGGCGAAGCGCCGCGTGGCCTACCAGCGACACCAGATTGAGCGCGATGCCCTGGCCTTCCAGCCGCTCGCGATAGCCGGCGAGGTCGGCAAAGATCTCGTCTGGTGCGGTAGGGCCGAGCAGACCGCTGAAATGTCCTCGCAGCAGTTCGGCGGCGGGGGCGTCCGGCGCCGGATAGAGCGAGAAACTGCAATTGCCGACGACAATGCTTGTGACGCCTTGCAGCGCCTTTTCCGGCCGCTCAGGCTCACGCAGGAAGGCGATGTCGTCGTGGCAATGGGCGTCGATGAAGCCGGGCGCGAGGTAGCGGCCGTCCGCCTCGACTATCTCGGCATTATCGGCGGGCAGGGACGGGGCAATCGCCGCGATGCGCCCCTCGTCGATGCGGAGATCGCCACGGAACCAGGGAGCGCCGGTGCCATCCAGGATGCGTGCGTTACGGATGAGCTTAGGCTGCATGCGGATGCCTCCAGGCGTCTGGTCTCGGCGCGAGATCGGTGAGGGGCGAGCGGTCCATTCGCCGCGCCGAAAACGTAGAGGCAAATCGGTCGCTGATCATCCTCCCTCCCTATACGCTTCCGGGTCGTTCCGTCATCCTCCGACCGAAACTGCGGGACGGGCAAGATGGAACTGCGCTGGGCCTTCATCACCGGAGCGGGCGGAGATATCGGCGGCGCCATTGCCGATACGCTGGCGAGACGCGGATGGGGGGTGATCTGCGCCGATATCGACGGCGCGCGTGCCGAGACGCGGGCCGAGACGATCCGAACGGCGGGCGGCAGGGCGGCGGCGCTCACCGTCGATGTGACCGACGAAGCCTCCGTCGCGGCGGCGGCTCAGGCTGCGCTGGCGTTGGGTGACGTGCGGGCCCTGATCAACAATGCCGGGCGGGCGCATGGCAGTTCGATGCGGAAGACCGACTACGCGAGCTGGCGCCGGGACATCGCGCTCAATCTGGATGGTGCCTTTCTGTGCATCCACGCCTTCCAGGAGTACCTGCTCGCGGGCGGGGGTTCGATCGTCAATATGGGTTCGGTCAACGGCATCGGCATGTATGGCCAACCCGCCTATAGCGCCGCAAAAGCCGGGCTGCTGCATCTGACGCATTGCCTGGCGGTGGAATTCGGGCCGCACAACCTGCGCGTGAATGCCATCGCGCCGGGCACCGTCCGGACGCAGGCATGGAACCATCGGATGGCCATCAACCCGGCAGTTTTCGAGGAGGTCACGAGCTTCTACCCGATGGGCCGGGTCGCACTGCCGCAGGATGTGGCGAATGCCGTGGCCTTCCTGGTGTCCGACGAGGCCGCCTATCTCACGGGCGTCGTTCTGCCGGTGGATGGCGGCATCAGCGCCGGAATTCCGCAGCTTCCCGCCGCCATAACCCAGGAGCGTTGAGAGGGGGTTCGGGAACGCACCGGGGCTGGACGTGGCGGCGCTTTCCGTATGGAGTGCGCGGCGATTAACTCAGACCATTGAACGGCAAGGACCCCCGCATGTTGAAATCCTGGCTCACGGCGAGCACCGGCCTCGCCGCGCTCGCGGCCCTAGGCTGTGGCCTCGTATCCCCGACAGCGGCCCAGGCCGCGACCACGCTCAGCCTCGTCGTCGCCGATTACGGCACGGGTCCGGCCGATACGAGCCAGAAATATTGGCAGACCATCGCCGATGATTTCCACGCCGCGAACCCGGATATCACCGTCAAAGTCCAGACGATAAACTGGAATGATTTCGACACCAAGGTGCAGACCATGGTGCAGAACCGCCAGTATCCCGACATCACCGAAGGCGACTATTTTTCCAATTACGCGCAGGAGGGTCTGCTCTACAAAGCCTCGGACGTCTTCACCGATCCCGACAATCTGATGCCGGTATTCAAGACGCTCGGCAGCTACAATGGCACGCAATACGGCCTGCCCTTCACCACCAGCGCCCGCGCGCTGTTCTACAACAAGAAAATCTTCGCCGATGACGGCATCACCACGCCCCCCGCCACCTGGGACGAGGTCGCCGCCGACGCCGCCAAGATCCAGGCGAAAGGCAAAATCGGGTTCGGCCTGCCGCTCGGCCCGGAGGAGGCTCAGGCGGAGACGCTGCTGTGGTTCCTCGGCAATGGCGGCGGCTATCAGGACGCCTCGGGTAAGTGGGTCATCAACAGCCCGCAGAATGTCGAAACCATGGAATACATGACCAAGATGGTGAAGGCCGGCGATACCGAGCCCAATCCCGGCACCAAGAACCGCACCGATCTCTTCGAGCAATTCGGCGAAGGCCAGATCGGCATGATGAATGGAGAGGTGGCTTTGCTGCCGATCATCAGCAAGGCGAATGTGCTCAAGCCCGAGGATGTCGGCACCGCCGCCATCGCCGGGAAGACCGGCGCGATCGACAAGACTCTCGGCGTTTGCGATTTCGTCGCCGCATTCAAGGGCGACGGCACGAAACAGGCCGAGATCAAGAAGTTCCTCGATTTCGCCTACCAGGATAAATATCAGCTCGCCTTCGTAAACGAATATCTCGAATTGCCGGGAACCACCTCGGCCGCCGTCGCTTTGGCCAAGACCAATGCGACGCTCGCGCCCTTCGTGAAGGCGCTGCCCAATGCGGTGCAATATCCGAACGATCCGTCCTGGGCGCAGGTCAAAACCCAGATCCAGCAGATCATCGGCACGGCAATTGGGCCGGATCCGAAGAGCGTTTTGGACACCATTCAACAGACCGCGCTCAAAGGTAGCTGAAGCAATCCGCTCCCGGTTCGACAGTCCCCCGGCACAGGGTGACCGCGGCGCCGGGAGCGGCTTACTCTATACAAGCTTGGCGGCCGGTCGCTAATCTGCCGCCTAACGAAACAAAAAGGGGACGTATATGAGCCGCTCGCTCCGTGCTGCCGCGATTGCCGGTGTTTCCGCGCTCGCTTTGGGTCTCGCCACTCTGCCGCATTCCGCGCAGGCGGCCGACACCACGCTCAACCTCTTCGCCGCCGATTATGGCACCGGGCCCGCCGACAGCAGCCAGATCTACTGGCAGGGCATCGCCGATGCCTTCCACGCCGCCAACCCCGACATCACGGTGAAGGTTCAGACGGTCAACTGGAACGACTTCGACACCAAGATCCAGACCATGATCCAGAACCGGCAGTTTCCGGACATCACCGAGGGCGACTATTTCGCGAATTATGCGCAGGAGGGTCTGCTCTACAAAGCCAGCGACGTGCTGAGCGATCCCGGCAACCCGATGCCGGTATTCAAGGCGCTCGGCAGCTATCAGGGCGAGCAATACGGCATTCCCTTCACCACCAGCTCGCGCGCCTTCTTCTACAACAAGAAGCTGTTCGCCGAGGCCGGGATCGCCGATGCGCCCAAGACCTGGGACGAGTTGCAGGCGGATGCCGCGAAGATTCAGGCCAAGGGCCATATCGGCTACGGCCTGCCGCTCGGCCCCGAGGAGGCGCAGGCCGAGGCGTTGCTGTGGTTCCTCGGCAATGGCGGTGGCTTTCAGCAAGACGGCAAGTGGGTCATCAATAGCCCGCAGAATGTCGAGACGATGGAGTTTCTGACCAAGCTTGTGACGGCTGGCGATACCGAGCCCAATCCCGGCACCAAGAACCGCGCGGCTATGCTGGAGCAGTTCGCGGAAGGCCAGGTCGGCATGCTCAACGGGATCACGACTCTGCTCCCGATCATCAAGAAGGCCGGGGTGTTGCAGGATAGCGACTGGGGCACCGCGCCCATCACGGGTAAAGCCGGTCCGCTCGACAAGACGCTTGGCGTTTGTGACTTCGCCGCCGCCTTCAAGGGCGATGGCACGAAGCAGGCGGCCATCAAGAAGTTCCTCGACTTCACCTATCAGGACAAATACCAGATCGCTTTCGCACAGGAATACAATCTGCTGCCGGGCACGACATCGGCGGCCAAGGCCATTTCCGTCCAGATTCCGGTTCTGGCGGCCTTCGTCGCGGCCTTGCCGAAGGCCGTGCAGTATCCGAGTGATCCTGTCTGGGCCCAGGTGAAGACGCAGATCCAGCAGATCATCGGCACGGCGATCGGCCCGGATCCGAAGAGCGTTCTCGACACGATCCAAGAGACCGCGCTGAAGGGAAGCTGAGCTAGAATGGGAGTTCTGACAGCGGAGCAGAGCGTTACGACGCGGGTACGGCGAAAAGCCTGGTCGCCCGCGAAACTCGCGCCGCTGCTCTGGGTCGGGCCGGCGATGCTGCTGATCGCGGTGGTCGTGCTGTGGCCGGTGGTGATCATGATCCGCACCGCCTTCCAGCATATCAGCCCGGACGGTTTCATCCTTGGCTCGGCCGGCTGGAAGAACTTCGTTTATCTGTGGCAGGAGCCCGATCTGCCGGGCATTCTGATCCGCACTGTGATCTGGGTGGTGAGCATCGTCGCCTGCACGATGCTCATCTCGCTGGTGCTGTCTCAGCTCTTCAACCAGAAGTTTCCCGGCCGTCGCGCGGCCCGCTGGGCGCTGATCGCGCCCTGGGCTGCTTCGGTGATGATGACCTCGATCGTCTTTCGCTGGGCGCTCGACGCCAATAACGGCGTCATCAATGTCTTTCTCAACGATATCGGCGTGCTGTACGGCTACAATAACAACGCGTCGGATTGGCTGGGTCGCCCGGGTTCCGCCTTTACCTGGATGATCATCGTCGCGATCTTCGTCTCGATTCCCTTCTCGACCTATGCGCTGCTCGCCGGACTTCAGGGCATACCCTCCGACATCTACGAGGCCGCGAAAGTCGACGGCGCGAGCCCGTGGCGCACCTATCGCTCGATCACGCTACCGCTGCTGCGCCCGGCCTTCATCGTGGCGCTGCTGATCAACGTGATGAACGTGTTCAACTCCTTTCCGATCATCTGGGAGATGACGCGCGGCGGCCCCGGCCATCGCACCAGCACGACGACGACCTTCATGTATCAGCTCAAACAAAGCTATATCGGCGAGTCCGCCGCCATGTCCGTCGTGAACTTCGGGATGGTCGTGATCATCGTGCTCATCTACCTGCGCGTGACGGTATGGGGAAAGGACGAGGCGAGCTGATGAGCACTGTCCTTCCCGCCGCGCAGGCCGGCTTTGCGCATCTTCACGAGCACAAGAAGCCGCGCCGCGCGCTGCCGACGCGCACGCTGATTTTCGCTGGTCTCGCCTATCTCGTCGCGGCCTTCTTCCTGCTGCCCTATATCGAGATGGTGATCTCGGCGCTGCGGCCGCAGAACCAGCTCCTCGACCGCAATTACCTGCCAAGCCATTTCGACTGGTACAACTTCATCGATATCTGGAGCACCGGCTTCGGCAACAACCTTCGGATCAGCTTGGAAGTCGCGGGCGGCGCCACGGTCCTGGTTTTGCTCGTCGCCGTTCCCGCCGCCTATTACACCGCGCGACAGCGCTTCCGTGGCCGTAACGCGTTTCTGCTGTTGGTGCTGGTGACCCAGATGTTCCAGCCGACGGCTATGCTCGTCGGACTGTATCGCGAATTTCTCAGCTTCAACATGCTCGACAGCGTGATGGCGCTGATCCTGGTCAATGCCGGCTTCAACATGGCTTTCGCCGTTTGGATCCTGAACGCCTATGTCTCTGCGATTCCGGCCGAGCTGGAGGAAGCCGCTTTCATCGATGGCTCAAGCCGCATCGGCGCGCTGTTCCGCATCACGCTTCCGCTGGCGCTTCCCGGGGTCGTCACCGCGCTCATTTTCACATTCATCAGCGCCTGGAACGAGTTTATCGTCGCGCTCACGCTCACCACCTCGCCACAGACCGAGCCGCTGACGGTGACGCTCAACAGTTACATCGGGCAGTATCAGGTCGATTGGAGCCATCTTTTCGCGGGTTCCGTCATCGCGACCATTCCGGTCATCATCCTGTTCTCGCTGATCGAGGGAAAGGTCGTGGGCGGTCTTACCGCTGGTTCGATCAAGTGATTGCCGGGCCGCGTGTCGAGATTTGCGTTGACGATCTAAGCGGCGCGCTGGCCGCTGAAGAGGCGGGTGCCGATCGCATCGAGCTTTGCGCGGCGCTGTCGGAAGGCGGCATCACGCCCAGCATCGGCCTGATCCGTGCGGTGCTCGGGCGTTTGCGGCGCATTGGCGTGGTTGTCATGATCCGGCCACGGGGCGGAAATTTCCAGGTCACGGCGGAGGAACGGGCGGTCATGCTCGCCGATATCGCGGCGATCCGGGCGGAGCCGCATGCGCCGGGCGTTACTGTCGGCTTCGTCTTCGGTGCGCTGGATGCGGATGATACGGTTGATGTCCCGACGACGCGGGCCCTCGTCGCAGCATCGGCGGGTGCGCCGGTCACGTTTCACAAGGCCTTCGACGAGACTAGGGATTTGTCCGCCGCGCTCGAAACCCTGATGGCGCTGGGCGTCAACCGTGTGCTGACCTCCGGCGGCGAGGCGACGGCGGCGGAAGGCGGCGCGACGCTGCGTGCTTTGGTTGCTCAATCCGCTGACCGCATCACCATTCTCGGAGGCGGTGGCGTGCGGGCACACAATCTTCGCACGCTGCTCGCTGAAACCGGCGTGCCAGAGGTGCATCTGCGCGCCATGCGCCCCGATGCCTTCGGCCGTCCGGTCACTGTGGCGGAGGCTATCGCCGAGGTGCTGCGCGTGGCCCGCGAAGTCGCATGACCTCGGATCCGGTCGTGCTCGCCGTCGATATCGGCGGTACCAGTCTGAAGGGCGCGATTGTCGATGCGAGCGGGCGGCTTCTGCATCAGGAAGCGGCCCATGTCGGCCATTTGCAGGGCGAAGCGATTTTCGACCAGCTCCGCGACTTGCTGGATCGTTTGCGGAAGGAGTCCGAAAGTCGCGGCCTGTCCGCGCGGGCGGCGGCCCTCATCGCTCCGGGCATGGACGAGGTCAATGGCCGCGTCATGTTCGCCTCCAATCTCGGCTGGCGCGACCTGCCGCTGCGGCACCGGTTAGAGCCGCATCTCGCGCTGCCCGTCGCGACCGGCCATGACGTTCGGACAGCGGGCATCGCGGAGGGGCGTTTCGGCGCGGCGCGTGGTGCGCGGGATTTCGCGATGGTGATGTTGGGAACCGGCATCGCGGCGGCGCTGGTTGCCAACGGACAGGCGATCTCCGGCGCGCGCGGCATGGGCGGCGAGTTTGGGCATATGCCGGTCATCCCCAACGGCGAGCTTTGTCCCTGCGGCCAACGGGGCTGCCTGGAGGCTTACGGCTCGGCTGGCGCGATCGTCCGCCGCTACCGCGCGGCGGGCGGTGACCCCGCGCGCACGGCGGCCGAGATCGTCGCCGCCGCCGAAACCGACGCGCTGTGCGGCCGGATTTGGCGTGAAGCGGTTGAGGCGCTGGGCCATGGGCTCGTAACCCTCACCATGCTGCTCGATCCGGCGCTTATCGTGATCGGTGGCGGCCTCGCCGAGGCTGGCGCCCGTCTGTTCGACCCGGTGGGCGACGCGCTGAGATCCGGTCTCGCGTGGCGCGACCCTCCGCCGTTGGTGGCATCGACTCTCGGCGCGGCCGGTGCCTTGTACGGTGCCGCGGCCCTCGGTTTCGAGCGGATCGGCATGGGCGATGCCGTGCAACGGTGGCGGATCATGTGAAGCGGTGAGCGGGCTAGCTCGCTTCGGTTCAACTCGCGCCCGGCACCGACACGACCAGCGGGAACGGTGCCAGCGGTACACAGCCGGTTTCGGTGAGGTGCAGCATCCACTCCGTCCGCGCACCGCCGATCGCGGGATCATAGGCGCCCGGCTCGATCATCAGCACCATGCCGGCACGCAATACCGCAGTCTCGTCCTCGCAAATGCGCGGATGCTCGTGCGGGGCGGTGCCGATGGAATGGCCGGTGTGATGCGGATAGTCGAATCCTGCTCCGCGCACGACGGCGCGGATCATTTGGTGTGCGGCTTGCGCGCTGAGCCCGGGCCGCAATTCGGCTATCGCGCATTGCAACGCCGTGTGTGCCGCATCGAATAGCCGCGTCTGCGGTTCCGTTGGTGCTCCAAGCACGACTGTCGCGCATGAGTCGCCCCAATAGCCATCGACGCGCGGCGCGAGATCCGAGATCACCGCGTCACCCCTCCCGATCCTGCGATTGTCGGGCCAGCCGCCGATCGCGGCGGTGCGTTCGCGGCCCGAAACAAGATCGCCAGCCACGGCGATACGCGCTCCGGCCGCGGCTTCCATCGCCGTGCGGATTTCAGCGAAAAGCCGCAGCTCGGTGATACCTTGGCGCAAGCTTTCCATCATGCGCCGCTGTCCGACCGCCGCCACTTCCGCGCAGCGCCGGAGTGCCGGGATCTCGTCAGGGGTCTTCGTCATGCGCTGGCGACGCAGGGCGGGTGCGAGATCGGAGCGCTCGCCCGGGGGCAGAAGAGGCTCGATGGCAGCCGGATGGGTAACAGGCTCCGTGGCGATTCGGCCGCCCACACCGAGCTTTCGCGACATCGATGTGAAAGCCTCTCGGAAAGCTGCTTCCGCGGGAGTGCCATGTGTTCGGCCATAGCCGTTGTACCTGAATACCTCGCCTTCACGGGGTATGTCTTGGCCGCCTTCCGAGAGTAAAAGACCCACCGCGCCATTTCGGCCGACCAGAGCCAGAACTGGTCCGGCGGCGAAAGGTGAAGCGCCTGCCTCGATCGGTGGCGCATAGCCCAGCGCATAAGCGATGCTGTCGGCGCTGCTGAGCACCGCCCAATCCGCGCCGCTTTCGGCCAGCGCCGCGACTACGCGCGCAAGCCTCTCATCCATCGCCGAGCGCCTTAGCCCGTCGCCCGCGCCGCATCCGACCAATAATGCTGGCCGTAATGCAGCCGGCACGCCTGACGCAGCGAGGCTTCCGGAATATCGCGGCCCGCGAAACGAGCCGGCAAAAGCGGCGCGATTTCCACGGCGGCGGAGGGATCCGCGATGATCCCGCAAAGCGTTTCCGCGAAGGAGAGGGCGGTGGACAGGCCCCCGACATTGCAGCCGCCGATGACGAAAAACCCGTCCACGCCTGGAACCGGGCCGATCAGGTGCTCGTCATCAAGCGTCATCGTCGGCATTCCGCCACGCAGCTTGGCGCCTTCAAGATCGGAGAGAATCGGGAACTCCGCCCGCACGGCCGCCGCTAAGCCCTCCAAAATGGCGAGGTCAAGCGGCATGTCCTCGACGCTGGCTGGAGGCTCGTCCAAAAGCAGCGGCTCGCTTTCGTAGCCGCCGAGCATGAGGCCGCCATCGCAGGGCCGCACATAGACATTCGCATCCAGCACACGGGTAACTGGCTGCTCCGCGCGCACCTCGGCGATGGGGCGGGTGACGACAAGTTGATGCCGGACCGCGATCATCGGCAGCGCGGCCGACCGGGCGAGGCCGCGTGCCCAGGCGCCCGCCGCATCCACCACAACGGGCGCCGAGATGATGCCGCTCGCGGTGCGCACGCCGCAAACCCTGCCACCGTCGAGCAGGATCTCCTCGACCATCGTATTCGGCTTCGACACGCAGCCCAGACGCCGCGCGGCCTCGGCGACACCCGAGGTGAAGAGCGCGGGATCGAGGTAGAGATCCTCGGGAAAATACGCGATGGCCGCCGCCGCTTCGGCATGGAGCAACGGCATAAGCCGCGCCGCTTCCTGCGCATTGACCATACGAGCCTCGACGCCATAGGCCGCCGCGCGCCGTATTTCCTGACGCAATTGCTCAGCGAGTGCCGCGCTACGGGCGAGTTTGAGGCTGCCGCTGCGGTGAAGGCCGATCGGGATTCCAGTCTCCCGCTCGAAGTCCAGCAGCAGCTCGGCACCCCGGCGGGCGAGGCGGGTCATCAGGGCGCTCGGCCGCAGCACCGCGCTCAGTCCTGCCGCTCGCGGCGAGGTCTGGCTGGCGATGTCGTGACGGTCGAGCAACAGGGTGCTATAGCCCGCGCGGCGAAGGTGATAGGCGACGCTTCCGCCCAGGGCGCCGGAACCGATGACGATGGCGTCCGCAGTTTCCGTCATTGGGCCGGTCTCCGTCCTAGGCGTGGCTGCGCCACACTTGACTATTCATCCCATGATAGGATGAAATTGCCAATGTCCCGCGAGGTGACTATGCCCGGCTTGCTGGCGGATAAAATCATCCTCATCACGGGCGGCGGGTCCGGCATCGGTGCTGCGGGCGCGCGGCTGGCCGCGAGAGATGGCGCGCGCGTGATCGTCGCGGACCTCATGCCAGAGGCGGCGGAGCGCGTGGCGCGCGAATGCAATGGCGAGGCCGCAACCGTGGATGTTCGTGAGACTGCCTCGGTCCAGGCGCTGATCGATGGCGTCGCCACCAGGCATGGTCGGATCGACGGGCTGTTTCACACCGCCATGTCGGTGCCGCTGGTCAACAAGAATGACCGCCGGGTCACGGAACTGACCGAAACGACCTGGGAGGCCATCCTCTCGCTGGTGCTCACCGGCACCTTCCTCGTCTGCAAATATGCCGGCCGACAGATGCTCAAGCAGGGCGGCGGCAGCATTGTGCTGACCGCGACGGCGGACGCGCTGATCGGGCAGGCGGGACTGGATGCCTATACCGCCGCCAAGGGTGGCGTCGTTTCCATGACTCGCTCGATGGCCGCTGGACTTTCGCCGGAAGGCGTGCGGATCAACACGATCTGTCCCGGCTTCGTCGATACGCCGCATCAGCGCGAATTCCTCGATGTCCCGGCCTTGCGGGCGCGGATCGAGGCGATGCAGCTGACGCCGATCATGACGGCCGAAGATATCGCGGAAATGGCACTGTTCTTCCTCTCCGATCGCGCGCGATATCTCACCGGCGGAATCCATGCCTGCGACGGCGGCTATAGCGCCTTCAAGGGCCGGCTCGACGTCATGGAGGTCTTCGGTCGTGCGGAAGAGTGACGAGCCACGCACCGTCTTCAGCCAGGTCGTCAATCAGCTCGGCGCGGCTATCCTGCGTGGTGACTACGGTGAGGGTCCGCTGCCGGTAGAGGCCGAGTTGGCGGCGTCTTTTGGTGTCGGCCGCAACCTGCTGCGCGAGGCGATCAAGGTGCTCGCCAGCAAGAACCTCGTCGCGGTCGGACCCAAACTCGGCACCCGCGTGCGGCCGCGTTCCGAATGGAATTTGCTCGATCCCGACGTATTGTTCTGGCTGGGCGAAGTCGAGGGCTCGCTGAATCATTCCTTCGATCTCGTCGAGTTTCGTCTTATCACCGAGCCGCGCGCCGCCCATCTCGCAGCGCTGCGCGCGACCAATACCGAGCGGCGCGCCATCGCGATCGCCTGCACGGCATTGGAGCAATGTGTCGGTCATCCGCATTTGATCGCCGATCGCGACCTCGCCTTCCACCAGGCGATCCATACGGCTTCGCACAACACGCTTCTGGCAAGCATCGGCTGGCGGCTCGGCATGATGATGCGCGTGCAGGTACGCACGACGACGGATCATCCCGGCGCCTTCGAACGCGGGCTGCCCTTGCATCGTGAGGTGACGCAGGCCATTGCGGAAGGCGATGCCGTCTGGGCCGAGGATGCGTCTCGCCGGCTCGTCGCGATGCCCTACACCGATCTTGCCGGCCGGATGCGCGTTCCAGTGCGCCGCCGTCTCGACAGCCAGCTCACGAATCCGCCAAATGGCGGCGGAAAGACGAGCCGACTGAACGTGGGACGCTGAAATCCCCTGCAGCAAGGAGCTTCGATAATGCGCCGCACTCTTCTCACCTTCACCCTTCTCGCCGGACTGGCGGGCGGGCTTACGGGTCTTGCCGGCCCGCTCCATGCGCAAACATCCCTTGCGGGCCAGAAAATCACCGTGCTGCTGCCGCCCTGGGGCACGCTGCCGAAGGACATGACGGATCGCTTCCAGAAGGAGACGGGCATCAAGCTCGATCTACAGACGCTCGGATGGGACGATATCCGCACCAAGGTCGTGACCTCCATGGTCGCTGGCACGGCACCCGCTGACGTGACCGAGGTCGATTGGTCCTGGGTCGGCCAGTTCGGTCAGGCCAATTGGTACACGCCGCTGAACGACAGCATCGATGCGGCGACGGTCGCCGATATCCCGACGACAAAAAGCTTCCGTTTCGCCGGCAATCTGCTCGCCGTTCCGTACAACAACGATTTCCGTATCCTGATCTACAACAAGAAGCTTTTCGAGGCGGCGGGAATCACCGAGCCGCCCAAGACGATCGAGGAACTGACGGCGGATGCCCGCCTGCTCAAGCAGAAGGGCATCGTGACCTATCCGATCGCGCTGCCGCTCTCGGCGACGGAGGGTGTTTCGACCGCCTGGTATCTGCTCACGAAAGCCTTCGGCGGCGAATTGTTCGGACCGAACTACACGCCGCTTTTCACCGATCCCAATAGCGCCGGTTACAAGGCTCTGGCCTGGGAGATCGATGCGTTGAAGACGGGCCTTATCGATCCGGCCTCGACGGGGCTCACCGATGTGCAGATCCAGGACGAGGTGAAGAACGGCCGCGCCGCGATCGATGTCGCGGGCTGGGCTGGCAATCCCTCGACTTATAACGACCCCAAGCAGTCCAAGGTCGCCGGCCAGATCGTCGCGGCCGTGATGCCGGGCGAGGGCGGCAAGAGCCGCACCTTCGGGCTACCCGATGCGCTGGGCATTCCCGCTAACTCTCAGCACAAGGAAGCGGCGGTTGCTTTCATCAAATGGTGGATGGAGCCGGCAAACCAGATCGAGGCGGATGCGACGCTCGGAGACCTCCCGACGCGCACCACGGTGCTTGAGACGCTGAACAAGGAAGGCAAGCTCGCGGCGGGTGACGTGCTGCTCGCGCAGATCCCAACCATCGGGCCGTTGTTTCCGCTCGGTACGCCGCCCTGGTATCCGCAGTTCTCCAGCGCTGTTTCCAGCAGCATCAACGCCGCGGCGAAGGGCAGCATGACGGTGGATCAGGCTGTTCAGCATATCGCGGCACAAGCCAAGCAGGCCATGAAGCAGTAGGCGTGAGTCTTGCCCTCGCGCTAGCACCCGGCAGGCGGCGGGAGACTGGGCTCGGTCTCCTGTTGGCTCTGCCCATCGTCCTGGTGATGGCGAGCCTCGTTTTCTATCCGCTGTTACTAACGCTGTGGGATAGTCTGCACCGCGTCGATCCGATGCGGTACGGCACGCCGTTTGTCGGGCTCGGCCAATATATCGAGCTGTTCAACGACAGCGACGTCGGCGCCGCCTGGGGCAATACGATTTGGCTGGTGATCATGGCGGTGGTCGCCGAGACCGTGGGCGGCGTGCTGATCGCGCTGCTGCTGCAATCGGTGCGGCGCGGCCGCCAATGGCTCCTCGCCGCGGTGATCCTGCCCTGGGCGATGCCGCCGATCGTCAATGCGATTATCTGGCTGTGGATCTACAATCCGAGCTACGGGCTGCTGAACGCGGTGCTGCGCGATCTCGGCGTCATCTCGCACTACCATGTCTGGTTCAACGACCGAGCGACGGCGCTCGCGCTGATCGCCGTTGTGCATGTGTGGCGCATGATGCCGCTAACGGCGGTGATCGTGCTGGCGGCTTTGCAGGGCATTCCGCATGAGCTGTATGAGGCTGCGCGCATCGACGGGGCCCGGCCGTGGCGCAGCTTCGTTGCGATCACGCTACCGCTCATCGCACCAGCTTTGGCTATCGCGCTGACGCAATCGACCATCTTCGCCTTCAACCTGTTCGACGAGGCCTGGATCCTGGCGGGCGCGAGCCTGGATACGCGCACGCTACTGATCGAGACCTATATGCTCGCGTTCCAGAACCTGCATTTCTCGTACGGCATGGCGCTGTCGGTCCTGGTCATGCTCGTGTCGCTGGCAGTGTCGCTGCTCTACGTCATGCGAAGCGGCCGAGGGGCGACCTACGAATGAGGCGGATCTCTGCCAAACCTGTTGGTGTCGTCGTGCTGTTGATTTGGTCGCTCGGGCCGATCTATTGGGCGCTTGCCTCGTCTTTCATGCGGCCGACCGATCTCACCGCGCAGCCGCCGCATTTTCTGCCGCCTGTGGTTACCTGGCAGCACTATGCGAATCTTCTAGGCTTCAACAGCACCTTTCAAGGCCAGCAGGTGCAGTCGGTTTGGCCGCAATTCAGCCGGGCGCTGGTCAATAGCCTGGTGACCTCCGGCGCCGCGACAATCGTGACGGTCGCTCTTGCTGCTCTTGGCGCCTATGCCTTCGTGCGGCTGCGTTTTCCCGGACGCGACGCCATCTTCGCCCTGGTTGTCGCGACGCTCGCCATCCCGGCCTATACGGTAATGATCCCGCTCTACCGGCTGATGATCGTGGTGCATCTGGTCGACACTTATCTCGGCGTCACGCTGATCTATGTTTCCGCCTTCCTGCCGCTGGCCTTGTGGCTCATGCGCAGCGTCTATCGTGCGCTGCCGCTGTCGCTGGAAGAGGCGGCAGCGCTGGATGGCGCGAGCCGGCTCTACACGCTGTTCCGCATCGTCATACCGCTGTCGGCGCCTGGGCTTATCGCGAGCGCGATCCTGACCTTCCTGAGCGCCTGGGGCATGTTTGTGGTGCCGCTGGTGTTTTCACCGACGCTGCATACGAAGCCGCTGACGGTGCTGATCCCGGAATTCGTGACGAAGAACTACGTCGATTACGGGCTGATGAACGCGGCTGGGCTGCTGGCCATTATCCCGCCCGTGCTGGTCGTGATCTTCCTCAACCGGTATCTGGTGAGCGGGTTGATGGCGGGGGCG
Organism: Acidisoma sp. S159; assembly: GCF_009766125.1. NCBI lineage: Bacteria > Pseudomonadati > Pseudomonadota > Alphaproteobacteria > Acetobacterales > Acidocellaceae > Acidisoma > Acidisoma sp. S159. The sequence goes on from NZ_LMUG01000008.1 coordinate 62,158, forward strand.
GGGAAGTAAACCCAGGCGACTCTACGAAAGACCCCCGGAAATCGCCTCCGAGAAGGGCTGCAAAGTCTCGACCGCCCCCTCATCCACCGCCGCGCCACCCGCTGTCGCCTCGCGGTCCGGCAGGCGCCGCCAGCCGCCGCCGCTGAGTATTTCTGTCGGATGGAAGCGCGTTTTGTAGGCCATCTTGCGGCTCTCGGCGACCCAGTAGCCAAGATAGACATGCGGCAGGCTTTGCGTCCGCGCCGCGTCGATCAGCGACAGAATGGCGTAGGTGCCGAGCGACCGGCGCGACTCCTCGGGCTCGAAGAAGCTGTAGACGGCGGAGATGCCGTCCGCGAGGCGGTCTGCCAGGCAGCAGCCAATCAAGCGGCCCGCAGCGCGGAACTCCACCATGAACGTGTCGATGGGCGTGTCCTCGACCATCGCGCGATAGTCGTAGAAGCTCATCGTCGCCATATCGCCCTCGCCGTGGCGGAGCCGCTGGTAGCGCTGGAACAAGGCGAATTGCTCGGGCGTCGCGGTGGCGGGCAGTGCCTCCCGCGTGACATCGGCATTGGCTTTGGCGATGCGCCGCAAGCCGCGATCCGCCTCGAACTGCCCGACGGGGATGCGGATGGGAACGCAGGCATTGCAGCTCGGACAAACCGGCGCATAGGCGATGTTGTGGCTACGGCGGAAACCGGCGCGAGAGAGGCGGTCATGCAGGGCTTCCGCATCGGGTCCGGTCAGCTCGGTGACGACCTTCCGCTCCGTGCGGCCGGCGATATAGGGGCAAGGCAGCGGCGCGGTCGTGTAGAAGAAATTGGGCCGGCGCATGCTCTTGTAGCTCATCGGCCCAGGCGGTCTCCGCTCAGTCAGCTCTGCCATGGCCCCGTCCAGCGCAAGGCGCCCGCTCGCACCACCACGAGTCCGGAGATCATGTCATGGATCGCCCGGCGCCTGTATGTGAAAAACGCCACAGCCAGCCAGATCACACCAGCTGCCAGGGTAATGTAGAGCAGCGCCACGAAGGCCGCAGCCTCTACCAAAGTCGGACGCTCGAGATCGGCCATTCGGCGAACGGCCAACCCCACGGACCTTTGCCCCGGCGTCGCGCCGCCCGGCCCCGCGATCCACAGCGTCTCGTAGATGAAGCCGACAATCAGGAAGAGATGCGCAGGCCCATGCAGCAGGCCGAGGCTCATCACATGGATGACCGCGAAGCCGATCGAGACACCCATGGTCAGCACGGCGATCAGCAGCCAATCGACCACGAACGCGGCGATCCGGCGGCTGGGCACGCCCCAGGTCAGGCTGTCATCCGCGTAGCGCGCTGCGTCTGGCGTCATGGTGACTTCGATAGTGGCATGATCCGGATCTGGCGCGAAACCTCATTCGGCTCAGGGCCGAGCTGCAAGTTCAATCCCTCTCGCCAGGGCAGCAGCAGGTCACGCGTGTGGGAATCGAGCAGGTTGCCGGATTGCCCCGGCGCGATGACGAAACGGCTCTCGTCGAGATCGGAGAGATCGTAGATGGCCCGCAGCTCCGGCCCATGCACGGCGGTGAAGCCATGCGGATCCTTCTCCGTCGGAGCGGGCGCTGAAAGATCGATCGTCGAGTTATCGCCCGGCACCGGGATACTGAGGCGGCCGAGCGCGCCGATCAGCGGCAGGCGGCTCAGCAACGGATGGGCGAAAATCGCCGGATGAGCGGCACCCCAGCGCCAGGCGGCGGGATCGGCGCCGTAGCGGCGCCGTAGCGGCCTCATCGCGCCGTCCAGCGCCGCGAGCAGGACCGGGTTGCAGTCGCCGCCGCACCACATGGCCTGGGCCGCCGTCGTTGCGTTCGGGCCGAGCAGGGAGAGCAGGAAATTGTTTTCCTCGATTGGCGCGTCACCCAGCGAGAGGCCGTTCTCCTTGAGGATCAGGGCGATGATGGCGCGATTCCAGGCGGTGAAGATGAGCGGCTGCGGCCGGTCCAGCGTCATTTCGCCGGCCCAGTTCTCCAGCAGCGCAGCGGCCTTGGCGGCGGGATCTCCGGCCGGGACCTTGAGCTTGCGCAGGCGTGGCAGTTCGGCCGCCGCGAAATCGCTCGTCACATCCGCCTGGATCACGCTGAAACTCTGGACCGACTGGCGTTCCGAGGCTTCGAGCAGCGCGCGGATACGCCGTGCCCGCCAATCGCCATGGGTGTCGCGCGACAGGAAGATCGGGAAGCTCGGCCCGACCGTCGGTTCATTGGCATTGACCAACCTCCCCGAGCGCGGATCGACACTATGCGGCAGCGTGACGCCGCTCGCGAAGCCGATCCAGTCATGCTTGCCATCCGCCCCATCGACCGGCCAAGCGCCATCACCCGCATGCCGGATCGGCACCCGCCCGGTCGTGAAGAAGCCGATGTGGTTGGCGATATCGGCGGCGAGCAGGTTCTGCACCGGGCTCGTGATATGCGCGGCGGCAAGCGCGACATCGGCCATGTTGCGCGCCCGGTCGAGCATCAGCAGGCCGTCCGCATCCGTATCGTGCGGCGCGAGATTGGCCATATCGACGGCGAGAAGGCTGCCGCCGTCAGGCGTGCTGCCGATGACCGGACCGTGGCGGGTCTCGGCGATGGTGAGCACCTCGTCCTTGTGGCCGCGCACGGGAATGTCTTCGGTGCGCATCACGAAGGGCTTCGGACCGTCTGGCGTCTCATAGCTATGCCCATCCGCCGTGCGGTGCTCGATGAAGATGTCCTGCACGGCGGCGCCGGTCGTCGTGAAGGTCCAGGCCACGCGGTCGTTATGGCCGATAACCATGAACGGCAGTCCAGGCGCCGTGGCACCGGCCATGACACCGCTCGGCGTGTCGATGCGGACGAGATACCAGAGGCTCGGAAAGCCGAAGGCGAGATGGGGGTCACCCGCCAGAAGCGGACGGCCAGAGGCGGTATGCGCGCCGGAAACCGCCCATTCGTTGGAAGCCTCAGCGGGCTGAGTGAAAGGCTGCGGAAAATGCCGCGTCCAGCCCAGGGTCTCGGCCGCCGCCGCGGCGAGGCGGGGCAAAGCAGGCTCAAGCGAGGCAATCTCGGGCAACATGCCCGGCACCGGCGGCCATAAGGCGTCGATCTTGGCGCGCGACAGCTTGCCGGACAGCGCGAGACGTTGGAGTTGCTGCCGCCAGTTGCCGGAAAGCCAGAGGCTCATCGTCTTGCCCCAGAGCAGGCTATCGACGATCGACCAATGGGCTGGCTTGCCGAGGAAGACGAATTCCGGCGCGGCAAAGCGCCCGCGCCGGCTGATCCAGGCGTTCACCCCGTCCGCATAGGCCTGCAGCATCGCTCTCGCGGCCGGCGAAAGATCGGCGACATCGGCCTCGGCGCTGCGCCGGACGCCCAGCAACCGCATTTCCCGGTCGTTCGGCAGCGCCGCCGGGCCGAAGAGCTCGGCGAGCGTGCCGCCGGCCGCCCGGCGCATGAGGTCCATCTGGAACAGCCGGTCGCGCGCATGGATATAGCCAAGCGCCGCCGCCGCATCGGTCGCCGAGGAAGCGCGGATGAAGGGAATGCCGTTGCCGTCGAAAGCCACCCCGATCGGTGCCGAGATGCCCGGTAGCGACACCACGTCCTGCTGCGGCGGTAGCACCCGCCACATCAAGGCGGCAGCCGTGGCGCAAAGCACGAAAATGGCGGCACCCACCCCGATCAGTACGCGGCGGAGGAGGCGTGGCAGCCGCCTCCAGCGGAAGCGTGACGGGGAGGTCGTTGAAACGGAGATGGTCTTGGTCCTCTCGGTCTTCCGGCGTCATATGGCGGTCGTAAGCGGCGGCAGGATGCCCCGGTCCGAGCTTCCGCGCCAAGCGGCGCGTGCCGGGGCCGTCAGCTTAGAGGGAGTTTGGAATGACGATGCGTGAAGGCTCGGTAAGTTATCTCCTCACGGATGGCTTTCATCGCATGGCGTATGCCGAATGGGGTCCACAGGATGCCCCGCCGGTTATCTGCGTTCACGGCCTGACCCGCCAAGGGCGTGATTTCGACCGGCTGGCTGCGGCCTTGGCAACCGATTTTCGCGTCATCTGTCCCGATTTGCCTGGCCGCGGCCATTCGGGGTGGCTCAGCGACCCGCAGCTTTACCAGGTGCCAGCCTATATCACGGCGCTGTCACATCTGCTGGCGACCCTTGACCGGCCGGTGCATTGGGTCGGCACCTCGCTCGGCGGCGTCTGCGGCATGGTGCTGGCGGCGCAGCAGGACCAGCCGATCCGGCGCATGGTGCTGAACGATATCGGGCCGCATATCCCGAAGGCAGCGCTGGCGCGGATCCGCGAATACATGCGAGAGCCGCCGGTTTTCGAGGATCTCGCGGCGGTGGAAGCGCTCCTTCGTGTCATTCACGCGCCGTTCGGAATTCCCGATGACGCGGCCTGGAGGGAATTCGCCACGCATTCGGTGCGTGCGCTGCCGGACGGCAAGTTAACGCTGCATTACGATCCGGCCATCGCCCACATCATCCGGGCGCAGGAGCCGGAGGACGTCAATCTCCTGCCATTCTGGTCCAAGATCACGATTCCGATGCTCGTGCTGCGTGGCGAGACCAGTGATCTTCTTCTCGCCGAGACCTTCGCGGAGATGCAGCGCTCCGGCGCGGAAGGCGTCACTGTGGCCGATGCTGGTCACGCGCCGGCTCTGATGGATGAGCACACCATCGCCACAATCGCGGCTTTCCTGAGAAAAACACCGCCTTCGTGACGGGTTGAAGGAAAGGAAGATGCTTTCTCTGCATAGCGGAGGCACAGCCTATCGCAGAGATTTCTCTTGCGCCCAGGGGGTATGGCCCGCATAACCCGCCGCCTTGGCCCCAGGGGACTTGTCACGAGGACAATGTCCAACAGGCCGTCTACTGGTTGAGGGAGCATGCGAATGAACGCACTTGCCCGACTGGGGATGGTCTCGGATTTCCCGAGCGATAACCAGACGACGATCATCTGCGACGACGCCGAGGCGCCGAAGCAGAAGGACTATTGGATCGAGCGGGATGGCCAGAGATTTGCTGGCATGCATCTGCTTGTCGATCTCTGGGGGGCGCAAAACCTCTCGGAGCCCGAACATATCGATCGCGCGCTGCGTGATGCGGCGTTGATCGCTGGCGCGACGATTCTCCATTCGCACTTCCACCACTTCACGCCGAATGGTGGCGTGTCGGGTGTTGTCGTGCTGGCGGAGAGCCATATCTCGATCCACACCTGGCCCGAGAACGGCTTTGCCGCGATCGACATCTTCATGTGCGGTGACTGCGATCCGCGCAAGTCGATCCCCGTGCTTCAGGCAGCCTTCATGCCGGAGCAGACCGTGCTTGGCGAGCAGCGTCGCGGCATCGCCGCACCTTAGACGCTCCGCCGTTCCCGTCACCAACTCTTCATGCGACCCGCGCCTGGCACCCGTGCCATGCGCGGCTTTGTCGCACGCAGGGAGTTTGCTCCATGGCAACTGATAGCTGGTTGAACGAGACGCTGTATCCGGATTGGGGCCAGCGCTTTCGCGTCAAGCGCGAACTCGCCCGTGTGCAAAGCGAGTTCCAGGACATCGCGATCTTCGAGAGCGAGAGTCACGGCCGCGTCATGGTGCTGGACGGCATCATCCAGATCACCGAGGGCGACGAGTTCGTCTATCAGGAAATGCTGACGCATGTGCCGCTGCTGGCTCATGGCGAAGCCAATCGCGTGCTCATCATCGGGGCGGGTGACGGCGGCGTGCTGCGCCGCGTGCTGCAACACCGCAACGTCACGCAGGCGGTCATGTGCGAGATCGATGGCGAAGTCATCCGTCTCGCGAAGGAGTTTCTGCCGAAGATCGCCGGCGAAGCCTGGAGCGATCCGCGCGCGAACGTCATCGTCGGCGACGGGATCGATTATGTGCGCCGTGCCGCGGCGGGGAGTTTCGATGCGATCATTGTCGATTCGACCGATCCCATCGGCGTCGGCGAAGTTCTCTTCACCGACGAGTTCTACGAGAATAGCGCGCGTATCCTGAGCAGCCGCGGCATCATCGTCAATCAATGCGGTGTGCCCTTCATGCAGGCCGACGAGCTGCGTGACACCAGCGCGCGCCGCCGCCGCTTCTTCCCACATGTCGGCGCTTATGTCGCAGCGGTGCCAACCTATGTCGGTGGCTTTATGACTCTCGGCTGGGCGTCGAAGGACGCGGCGATCAGCACGGCGCATACCGTGACGATACGCTCTCGGGCGGAAGCGGCGGGTATTCTGGGCACGACGCGCTATTGGACGCCGGAAATCCATGTCGGCAGCTTCAACCTGCCGCCCTATATCGCCGAGGCGCTCGACTGACGACGAGGCGTGCGCGTGATGATCTAAGCTGGGCCGCGCCATAAGTATTCGTCATGGCATGCGCAGGCATGCCATCCACGCCTTGCCTTCGTCGCGCAGTCAAAGGTGTGGATGCTCGGCCTCCGCCGAGCATGACGTGTCGGAATGAGCGCGATGCAAACTAGATACGGGCTTCCCTAAGACCGCACCGCGCCGTTCGAGCAGGCGCGTTCCCAGAGGGTCGGAAAGCTCGGGTCCTGGAATTCCAGCGATATCATGCTGGGTGAACCTAGAACGGCGACATAGCGCTCCGCGCCATCGGGATCGACTTTGGGATCGGTCGTTCCGCAGACGCTTACGACGTGACCAACGCTGACGCTGATGAACCTGTCGCCAAAGCTGTCATAGGACGGGTTACCGAGCGCTTGGCGCAGCGCTTCCTCGCCTTCCCGCCAATCCGCCGCCTCAGCCGGATCCGCAGCAGTCGCGGAAATCGTGGGCGGCGTGTCGAACTGAAGCGGCGTGAAGGCGGCATGAACCGACATGATGCTGAGGCCGACGCCGGCCACGCAGACGGCCCCCGCTACTAACGGGGGTAGGCGCCGCCTGCGGCTACGCGGCCGAGCCTTCGATGCGCGCGCCTCGGCTATGCGGCGTGGCGGTCTGGGCTCAGAGCAGAGAACCTTCAAGCCACAGCCATGGCACTCAGCGGCGCGGGGACTGAGGAGCGTCATACAAAGGACGCAAGCAGTTGAAGGCATATCGAATTTGCCTCTAAAATGAGCCTTTACGCTAAAATATCTCATCACTTGAATAGCGCCCTCGGCTCTTCGAGGGAAGAGACAAGCGTAGTTTTTCACAAATTTGTTAAGTCATTAAAAACAAACAGTGTCTAAAGACGAAGGACAGCGCCTGCCAGATAAAGGCTTCCGCATATTACCACGCGCCCGGCGGGCCCACCGAGCGCCGCGAGCTGTGTAAGTGCTTCGGTGACTGTCCCGCCAGGTCGAGCGACTCCATCGGAGGCGAGAACAACGTCCTCCACTGCCAGCGCGAGATGCTGACCAGGCTCCGCAACGGCCCAAACGCTGGCGGCCATAGGCAGAAGGGGGCGAAGGAACTCGGCCGCGTCTTTGCCTTGCTTCATGCCGATTACGAGGTGCAGCGGCTTGTCAGTCCAAGCCGCGACATGGGCGGCGAGAGCCAGGCCGCCGCCGGGGTTATGGGCGCCATCGAGCCACAGTTCCCAGTCGCGCGGCAGCAGGGCGGAGAGCGGCGGTCCCAAACGCTGCAAGCGGCCCGGCCATTCCGCTGTAGACAGGCCGCGGCCAAACGCCGCCTCTGGAAAACCCAATCCACTCGCCCGAAGCGCCGCTATCGCGATCCCGGCATTTTCAACCTGAAAGCCGCCAGCCAGAGAAGGTGGCGGCAGAGCCAAACGGCCAGCCTGATCCTCATAGATCAGGCCATCTCCCTTTGGCCCGATGCGCCAGTCTCGGCCATGGGCGAGGAGAGGTGCGCCGACCGATCGCGCCCGTTCCTCGAGAACCCGCAGAACCTCGGCGGGTTGAGCGCCGACGGCCACGGGAACGCCCGGCTTCATGATGCCTGCCTTCTCGGCGGCGATGCCCGTGAGTTCATCGCCCAGGAACTCGCGATGGTCGATCGAGATGGCGGTGATCGCGCAAACCCTTGGCCGCTCGATCACATTGGTCGCATCGCCGCGTCCCCCGAGCCCGACTTCCAATATGCAGAGATCGGCGGGGTCTCCGGCGAAAAGCAGGAAGGCGGCGGCGGTGATGACCTCGAAAACGGTGATCGGCGCACCGGTATTGGCCCGTTCTACCGCCTCTAGCGCATCGGCAAGGGCGGCGTGGCTTACCAACCCGTTTGACAAGCGGATCCGCTCGTTGAAGTCGATGAGATGCGGCGAGGTATAGACTTGCACGCGTAGCCCCGCCGCCTCACCGATGGCGCGGGCAAAGGCGCAGGTGCTGCCTTTGCCGTTGGTGCCCGCGACATGCAGCACCGGCGCCAGCCGCCGCTCCGGATTGCCCAGCCGATCGAGCAAGACGCGCAAGCGGTCGAGGCTGAGATCGATCGCGCGGGGAAAGAGTGCGAGCAGCCGCTCCAGCACGTCATCCACGCGCGGATCCAGGCTGTGCTCCCTCAAATGCGTCTCCGGCTTAGGCTGGCGCGTGAAGGTACGTCGTTACGCGGCCTCGGCGAGCTGGACTTCCTCGCGCAGCAACAGACCGGTCACACGGATCAAGGTTTCCCGCAATTCCAGCCGGTTGACGATCATGTCTACGATGCCGTGTTCGTAGAGATACTCCGAGCGCTGGAAACCCTCGGGCAGTTTCTCACGCACGGTCTGCTCGATGACCCGCGCGCCGGCGAAGCCGATCAGAGCGCCGGGCTCCGCGATCTGGATGTCGCCCAGCATGGAGAAGCTCGCCGTCACGCCGCCCGTCGTGGGATCGGTCAGCACCACGATGAAGGGCAAGCCAACTTCTTTGACCATCTGCGTGGCGATCGTGGTGCGCGGCATCTGCATCAGGCTGATCGCGCCCTCCTGCATCCGCGCGCCGCCCGAGGCGGTGTAGATAATAAGTGGCGCGCGCTGGAGCACGGCGAGTCGCGCCGCCGCCACGATGCCCTCGCCGACGGCCGCACCCATCGAGCCCGCCATGAACTCGAAGGCCATCGACCCGATCACTGCCTTGCGCCCACCGAGCAAGCCATGCCCGACAAGCAACGCGTCCTCCAGCTTGGTCTTGTCGCGGGCTTCCTTGAGGCGGTCGCTGTAGCGTTTCTGGTCGCGGAAACGCAGCGGGTCCTGCGGCACCTTTGGAGTGTCGATGATGGTGAAGGCGCCATCGTCGAAGGTCCAGACGAGGCGGTCCCGCGCGGTGGCCCGCAGGTGATGGCCGCAATGCGGGCACACCTTCAGGTTCGCATCCAGGTCACGCTGGAAGATCATCTGCTGGCAAGCGGGGCATTGGTGCCACAGATTCTCGGGCACATCCTTGCGGCCGAGCAGGGTGCGGATCTTGGGGCGAACGAATTCGGTGAGCCAACTCATCTAGGGTCTCCTCGGCGGCATGCGGCGCTGCGGCGCCAGCTCATGCCAAAGGGTTCAGGCGGCTACCCGCGTGGCGCGGACAGCATTGGCCAGGGTGCGCACCTGATCCAGGACGCGCTCCGCTGTGCCAGGCCGGGCGTGGCCGTCCTCGTCAAGATCCTTCGCGAGCGTCTCGATCAGGGCGGAGGCGACCACGGCCGCATCGGCGATGCCAGTCGCCTCGGCGGCCTGGGCGGGGCTCCGAATCCCGAAACCGATGGCGATCGGCAAGTCCGTCGCGCGGCGCAGGCGGGCGATGCCGGCCGAGAGGTCCGCGCCGGTGGCGCTGCGGGTGCCGGTAATGCCGGTGATGCTCACGTAATAGATGAAGCCTGAGGCACCACTGAGCACCAGAGGCAGCCGCGCCTCGTCCGTGGTCGGCGCGACCAGCCGGATGATGTCGAGCCCATGGTTGAGGGCATAGGGCGCGAGCAGATCCGACTCCTCAGGCGGCAGGTCGACGGCGATCAGTCCGTCCACCCCGGCCGCCGCCGCGTCCGCGCAAAAGCGTTCCGCGCCATAGGCCACGATGGGGTTGAGATATCCCATCAGGATCACCGGCGTCGTGTCATCCCGCTCGCGAAACACACGCACCATGGCGAGCGTGCCAAGTAACGTCGCGCCAGCCTTGAGCCCGCGCTGTCCGGCGCGCTGGATCGTCGGGCCATCGGCCATCGGATCCGTGAAGGGCATGCCGATCTCGATGAGATCCGCGCCCGCCTCCGACATGCCGTGCAGGATAGCGGTGCTGGTGGCGAGGTCCGGATCATAGGCTTCGAGAAAGGGAATAAGCGCGCCGCGCCCCTCCCGCTTGAGTGCCGCGAAGCGGGTGGCAATGCGGCTCACAAGGTCACTCCGCTATGGGCCGCCACGGTGAAGATGTCCTTGTCGCCACGTCCGCTCAGATTGACCAGGATGATCTCGCTTGGCTTCATCTCGGGCGCGATCTTCGCCACATGCGCCAGCGCATGGGCGGATTCCAGGGCCGGGATGATCCCCTCCTTGACGGTGCAGAGGTGGAAAGCTTCCAGCGCCTCATCGTCGGTCACCGGCACGTATGACACGCGGCCGCTGTCGAAGAGCCAGGAATGTTCCGGCCCGACGCCGGGATAGTCGAGGCCGGCACTGATCGAATGCGCCTCCTGGATCTGCCCATCCGCGTCTTGCAGCAGATACGTCATGTTGCCGTGGAGCACGCCGGGCTTGCCGCGTGCCATGCTCGCCGCGTGCTTGTCGGTATCGATGCCATGGCCCGCAGCCTCGACGCCGATGAGACGGACGGAGGGCTCGTCAAGGAACGGATGAAACAGGCCGATGGCATTGGAGCCGCCGCCCACCGCGGCGATCGCCACATCTGGCAGCCGCCCCTCGGCCTCCTGCATCTGCGCTCGCGCCTCGTTGCCGATCACGCATTGGAAGTCCCGGACCATCTGCGGATAGGGATGCGGCCCGGCAGCGGTGCCGATCAGATAATAAGTGTCGTGAACATTGGCGACCCAGTCGCGCAGCGCCTCGTTCATGGCATCCTTCAGCGTCGCTGAACCGGATTCCACGGCTTTCACCTCGGCGCCGAGCAGCTTCATGCGAAAGACATTGGGCTTCTGCCGCTCCACGTCCACAGCGCCCATATAGATGGTGCAGGGCAGGCCAAAGAGCGCGCAGACGGTCGCCGTCGCCACGCCATGCTGTCCGGCGCCAGTCTCGGCGATGATGCGCGTTTTCCCCATGCGCCGGGCGAGCAGGATCTGCCCCATACATGAGTTGATCTTATGCGCACCCGTGTGGTTCAGGTCCTCACGCTTGAGATAGACCTTCGCGCCGCCGAATTGCCTGGTCAGGCGCTCGGCGAGCCACAATGGGCTCGGTCGCCCAACATAATTCTTGAGGTAGAGGTCGAGTTCGGTTTGGAAGGACGCATCGCGCCGCGCCGCCTCGTAAGCGTGCTCGACTTGTAGCACGAGCGGCATCAGCGTTTCGGCGACGAAGCGGCCGCCGAAGAAGCCGAACCGGCCGCGATCGTCCGGCTGGTTGCGGAGGCTGTTCTGGCCCGATGGCGGGCGGAGGAATGGCTTGTTCACGTGACCCCCTGATCCAGCAGTTCTCATACCTCTTGAGGATGAGAGCCGGAAGGGCGGGCGGCGCGTGCTGCCCTCACAAAGGCGCGGATCAGCTCTGGTTCCTTAACCCCTGGTATGCGTTCGACCCCAGACGACACATCGACAGCCCGCGTTCCCGACACCGCGATGGCTTCCGCTACATTGTCAGGCGTGAGGCCGCCCGCCAGCAGCCACGGCACCGGCGGCGACCACCCGGAGAGCATCGCCCAGTCGATGGCCACTGCATTGCCGCCCGGCCGCGTGGCGCCCGGCGGCGGCTTTGCCTCGATCACCAAACCGTCGAGCCCCTCCGCAGCGGCCGAGGCGGCGGCCAGATCGGCAGAGGTGGCGACCCCTTGAGCGAGCCAGACCGGCCGCCCGAATTCGCGCCGCACGGCCCGGGCGAGCGCCGCATTGCCGTAAACTTGCAGGCCGTCGAGCGCCACGAAACCCAGCACCGCCGCGATTTCCGCGAGCGTCGGTGCTACGAAAAGGCCGATGGCGGGCGGCGGTGATGACTGGGTCGCCTTGATCGCCGCCGCCTGTTCCACCGTTACGGCGCGGGGCGAGCGAGCGAAGAAGACGAAACCGATATGGTCGGCGCGTTCCTCGGTCGCGGCGGCGAGGGCCTCGGCGCTGTTGATACCGCAGATCTTGACCCGGATCATGCCATCGACCGCCCGATGGCGATTGTGGTTTCCGCGGGAGACGGAGAATCGGTAATGGGGCGGCCGATCACCAGCCAGTCGGCGCCCGCCACCATGGCTTCACGCGGAGTGAGCGTGCGCGCCTGATCACCGCTCGCGCTGCCGGCGGGACGGATGCCGGGAACCACTAACAAGGCGGCGGCACCCAGGTTCCGGCGCAGCATCGCGACTTCCTGCGGACTGCAGACCAGCCCATCCGCGCCAGCGGCCAAAGCGAGGTGCGCGAGCCGCAAGACCTGCTCGGGAGGTGAACCTGTTACGCCGGTTTCGTGAAGGTCAGTGGCGGAAAGGCTAGTCAGCACCGTTACCGCCAGGATTTTGGGCCTCGCATCGCCGGCCGCTTCGGCTGCGCGCCGCGCCGCGCCGATCATCGCGCTGCCGCCGGATGCGTGGAGCGTCAGCATCGCCGGCCGCAACGGCAATACGGCCGAGACGCCGCCCGCCACCGTGTTCGGAATGTCATGCAGTTTGAGGTCGAGGAATATCCGCGTCGGCCCCGCGGCTTCGGCGACCGCGCGATAGCCCGCCGCGCCATGCGCCAGGAAAAACGCGAGACCGAGTTTGAGCATGCCGCAATGTGGGGCGAGAGCAGCCGCCCAGCCGCGCGCGGTCGCGAGGTCGGTCGTGTCCAACGCCGCGATGATGCGGCGGGCCGCCGCGCCGTCCATCGCTTAGCCTTCCCGCAGGGCCACTGCGCGAGGCACCGGCAGGGCAACCCGATTCTCCACCGGTGCCTGGCGCAACTCCGTTGTCGCGATCTGCGCCTGGAGGCGGGAGACCAGAGCCTCAGCGCGCCGCGCCCGCCGCCGCAGGCCAACTGTCTGCACCCAGACGATGCTGGCGCCGACAAGGAAGGCGAGGGCCATGCCGACGAGGATGGCAACCGAGAGCGGAACTTCCGCGACGTAGTCGGTCGGCCAGAAGCCAAGCGCCACGTCCTGCCTGTTCGACAGCGCGAAGAGCACGAGCACCAATACAAGGACGAGGGCGGGGATGAGACGAATCATGACACGCAGTCTACCGAGGATGGATCGCTAAGGCGATCACTCCTCGGTGCGGGTAGACCTGCGACGTTCCGGGCGGCCGCCACGATTGACGCGGCCGCGAAGTTCCTTACCGGCCTTGAAGAAGGGCACGACCTTCTCATCGACCGCGACAGCCTCGCCGGTACGGGGATTGCGGCCGGTGCGAGCGACACGCTTCTTCACCGTGAAGGCGCCGAAGCCGCGCAATTCCACGCGCTCGCCACGCGCCAGGGCCTCACTGATCTGGTCGAAGATCGTCGCGACGATGAGTTCGACGTCGCGGCCGGTGAGGTGAGGATTGGCGAGTGCCAGCTCGGCGATGAGCTCCGACTTAGTCATCCCGCTGGCATTCGCCCCCGTTGTCAGTCGATGCCGCCAAGGCAATGGCCATCAGGCGGTGAGCCATATCGGGCACACGCCACGAAACGGAAGGCTGCCAGACAGCCTCCGGAACGTCAAGCGTAAGTCTTTGAAATTGGCTGAATAGCCGAAATATTCCCGCATTATCTCAACAAAATTAGAGTGGTGGCGACCGTCTCGGAGAAGCGAGAGACGATTGCCACCCAACCAAAGGCCGGCCGGGCATTGAGGATCGTGCGGCCTAAACCGTCATTCCGCCGCGTCCCGCATCTCCTCGGCCACCGAGGACGTGTCCCAGCCGCGGTCGCGATCTGAGGTCACGGACTCCTGAAGCTCCGCCGAAAGCAGTTGGTCGAGGGTCGCCTGACTCTGCCGGCTGGCCAGGATGAAGCCATCCTCGTCGTCGCGTAACGGCATCAGCTCGTCGAATAGTCGGCGGTCCTGCCGCCGAAAGAGATTTGCCGCCCGCAGCGCCTGATTTGCCCGCAGGCCCAGCCGTTGCAGCCCGATGCGTCCCAGCGCCAAACCGCCCTCGAAAGTCTCGCGCTCGACGACATCGGCGCCGCGATCAAGCAATTCATAGGCGTGGCGGCGATCCCAGGCGCGCGCCAGGATGGTGAGCTGAGGAAAGTATTGCTTCGCCGTTTCCACCAGTTCGAGTGCCTTTTCGCGGTCGTCGATCGCGATCACCAGAAGCCGCGCCTTCTCGGCGCCGGCGGCGCGCAGCAGATCGAGCCGCGTCGCGTCGCCGTAGTGGATGCGGCGGCCAAAGCGCCGCAGCAGCTCGATCTGTGACACGCTGACATCGAGCAGCGAAGTCCGGAAACCGTTAGCGGCGATCAGGCGCCCGGCGATCTGTCCAAAGCGGCCGAAGCCCGCGATGATGACATCCGCCGTCTCGTCGAAAGCGTCCGGCACGGCGGCGGTCGAGACCTCTGCGTTCCCCTGCCCAAACCGCTCATGCAGCAGGAAGACGAGGGGCGTCAGCACCATGGAAACCGCGACCACCGCGTTGAGCATGCGGCCGAGTTCGCTCGTCAACACTCCAGCGCCGACCACGAAACCCACCAGCACGAAAGCGAATTCGCCGCCCTGGCACAATGCGACACCGACGGTGCGGGCATCGCCCCAGGGCATCCGGAAGGCGCGGGCAATGCCGGACATCGCCACCGCCTTGATCGCCATGAGACCCAGGGTCAGCGCCAGGATCAGGACAGGATGGCGCATGAGCAGCCCGAAATCGAGGCTCGCGCCGACCGTGATGAAGAACAGCCCGAGGAGCAGCCCGCGAAACGGCTCGATATCGGCTTCGAGTTCCCGCCGGAACTCATTCTCCGCCAGCATCACCCCGGCGAGGAAGGCGCCGAGCGCGGGCGACATGCCGACGAGTTGCATGAGCGCCGTGACGCCGATCACCAGCAGCAACGCGGTCGCCGTATAGATCTCGCGCAGGCGGGTCGCCGCGATGAACCGGAAGATGGGGCCGATGAGGTAGCGGCCGCCGGCAACGATCGCCAGGACCGCCGCGAGAACCGCCAGCGCATGCCACCAGCCATGTAGCCCGCCATCCGCGCCGGCAACCGCAACGACGGGCACCACCGCGAGCATCGGCAGCAGAACAAGCAACGGAATGACCGAGAGGTCCTGGAACAACAGCACGCCGAAGGCCGCTGAACCCACAGCACCGCGCCGCAGCCCCTTCTCGTCCAGCGTCTGCAGCACGATCGCGGTGGAGGACATCGCGAGAATGGCGCCGATCGCCGCCGCATGGCGCCAGTCCAGCCCGAGCGCCATAGCGGCGGCGGCGATGCAGAGCCCGATGCCGATGAGCTGCGCCGCGCCGAGACCGAAGATCGCGGCGCGCATGCTCCACAGCAACGCAGGGCGAACCTCAAGTCCAATGAGGAACAGTAGGATGACCACGCCGAATTCGGCGAAGCGCATGACATCGGCCTGGTTGCCTACGAGATGCAACGCGAACGGGCCAATCGCCGCGCCGGCGATGAGATAGCCGAGAACCGAGCCGAGGCCTGCGCGCTTGGCAATCGGCACGGCGATGACGCTCGCCAGAAGATAGACGAGGGCCTGCATCAGGACGGTGTCGGTACTCATCCCGTCAGGCCGCCGTCGCGGTGGCTGGTGCCGAGTTCGTCACCGGCAGCGCCGCGATGAGTTCCGCGAGCCGCTTGCGATAGCGCGCGGCTTGGATAGCGATACCCGCGTCGTCGATCTGGAAAGTGTCGTGAATGATGAAAGGCTCCGCCCAGGCGAGGCCACAGAGGTAAGCCGTCGCCTCCATGGGCCGGAGGAATTCCGCGATCGGAAAACGGTTGCTGCCCGATGGGGTATAAGCCTCCGGCTCGCCGCCGGTGGTGACGGCGCAAAGCAGCGTCTTGCCGTGCAGCCGCGTGCCGCTGCGGCCATAGGCGAAGCCGTGCAGCCAGACCATGTCGAGCCATTCCTTGAGGAGGGCAGGGGTCGCGTACCAATACATTGGGAATTGCAGGATGATGAGGTCGTGGTCCGCGAGCCGCTGCTGCTCCACCTCAACATCGATGGAAAAGTCGGCGTAGGATTCATAAAGGTCGTGGAAAGTCACGTCATCCGCCATATCGGCGACGGCGGCATAGAGCGCCGCGTTGACCCGCGATCTCTGAAGCGCCGGGTGGGCCAGGATGAGTAACATTCGTCGATTATGCCGCTCGAGCACTGGGCCGCCGGACGGGCCGCTGGCTGCCAACCTCGGCTTGGCAATTACCCTCTTACGGCGGCCAAACGGCCAGAATGACTTCATCTTTGGACTGCCCTCATGCCGCGCCTTTCTGTCTCGCGCGCAGTATGGCGCAGTCCGGTGGCGATGCCGATCCTTTGTTACAATGGGTCGCTGATGGTGGCGACGCCCGATCGCCGCTACAGGTAAATCAGGACGATGAACCCGCCCACGATGCCGGCGGCGACCAGGCTGGTGACGAGCATCAGGCGCTTCTCGATGAAGTCCCGCGCGGCCGTGCCAAACAGGCGGAGCAATAGCGCGACCAGGAAGAAGCGAAGGCCACGTGTAACGAAGCTTGCCGCCATGAACTGCCAGAAGCTGAACTTGGCGGCGCCTGCCGCGATCGTGACGATCTTATACGGGATCGGCGTCAGGCCCTTGATGAGGATGAGCGCCACGCCGTAGCGCGCGAACTTCGCCTGGAAGGTCTCGAAGGCATGTTCCATGTGGTAAAAGTGGATCACCGGTTGAG
Source organism: Acidisoma sp. S159 (assembly GCF_009766125.1). NCBI lineage: Bacteria > Pseudomonadati > Pseudomonadota > Alphaproteobacteria > Acetobacterales > Acidocellaceae > Acidisoma > Acidisoma sp. S159. The sequence continues at coordinate 78,993 of NZ_LMUG01000008.1, forward strand.
CGAGCCGGTTGAACAGGAAGTCACCGATCGCATAGCCCAGCGCGCCCCCGCAGACGCTGGCGACGGTGCAGATGAGCGCATAGCGCCAGACGCGATCGCGCCGCGCGAGACACATCGCGGCCAGCAATGGATCCGGCGGGATCGGGAAAAAACTCGCTTCCGCGAAGGCGACCGCGGCGAGTGCCCAGGCGGCGAGGGGATGCCCCGCCAAGGCGAGGATGCGGTCGTATAGGCGTCTCAGCATGCGTGCATTCCTGGTTCGGGCGCGCGACGCCCTGACACCGCGGGAGGACTTGCCACGCTGCGCCCGGCCGTTCAACAGATTGGAGCGACTTCCGCCCCGGGGCGGGATCGCTCATACTCGGCCGCCCCGCCGACAGCTTTCCCGTCATGAGGTTACCATGTCTTGTGCCCACTCGCGCTCCCTGGCCGCCTACGCATTTCTGGCGGGCATGCTGGGCGCTTCCTTGCTCCCTTCGTATGCCCAGGCCGCCGAACAGCCGCCGCATGCCTGGCTCTACGGCAATTGGGCTGGCGGCCTCTATCCCGCGCCGCCGGACATGACGGCCGCGGAATGCAATGCCCACCCGACCTTCATCGTGACCCAGGATGCGGTTCTGCATGCGACGCTGACGGAGCCCGGCTATGTGCAGAATCTGATCGCAAGCGTGCGCGGCACGCCGCAGGGCACCGTCTTCACCCTCGCGCCGTCAGCAGACGCGGCCGCTGCCTCGGCCAACGCGCTGCCCGGCGCGACCGCGGAGAGTGACTATGGATGCGCGGACAGCAATATCCTACGCGTCGTGAAGAGCGGCGCGACCTCGATCGCTTTCCCCGGCTGCGCCGCCTTCCCGAGCCCGCTTGTCCGCTGCCCCGCAAAGTAACACCTGGCCCCGCCAAACGGGTTCTCGCATGACACCCGGCGCCCCTCGGGTCGTCGTCATCACCGGTGGCTCCTCCGGCATCGGACGCTGCGCGGCGACGCTCTTCGCACGGCGCGGCTGGCGGGTCGGGCTGATCGCCCGTGGCGCGCTGGGCCTCGCCGCCGCGGCGGCTGAGGTCACCGCCGCCGGTGGCGTGGCGGCCACCGCCGTCGCGGATGTCACCGACAGCGCCGCCCTCGGCAACGCCGCGGACGATCTTGCGGCGACCCTCGGGCCGATCGACGCCTGGGTGAATTGCGCCGGCAACGGCGTCTATGGCCGCTTCCTCGACGTGCCGGAAGATCAGTTTCGCCAGGTGACCGAGGTGACCTATCTCGGCGCGGTCAATGGCACGCGGATCGCGTTGCTCGCCATGCAGCCGCGCAATCGCGGCACCATCGTCAATGTCTGTTCGGGCGTCGCCTTTCACGGCCTGCCGCTGATGACGTCCTATTCCGGCGCCAAGGCCGCGCTGCGCGGCTTCGCCCAGGCGCTGCGGGTCGAGCTCGCGATCGAGCACAGCCGCATCCGGCTCAGCGCGGTCTTCCCGCCGGCGATCAACACGCCGTTCTTCAGCCATGCTGCGAGCCATATGGGCTGGCCGGCGAGACCGGTGCCACCGGTCTATCAGCCGGAAGTCGCGGCCGAGGGGGTCTATCTCGCCGCCACCACTGGCCGCGCCGAGGTCATCGTGAGCGGCACCATGTCGCTGTTTTCGCTACTGACCCGTGCGGCGCCGGTCTGGACCGGGTTCATCGTGCGGCGCCTCGGGATCGAGGGAAATCTCACGCGCGATCCGGCGGCTCTGCGGTTGCAGGAGTGCACATTGTTCGCGCCCTCGGTGATCCCAGGCGGCATGCACGGCCCCTTCGGCCACCGGGCGCGCCGCTGGAGCATGCAGATGGCGCTGCAGAAGCTGCGCGCCCGGATCGTGTCCTAGGTTCCTATCAACCTCTCCGTTGCCGCAACCACCCTTGCCATCAGCGCCGCATCGCGCGTGACCGGGTTCGCCGCCGCGGCCTTGCTGCGCTTGAGGTAAAGCCCGGTCTTGCCCTCCAATTCGGGAGCGATGCAGGCGAAGAGAGGCGTCTCGGCACCTTTCTCCTCGGTAAGCGCGAAATTGCCGAGCAAGCGCCAAGCGAGGCCAGTCACGCCACGCTCCCGCACCAGCCCCGTCGCGACCAGACCGGGATGCACGACATTGACGGAGATACCGCTGCCTTTCAGGCGCTGCGCGGTATCCAGACTCACCATCAGCAACGCGATCTTGGATTGGCGATAGGCGCGGACCCGGTTCCATCCCCGCGTCAATTCGAGGTTGTCCGGATCGATCACACCGCGATCTGCCGTCGAGGAGCCGACATTGACGACGCGCGCCGCGCCTGATGTCCGCAGCACCGGCAGCAACGCCTCAGTCAGCACGAAGGGCGAGAGGTGGTTCGTCGCGAGGACCCGTTCATGCCCCTCGGCCGTGACTTGCCGCGTCCCGAGAAAGGCGCCCGCGTTGTTGACCAGGCAATCGAGGGGCCGGCCCTCCGCCAGCACCTCCTCGGCAAAGGCGCGCGTGGCGGCGAGGGAGGATAGGTCGATGAGGCGAAGCCGGGTCTCGCTGCCGGGGGCGCGGGCGGTAACCCATTTCTGCGCCGCCTCGCCTCGCGCGGAGTCACGCCCAACCAGCGTTACCCGGTAGCCGGCCTGGGCGAGGCCGCCCGCGATCCAGCGGCCGATGCCGCTGGTCGCACCGGTCACGATGGCGGTTTTCATCGGTTTCGCCGCTCGGCGGGGTCGGGCATCGGATGCTCCTCGGCCGTCATCCGGCCGTCCCGTGAGTTTAGAGCGGCGACCTCATCAACCGCCAGGGTCCGCGCTCACGCCGCGCGGAAGAGGGGCGAACCCCAGGGATTCTGTGTCGCGCCACCATCGACGACGATCTCGCTGCCCTGGATGTAGAGGGACTCATCCGAGGCCAGGAACAGCGCCGCCTGCGCCAGCTCCGTCGCTTCGCCCATGCGGGCAAGCGGGATACCGGCCGACATGCGCGCATCGAGCGCGGCCATCGCGGCCTCGCTGCCGGCACGACTGTCCCAGATCGGGGTCCGCGTCGCGCCTGGCGTCACCTGGTTCACACGGATGCGGCGGGGCGACAGTTCGGAGGCGAGGTTCCGCGTCATCGCCCGCACCCCGGCTTTCGAGGCGGCATAGGCCGAGGAGCCTGGAATGCCGAGCACCGCATGCACCGAGCCGTTGAGGATGATCGAACCGCCATCCCGGAAATGCGGCAGCGCGGCCTGGATGGTGAAGAAGACGCCGGTGAGGTTGATCCGGATGATCTCCTCAAAGGCTGCGAGAGTCGTCTGGCCGAGCGGCGTGGCGCCGGGAATGCCGGCATTGGCAAAGAGGATGTCGAGCCCGCCGAGGCGCTCCGCGGCTTGATTGATGGCGCTCTCCGTCGCCGCGACATCCCCGACATCGGCGCGCACGGCAAAGGCGTTGGACCCGAGTTCGGCGGCCACCTCATCGAGCGTCTTCTGGTTGCGGCCGGTAATGGCGACCCGCGCACCCTCGGCGATGAAGAGCCGGGCGGTCGCGAGCCCGATGCCGCTATTGCCGCCGGTAATCAGGGCCGTCTTGTTCGTGAGCCGCATGGGATCCTCCTTTGGATTGCGTGCAACCTGGATTATGACCATAATCCAGGTTGGTCAATCAGCGGCGCTATCGAGGTTTTGCATATGGGTCATTCAAGGGCACAGAAGGCCGCGACGCATGATCGCCTGGTCTCGATCGCGGCGCGCCGTTTTCGCGAGCAGGGGCTGGAGGGATTAAGCGTCGCCGACCTCATGAATGAGGCCGAACTGACGGTCGGCGGCTTCTACAAACACTTCGACAGCCGCGAGGCGCTGGTGCGGGAAGCAATGGGCGTCGCGATGGCGGAGAGCGAGGCGCGCGTCGAGGCACGGGAGAGCCTGGCCGAGGGGATCGACGCCTACCTGAGCCCGGGGCATCGGGACAATCCGGGCGATGGCTGCCCGATTGCCGCATTGTCCTGCGATGTTGGCCGCGCCGTTGCCGAAACGCGCACGCTGTTCACCGAACGGATCGAGCGACGTCTGCGGTCACTCGAGATAGGCGTCACGGCGCCGGAGGGCATGGCGAAGCGCGATGGCGCGATTGTCACCCTGAGCACATTGGTCGGTGCCCTCACCCTGGCGCGCGCGGTTTCCGATGATGGGCTGTCAGAGGAGATCCTCGAAACCGCGAGGGTATTCCTGCGCGAAACCTTCGCCGCGGATCAGGGCTAAGGCGTCACGATCAGGTGTTGAACCGCGACCCAATGCTCCGTCATGGCACCGAAGGCGGGGCGGCCCCCGCGCGCCATCCACGCCTTGCCTTTGTCACGCGAGCGAGGGCGTGGATGTTCGGCCTTCGCCGAGCATGACATGGTGGCTTAAGCGTGCGTGGTGGAACGAGGACGGCTCAAACCAAAGACAGCTTGCCCAAGATCAAACGTAAGGCGGTTTGGTCATCCCGGCCGGGGAGAGCGTGAAGATCTCGCAGCCGGTCTCCGTCACGCCGATCATATGTTCGAACTGCGCCGAGAGGCTGCGGTCGCGGGTCACGGCAGTCCAGCCGTCGTCGAGGATCTTCACCTCGTGTCGGCCGGCATTGACCATGGGCTCGATGGTGAAGACCATGCCCGACCGAAGCGTCAGCCCTTCATGGGGGCGGCCATAATGCAGCACGTTTGGCGGCTCGTGGAAGCGGCGGCCGATGCCGTGGCCGCAGAAATCACGCACCACGCTAAGGCGCTGCGGCTCGACATAGCTCTGAATCGCGTGGCCGATGTCGCCCAGCGTGGCGCCCGGCTTTACGGCGCGAACACCCCGCATCATCGCCTCATAGGTCACGTCGATGAGCCGCTTCGCCCGCGTGCTCGCCGAGCCCGCGATGTACATGCGGCTGGTGTCGCCGTAATAGCCGTCGAGGATCGCGGTGATGTCGATATTGAGGATATCGCCATCCTCCAGCCGCCGCTCGCCCGGTATGCCGTGGCAGACGACATGGTTGATCGAGGTGCAGATCGATTTCGGATAGCCGCGATAGTTCAGCGTCGCAGGGACGGCTTCGCGCTCCACCATGAAGTCGTGGCAGAGCGTGTTCAGGGCTTCAGTCGTAACGCCGGGAACGACATGTTCGGCGATCATGTCCAGCGCCTCGGCGGCCAGCCGCCCGGCCAGCCGCATGCCGGCGAAAGCCTCGGGGCTGTAGAGAGTGATGCGCCGTGAGTCCGTCTCGCCGTCCATAGTCCGATTCTCCGTCTCCGCTCCGTCAGGCGGTCTCCCAAAATGCGCGGCGGCTGGCCGACACACAAGTGCGTTGACGCGGGGCGGCGTCGCGTCCCGTGTTTGCGGGGCGGGGTCTTGAAATTGGCGGTGCCGCTGAACCGCGATCCCAAAATATCCGCCGTGGCACGCGAAGGCGTGCGGGCCACCTCGTGCCATCCGCGCCTTGCCTTCGAGGAACGAGGAAGGCGTGGATGCCCGGCCTTCGCCGAGCATGACGTGATGGAGTGGGCACCTGCACCCAGAGATATCCTTAGCTCCCATCTTTCAACAATCGCGAAGTGCGACTCGGCATGCCGGTTGCTCCGTGGCCCCGGCTCTGGCAGACAGCCCCCATGCACCGCCGCCGGATTCTTACCCTGCTCTCAGCCGCAGGCGCGGCCTCCCTGGTAGGCATTTCGCGCGCCGACGCGGCTGGAGCGTTTCAGGATTATCTCGTCTCAGTCGATCGCCAGGCGATGGCCGCCGGGATCAGCTACGCGACCCGGCGCGCGACACTTTACGGGCTGCAACCTAACGAGAAGTGCATAGAGCTCATCAACAGGCAGCCGGAATTCACCCAGACCTGGGCGCAATATGCGGCGGCGCGGCTTTCCGCGACGCGCGTGGCCAACGGGCGGCAGAATTACGCGGCGGCGAGCGGCTTGCTTGCCGCGATTCGCGGCCGTTTCAATGTCGATCCGGGCGTCATCATGGGCATCTGGGGACTCGAGACGAATTACGGCCAGAACACCGGCGGTTTCTCGGTGGTGCAGGCGCTGGCGACACTCGGCTGGGCCAGCCATCGTGGCGCCTATTTCCGCTCCGAGCTGATCGCGGCCCTGCATATCCTCGACCGCGGCGCCATCTCGCCGCAGGGCATGACCGGCAGCTACGCGGGTGCGATGGGCCAGCCGCAATTCATGCCGAGCGTCTATCTGAAGCTCGCGGTGGACTACGAAGGGCAGGGGCGTCCGAATATCTGGACGAGCACGCCCGACAGCCTCGCCTCGATCGCCAATTATCTGAGGAAATCGGGCTGGCATGCCGGCGAGCCCTGGGGCGAGCAGGTGGTGCTCGGTCCGAATATCCAGCCGGCCGGCATCGATCCCGATCAGGCGCAGCCGCTCGGCTCGTGGCTCAGCATGGGGGTCCGCCGCTTGCCACGTGCGCCGGCGGCTTATGCGTCGCTCCCCGCGCGCCTCATTCTGCCGGATGGCGTCGGCGGCGACAGCTACCTGGTCTATCCCAACTTCAAGGTCATCCGCCGGTATAACCCCTCCGATTTCTACGCCCTATCGGTCGGCCTGCTGGGCGACATCGTTACGTGATGAAAGCGGGCGCCGCGCTGGCGCTGCTGCTCGGGATGATCGGCTGCGCGCATCAGCCGTCGGTCGAGGCACCAGGTCCAAGCTACGTCATCGGCCAGGGCTACGAGGCACGCGGCGTGTGGCACTATCCGCGCGAGGATTTCGGCTATGACCGCACCGGCCTCGCCTCGGTCTATGGCGACGATGCGCCGGATCTAACGACCGATGGCGAGGCTTACGACCCCAATGCCATGGCCGGCGCCAGCCAGATCCTGCAGCTTCCCGTCATCGTGCAAGTGACCAACCTTCAGACCGGGCGGCAGCTTCTTCTGCGGCTCAATGACCGTGGTCCAGAGGATCCTGGCCGCATCATCGCGGTGACGCCGAAGGCCGCTCGCCTGCTCGGGATTCCGGAAGACGGCGCGGCGGAAGTCCGGGTGACGGTCCAGCAGGGACCAAGCGAGGCGCTCGCCGACCATCTTGGCGCCGGGATCAAGATCGCGGCAGCGCCCGTGGAGAGCTTCCAGGCGGCCAGCCTTGCGCCTCCGCCGGGGGTTGCCTCCGGTGGCGGCCTGTCCATCGGCGAAACCGACCAATCGAGCGGCGGTCTCCTCGCGCCGCCGCCTCCGCCGCTGAGCCTGCCGGTCACGTTGACACAAGTTCCGCCCGAGCCTGGCGGGATCTATGTCCAGAACGGTTCCTTCGGCCGCCGCTACGATGCCTCGCGCATGGCCGCGCGACTGGCGGGGCTGGGGAATGCCCAAGTGATCGTCTTCACCGGCGAGGGACGGACCCTGTACGCAGTCCAGTCAGGCCCCTATCCCGCCGTCGCGCAGGCGGACCAGGCACTCGCCGCCACGCTGCAGGCCGGCGGCGTCGACGCGACCATCACCGTGCGCTAAGCCGCGCCGCCACGAACGGGATCGTCCCATGCATACGCGCCGCCTCTGGCTCGCTTCCGCCGCCGCACTCGCCACTGTCGCCGCTGCCCCAGCCTGGGCGAAGCGTAAACATTCGGCCATGGTCGGTGGCACTTCGGGCAACGCTTCCGGCGATGAGGGGGGACCGACCACCAACGGCGCCGCCGGTGTCTCGACGCCCGCGACCACGCCGATCGGACCGCTCGATACGGTGGCGAGCGAAGCCATCATCATCGACGTGAACACCGGCGCGGTGCTGCTGGAGAAAAGCCCGGACACGCCGAGCCCGCCATCCTCGCTGACCAAGCTGATGACGATCTACATCACCTTCCAGCACCTTAAGGAAGGCAAGCTCCGTCTCGACCAGACCTTCCTGGTCAGCGAGCACGCCTGGCACATGGGCGGCTCCCGGATGTTCATCCAGGTCGGCACCAATATCTCGATCGAGGATCTCATCCGCGGCGTCTTCGTCGATTCCGGTAATGACGCGGCGGTGGCGCTGGCCGAGGGCATCGCCGGTTCCGAGGATTCCTTCGCCGCGATGATGAACGAGCAGGCCAAGAAGCTCGGCCTGACCGCGTCGCATTTCGTCAATGCCTCGGGCTGGCCGGCGGATGGCCATGTCATGTCGGCGCGGGACATCGCGACGCTAAGCGTCGCCATTCTCCGCGATTTTCCGGATTATTATCATTACGCCGGCGAGCAGACCTTCACCTACAACAAGATTAGCCAGCCCAACCGCAACCCGCTGGTCACCGCCGGTCTGGGCGACGGGCTGAAGACTGGTCACACGGAGGAGGGCGGCTATTCGCTCGCCGGCACGACAAAGCGCAACGACCGCCGGGTACTGGTCGTGCTCAATGGCCTGCCGAGCTGGAACAGCCGGGTCACGGAATCCAAGCGGCTGATGGATTGGGCTTTCAACAACTTCGAGGACGTGCCGCTGTTTACCGCCGGTCAGCAGGTGGTTCTCGCCCCGGTGTGGCTGGGCGAGACCCGCACCGTTGGGCTCACCGTCGATAAGCCGGCGGTGGTTACGCTGCCGCAGGGCTGGCGGAACTCCGCGAAGATCGCGGTGGACTACGCGGCACCCGTGCCCGCGCCGATCCTGCGCGGCCAGAAGATCGGCCAGCTCAGCCTGAGCGGTCCGGGCATCCCAAGCGGGCAGGGATCGGCCACGGCGGCGCTGGTCGCGATGGTCGATGTGCCTCGTCTCGGGCTGCCGGGCCGCGCCCTCGAACGCGCCAAGCATTTCGTGACCGGTGCCTGAGACCGAGCCTCTCCGCCCCGAAGATCCGGTTCCGTGCGGCCGCTTCATCACGTTCGAGGGCGGCGAGGGCAGCGGCAAGTCCACCCAGGCCCGGCTGTTGGCGGCCACGCTGGATCTAGACGGCTTCCCCGTGGCCATCACGCGCGAGCCCGGCGGGTCGCCGGGGGCCGAGGCGCTGCGTGCCCTTCTGCTGGGCGGCGAGCCGCCCTTTGCGCCGCTTGCCGAGGCCATGCTGCATTTCGCCGCCCGCGCGGATCATGTGGCGACGCTGATCCGGCCACGGCTTTTCGAGGGTCGGCATGTCGTCTGCGACCGCTATACGGACTCCACGCTGGCCTATCAGGGCCATGTGCTCGGTGCAGGTATCGCCGCTGTCGAGGCCCTCACGGCGCTCATCGCTCTCCCGCCCGATCTGACCTTCGTGCTCGATCTCCCAGCCGAGCAAGCGATGCGGCGGCTGGTCCGGCGCGGCGGCGGGCTGGACCGCTACGAAGCCCTCGGCCTGCCCTTCTTTACCGCCGTAGCGGAGGCGTTTCGCGCCATCGCCGCTGCCTGTCCCGAGCGCTGTGTGCTGGTTCCCGCTGACCGGCCGGTGAAGACGCTGCAACTGGAGATCCGCGCATTGCTGCGTGAGCGCCTCGGTGTCGGATGAGCGCGCCCGCGCCCCGTGCCAATCCCGACCTCATCGGGCAGGAAACGGCTGAGCGAGCGCTCGTCGAGGCGCGCGCGGCGGGACGGCTGCATCACGCCTGGCTCCTCACGGGCACCGAGGGAATTGGCAAGGCGACGCTGGCCTATCGCTTCGCCCGCTTTCTGCTCGCGCGTGGAACTGCCGGAGCCAGTCTCAAGGTCGATCCCGCCGACCCAGTGTTCCGCCGCGTCGCGGCCGGAACTCATGCCGATCTCATGACCGTCGAGCGCGGCATGGACGACAAGCGCAAGCGAATGCGGCAGGAGATCGTCGTCGATGAGGTGCGGGAAGTGTCGCGTTTCCTGCGGCTGACGCCGGGTGAGGGCGGCTGGCGGATCGTCATTGTCGATGGCGCCGAGGATATGAATCCCAATGCCGCGAACGCGCTGTTGAAGCTGCTGGAGGAGCCGCCGCAAGGGGCGATGATGCTCCTCACCTGCCACGCGCCGGGGCGATTGCCAGCTACCATCCGCAGCCGGTGCCGCCGATTGCGGCTCTCACCGCTCGCGGACAGTGAGACAGAAATCCTACTGTCGCGCTATTTGCCTGACATGCCCTCGCCCGACCGGAGCCGTCTCGCACGGCTCGCCGAAGGCTCCCCTGGCCGCGCTTTGGCCCTGGCGGAAGGTGACGGGCCCGCGATGGCGGAACGTGTCGCGCGGATCCTGGCTGCACCCCCCGCCGCGGCCGCCGCTTTGGCGGTGGCGGACGAGATCGGGCGCGACGAGGAAGCCTTCACGCTGTTCATGGATATGCTGCGTCAAGTCGTATCCGCCGAAGTGCGCCAGGGGGCGCGCAGCGGCGCAGGCGCCGCGCCGCGTTCCCTTGAACGGTGGGGTGGGGTATGGCAGGGCCTCACGCGGTTGCAGGAGGAGACGGAACGTTTCAGCCTCGACCGTCGCCAGGCGGTTCTCGCAGGGCTGAGCTTGATGGCAGAGCAATGACCGAAACATTCTACGTCACGACGCCGATCTATTATGTCAACGGCGCGCCCCATATCGGCCACGCCTATACCTCGATCGCCGCCGATGTCGTGGCGCGGTGGAAACGCCTTCAGGGCCGCGACGTCTTTTTCCTGACGGGCACGGACGAGCACGGCCAGAAGGTCGAGAAGGCGGCGCAGGATGCCGGCCTCGAGCCGCAGGCTTTCACCGACCGTATCGCCGCCGAGTTCGAAGCCATGGCCGCGACCTGCGGCATTTCGAACGACGATTTCATCCGCACCACGGAGCCTCGGCACAAGGCGGCCTGCGCGGCACTCTGGTCCAAGCTGGTGGAATCCGGCGATATCTATCTCGGGCATTACGAAGGCTGGTACGCCGTCCGCGACGAAGCCTTCTATGCCGAGGACGAGCTTGCAACGAACGTCCATGGCGTTCGGGTGGCACCGACGGGCGCTCCGGTGGAATGGGTGCGCGAACCTTCCTATTTCTTCCGCCTCTCCGCCTGGCAAGACCGGCTGCTCGCCTTCTACGAGGCGCATCCGGATTTCATCGCGCCGCATGCCCAGCATCGTGAGGTGCTGAGCTTCGTGCGCGGCGGCCTCAACGACCTCTCCGTCAGCCGCACCAGCTTCCGCTGGGGCGTCGAGGTGCCGGGCGACCCTGACCATGTCATGTATGTCTGGCTCGACGCGCTGACCAACTACATCACCGCCGCCGGCTACCCGGATGAAAGCGCCGAGCGTTGGCGCTTCTGGCCCGCTAATCTGCACATGGTCGGCAAGGACATCATCCGCTTCCACGCCGTCTACTGGCCAGCTTTCCTCATGGCGGCCGGCCTGCCCGTGACGCACCGCGTTTCGGCCAATGGCTGGTGGACTGTGGAGGGCGAGAAGATGAGCAAGTCGATCGGCAATGTGATCGAGCCGGCCGCGCTTATCGCGGAGTTCGGGCTCGATCCTGTTCGCTTTTTCTTCCTCCGCGAAATGCCTTACGGAAATGATGGAGATTTCAGCCGCAAGGCGCTGATCTCACGGCTTAATATTGACCTGGCGAATGACCTAGGCAACCTCGCCCAGCGCAGTCTCTCGATGATCGCGCGCAACTGCGGCGGACGCCTGCCGTCCATGCCCGGCGCGCCCGCCCATGCCGATCAGGCGATCCTCGATCATGCGAGAGACCTGGTGACGCTGGTGGGCACCGCGATCGATCGCCAGGCCTTCCACGAGGCGCTGGAGGAGGTCTGGCGCGTTATCCGCGCCGGCAACGGCTATATCGACCACCAGGCACCCTGGGCGCTCAAGAAGATCGACGAGACCCGCATGGGCGAGGTATTGCGCGTGTTGGCCGAGGTCATCCGCATCGTGGCGACCGTGCTGCAACCCTTCATGCCCGAAAGCATGGGGCGGATGCTCGACCAGCTCGGTGTTCAGCCTGACGCGCGCAGCCTTGCGGTTCTCGCCCTGCCGATGGCGGACGGCACTCTGCTCCCACCACCGCACGGCATCTTTCCACGTTTTGTGGCGGAAGCGGTTTGTTGACCCGCCGGCCTTGAACTTTCCTCCAGCAGGATCGCTTCTGCCGCAATGCCCGGCTTAAGCCCCTGGCCGTAGACCATAAAACGCGTAGTGCCCCTGTTGGTATTTTACGAATGGCAGTTGCAAGTTGGCCGCCTCGGCTTGACTGAATAGTTTCGTTATTCGTGCATGAAAATTGTTGTAGGCTTGATTGCGAAATGTCGCTCTGCCGGTCTCGTTTATATCGCACGCTTCCATCAACTCCCGTAGCGTGAAGCGGTTATCGGGCCGACGTCTGAATAGCGGCATAACTCCGGCCAAAAGCTGGATTGAGTGCGCACTCAGGAGGGGGGGCTGCGGGTCCTGCGGGAGCAGCTGCACAGGATGCGGCACAGGATAGTGAACGACGGGTCCCAGGACCGGCGCGCGACCGAAGGGGGTCGGCACGTAAGAGACGGGCTGTGGCGCAGGTAGATCACCGTTCCAAACCGCCCCGTTACTCATCTCATCCCTTTGCCCCTTGGGCGGATCCGGGACGAACGGCGGAACGACCTCATTTCCCCTTCCCGGTGACATGTCGTAAGAGCCGACACCGCCGGATCAGTCGTGTCCGCGGATGGCTTGGTTGGTCATGAGATACCTCCTGTGAGAGGTTCTTCTGGCGCCGACATCGTAAAGGTACTGTTATCGCCCGATGGACGTTATGATGCCGGATCGGCCGCCCCTACTGATCGATTCACACTGCCACCTCGACTACTTCAAGCCTGAGGAATTTCCCGACGTCATCGCGCGCGCTCGCGCGGCCGGCGTTGGCGAGATGGTCTCGATCGGCACCAGCCTCGCTCAATCGCGACGCATCCTCGATTTGGTGGCGGGGCATCCTGGCCTGTGGTGCAGCGTCGGCATCCACCCGCAGCACGCCCATGAGGAGCCCATCCCGGAACCCGCTGATCTTGTGGCAATGACGCGCCACCCGAAGGTGGTTGGCATCGGCGAGACCGGGCTGGACTACTTTTACGAAACCGCGCCGCATGAGGTGCAGCAAGCCGGCTTCCGCGCCCATATCCGCGCGGCCCGTGACGCTGGTGTCGCGGTCGCCATCCATGCTCGGGACGCCGATGCCGATATCGCGAAAATCCTGCAAGAAGAGCGTACTGCCGGGGGTCCCTTCGATTTCCTCTTACATTGCTTCAGCTCCGGCCGGGCGCTCGCCGAGACTGCCATCAAGTTGGGAGGCTATGTGAGCTTCTCCGGCATTCTGACCTTCCCGAAATCCATCGAACTGCGGGAGATCGCCCGCGACATGCCGCCCGACCGCATCCTCGTCGAAACCGATGCGCCTTACCTCGCCCCGGCGCCCAAGCGCGGCAAGCGCAACGAACCCGCCTGGGTGGCCCATACCGCCGCGACTCTGGCGGAGGTACGCGGCCTGACGGCTGAGGCCCTGGCGGCGCTGACCACCGCGAATTTCCGGCGGCTCTATCCGAAGACCCAGGGCGTCCAGGCGTGAGGGCCGTCGTGCTGGGATGCGGCGGCTCGGCCGGGGTGCCAATGGTCGGCGGTGCCGATGGGCGAGGGGATTGGGGCGCCTGCGACCCGTCCGAACGCCGCAACCGGCGGACCCGCGCGAGCATCATCCTCGAAGGCGACGACGGCCGGCGCATCCTGATCGACACCGGGCCCGACATGCGGAACCAGCTCATCGACAATGCGATCCCGCAGGTCGATGCGGTGCTGATCACCCATGCCCACGCCGATCACATCACCGGCCTCGACGACCTGCGGATTCTCAACCGCATCATCAACCAGCCCATGCCTCTGCGCACGGACGCCGCGACCATGGAGGCGCTACGGCTACGCTTCGATTACGCTTTCCTGCCCTGGCGGCCGCCGAGCTTCATTCGCCCGGCCCTGGAACCCGAGATCATCACGCCGGGTGACCGCATCACGCTTGCCGGCATGTCGATCGAGGTTTTCAACCAGGACCACGGCTTCTCGACCTCGCTCGGTCTGCGCATCGGGCGCTTCGCCTATTGCACAGATGTCGTCGCGCTCGATGACGCCGCCTGGCGAGCGTTGGAGGGGGTGGAGACCTGGCTGGTGGATTGCTTCCAGCGCGACCCGCATCGGACTCATGCCTGGCCCGCGCTGATTGAGGAATGGGTCGCCAAGCTGGGACCGAAACGCACGATTCTCACCCATATGGGAAACGACATGGATTGGGGCTGGATGATGCGCAACCTGCCGCTGGGCATAGAGCCGGCCTATGACGGCATGGAAATCGCCATCGCGCGGTAGAGCCTCCGCCGAGGGGCACCAAATCGACATCGAATCCCGCCCGAAAACGCGCTTCGCACTATGCCGCGATGTCGCGGGCGGGTAGACTGAGCCCGTGATCGCAACACGTATCCTCGCAGTGCTCGCGGCGGCCTTTCTGGTCGCTGCTTTTGCCGTGGCCACCATCTGGCCGCCGGATATGTCGCTCGCCGCCCTGATCGGGATGGTGGATACGACGTGGCTTCCCGTGGCCCAGTCCTTCGTCCGGCGCGCTTTGTCGCCCTGGATTTGGGACCAGGTCGCTGTGCCCGTGCTGCAGCGGCCCGGCTGGCTGGTTCCCACAGCCATCGGCCTAGTGCTCTTCGGCGGCGCTGTCAGCCTCTCCGGTCCCAGGGGCAGCCGCACCCGCCGCTGGCGCAGCTGAGCGGGTCCGTTGTAGTGCGGGCGATACGCGCCATGAACTTCCGGGATCAGAGGTGACGCCATGGACGTAACACCGCTTCGCGTGACAGCGACGCCAGCCGCTTTGGACCTCATCTCGACCCTGCAAAGCGAATACGGGCCGGTGCTGTTCCACCAGTCAGGGGGGTGCTGCGACGGTTCCTCGCCGATGTGCTACCCGGTGAGTGACTTCATGATCGGTGACTCCGATGTTCAGCTCGGAGAGATCGGCGACGCGGCCTTCTATATGAGCCGGTCGCAATTCGACTACTGGAAGCATACCCAGATCATCATTGATCTCGTGCCAGGCAAAGGCGGCATGTTCTCGCTGGAGAATGGCCGCGGCGTGCGCTTCCTTACCCGTTCGCGCATCTATTCCGACGAAGAATACGCGCAGTTAGCGCCGGTCTGACCGTATAGCGGCGAAGCGTCTCGCGTTGCATTCGGCCGTCCCGGATTTACATGTTGTACCACAGGCATGATTGCCGTGGGGCAACCCGGGAGGAGACCAACATGACCGCAACGCCCAAGGGTAAAGCAGGCGCCCCAAAGACAGGCGAGGCCAAGCCCGTGCCGAACCCGCCGCAAAGCAAGCAAGACGACCACGCGGCCAAGCACGGTGTTCCGGAGGAGATGGGCCAAGGCGATGAGCCGAAGGGCCATCCCACCAGCGATCGTTTCCAGACCGAGACCGCTTCGGAGAAGCCGCAAAAGTAGGATCAGCGTGGAGACCCCGGACGTACCGAGCGATGAGTGACGGTTCGGCCAGCTTCCTGATGCTCGCGGTCGGCAGTGCCACGCTTGCGCTCGCCCTTACCGATATCGCGGAGGTTCTTCCCACGCCGCGTCTCGCGCCTGTTACCTCGATGCCTTTCGTCGTGCGCGGGGTCTTCATGCTCGGCGGCAAATCCAAGGTGGTCATCGATCTGGCGCGCCTGCTCGATCTCGCGGAAATTGACCAGAACGGCTTGTTCCATCACCACATCCTTTTGCCGAGGAATGCCGAGGACGTCGCTGACGCGGCAATTCTCGTTCGCCGCGCCACGGGCACGCGCACGGGAGTGATTTGCCCGCAGCCAGAGGAGGAAAGCTTCAACGGCTGCGTCGCCGCGAACGTCTCATTCGGCGACGATCTGATACCGCTGCTGTCGCTCGCGCGATTGCTGACGGCGTTGGAGCGGCAGCGTCTTGGCGAGTTTTCCCAGCGAGCGGCGGCCCGTGCATCCGGCTGGCCGTCCGCGCTGGATGAGAGCGCGGATGAAGGCTGAAGAAGCGGCTTATAAGCGGCTGAAGCAGGCGGTCGTTGCCCACACTGGACACCATTACTACGACGACAAGGACGCTTTGCTGCGAAAGCGGCTCGACGAGCGGGCGCGCGAAGTCGGTGCTCCCAACCTTGCTGGTTATGAAACGGTGCTCGCGGACCCTGTGACCGGGGATGCCGAGTGGCGGGCGCTCGAAGCCGTAGTCACCGTCGGCGAGACCTTCTTTTTCCGCCACAGCGAGCAATTCGCTGTCTTGCGGGACACGATCCTTCCAAACCTCCTGAACGCCGCAACGAACCGTCGCCGGCTACGCATCTGGAGCGCCGGCTGCTCCACCGGTGCGGAACCTTATTCGCTTGCGATCCTGATCGAGCGGCTGCTCGGCGATGCCTTGCCCACATGGCGCGTGGACATCATCGGAACGGACATCAACGAGCAGGCGCTCGTCAATGCGCGCAAGGGCCGTTACAGCGCCTGGAGCTTGCGCGGGATGACCGATGTGGAACGTGCGCGCGATTTTGACGCTGACATTAGGCCCAGCGCATGGCGGCTGCATGAGCGGCACCGGCCAAGGGTCGAGTTCCGCCGCCACAACCTGCTCGATCTGCTGCCCGAGCCGCCGGCGGAGTGGAGAGGCTTCGACCTTATCCTTTGCCGCAACGTGTTGATTTACTTCGGCGCCCATCAGGCGGCGCCGATGCTTTCAGCCTTGGGGCAATGCCTCTCGTCAGGTGGCTGGCTTATGATCGGATATTCTGATGCCCTGGCCGACATACCGCCGGAGCTTGACGTCGTCCAAATCGAGGCCACTCGGGTCTTCAGGCCGCGGGGCGTGACGAAACTCGCCGAGGTCCCAGCCGCTCTGTCCGAGCCTCCGGCGCCGGAATCCCACCGGCTTCCGCCGCGTCACGCACCGAGGCCGGCTGAGGCGCCGCAGCCTCGCGTGATCGCCTCGGCGCGCGCCGAGGATCGTGATCTGGACCGGATCAGAACTTTGGCTGACACCGGACGGCTGGAGGAGGCGGCGCTACGCTGTGCCGGGGCCTTGCAGGCCCACCCGCTCGACCATCGGCTCCATTACTACGACGCGCTGCTCGCCCAAGCGGCCAACGACCGAACCCGCGCGGAAGCGGCGTTGCGCCGTGCGATCTACCTCAGCAATGACATGGTGATGGCGCATTACCATCTCGGCCTCCTGCTGCTTCAGGGCGGCGCGGCCGAGAGTGGCCGAAGGGTTATGAGCGTCGTCACGGAGCTTTGTCGCGCGGTGCCCGAGGACACGGTCTTGGAGGAAGGTGACGGCCTCCGCGCCGGCGACCTGCTCGCACGCGCGGTCTTGGCAGTCGAACCGGCGATGGTCGATCAGGCGTCGCAGCCGTGAGCACAATACCGGCCCCTGACATGGGACAGCGGTCGTGGGAAGGCCGCGTGCTCGACGAACGCAGCCGGCGTCTGGCTGTGCGCGGCCTCAGCCAATCCGATCGGACGGCCGCCAGGGTCCACAGCCTCCTGGTATGGGAGGAGGGAAGTGAGCTGTATGGCATTCGTCCCGAGGAGGTCCGAGCCGTCCTGCCCTATGCCCGCTGCATGCCGATTATCAGCCGGCAGCCCTCCTGCATTGGCGTCTTGGGCTGGATGGGTGCCGTCTACAGCGTGATCGACAGCGCGCGCCTGTTTCAAGCATCGAGCGAGCATCCGAGCGACGGGCATCTGCTCCTGCTCACCCATGAGAAGCCGTGTATTGGACTGCGGGTGCCCCAGGTGTTGGGTCTGATTTCCACCGCGCTTGGCAGTGACGAAGCCTCCGCTCTTGTCGCCGAGGGGGCGCATGAACTTTCGGGCCGTCCGGTCATGCCTATCGATACTGCCTTCCTCGCCGCGCGCTTGGGCCTGCCTGTCCCAATCCTTGGAGCCTAGACGATTGTGACCATCGCCACGCGCCTGCTTCTTGGTTTTGGGGTCAGCATCCTTCTGCTGGTAGGCATCGGGCTTTTCAGCCTTTGGGAGATTTCCAGCGTCCGCTATGCGACTGAGACGATCGTCGCACGCGACCTCGCCGCCTACCGCGCTCTGGGTCAGATCGCCGAGAGTCAGTCCAACATGAACGAGTCCCGCCGGGCCGCGGTGCTCGAGGCCATGATGCATCCTTCATCCGCAGCCGCCATCCATGCGGTCGCGACGCGGTGGGACGCCCAGGCGGACACGACGGAATCCCTGCTCGACCAGGCGATCACCACCACCGCGACCTACGAGCAAACCGCCCTCGACCCTGGCCGCCGATCCGCCTGGCAACAAACCGCCGAGCTCCTGCGGCAGGCACGGCTCCGCCTCCAGTCACTCCGGGCTGGTTCGGACAAGCAATTCGACGATCTCGCGCGGAATGATGCGGCCGGGGTCATGGCTGTCGAACCGAGCTTGATCTCACTGCGAGCGGACTTCGTCGTCACGCTGCGGCAGGCCGAGGATGCGCTCAACGTCGGCGTTGAGGCCGGGCAGCGGAGGATCGAGCTCATTTACAATACGAGCCGGACTTCGCTGATTGTCGCCGCAGCCGGCGCGGCCCTGCTGTGTCTGTTGATGACCTTCCTCATCCAGCGCTCGATCGTCCGGCCATTGGCGCGCTACGTGCGTTTCGCTGAGGTGGTGGGACAGGGCGATCTCACGACGCCGCCCACACGCGCGGGGCATGATGAGCTGGGCCGCCTCGGCGGAACGCTCAACGCGATGGTGACTGGGCTGCGGCAGTTGGCGGTGCAGACGCGCGATGTGACGCGCAACCTCAACGCCGCTGCCGCCGAAATCCGCGCCTCCACGCAGGAACAGGCGGCTAGCGTCGAGCAGCAACTTGCGGCGATCCAGGAGACGGCGGCGACCGCCGATGAAATCACCCATTCCGGCACCCGCATCGCGCGCCGCGCCGAGGAGGTGATCGTCGCGGCTGAGGCCGCCACCCAGCGGAGCGCCAGCGGACTGCAGGCGGTGGTCGAGACCGCGCGCGCGATGGAACTCATTCGCGACCAGGGCGGCATGGTCGCGGGCAATATCGTGGCGCTCAGCGAGAAGACCCAGGCGATCGGCGACATCATCATGGTCGTCAACGACATCGCGGAGCGCTCGCATTTGCTCGCCCTCAATGCGGCGATCGAGGCCGCCGCGGCTGGTGAAAAGGGCCGCAGCTTCGCGGTGGTCGCCTCCGAGATGAAGATCCTGGCGGATCAGGCGAAGGAGGCGACGGTGCAGGTGCGCTCCATCCTCGGCGAAATCCAGCGCGGCATAAACACTTCGGTGATGCTGGCCGAGGAGCAGGTCAAGCGCGTCGCCGCCGGTAAGGAGCGTACTGACCTCACGCATCGCGCGATCGAGGAAATCACCGGCAGCGTGCGGGAGAGCGTGCAGACCTTCCAGCAGATCGTTGCCTCCACCAACCAACAGCAGATCGGTGTGGAGCAGGTGATGACGGCACTGCAAAGCATCCGCCAGGCGAGCCAGCAGACTGCCGCCGGGACCCGGCAACTCGACTCTGCCGCGGGCAATCTCACCGAGTTGTCGCACCAGCTCGTGGCCCTCGCGGACCGCTACCGGGTGTGAGGCAGCAGAGGGATGAAGCCCGGCATTGATCTCTGGCTTTTGCAGAGCATTGCGGTGGTGTTTGCGTTGGAAAGCGGCGCGGTGCGGTGAAGGATATCCAAACAGAGCTGCTCGCCGCCTTTGATGCGGAATATCGCGAGCATTTGGCGGTCGTGCGGCACGGTCTCGACATTGCCCGAAGCGGGCAGCCCCCGGATCTTAAGGATATGTTTCGGCGCATTCATTCGCTGAAGGGCGCGGCCCGTGCCGTCGGCCGGCCCGAGGTCGAACATCGCGCGCATGATCTCGAAGCTCTACTTGCCGCGCTGCTCGATGGCGAAACCCGTCTCGATGAAGGAGCAGCCTCGGCAATCGAAGATGCGCTGGACGCAATCGCGCAAGTCGCCGCCGCTGTGCCCGACATCAAAGCCGAACCCGAGAGCGTGGAGACGGCCGCCGCCTCGATCGATCTCCTCCGCATCAATGGCGCGCGCCTCGCGGCCGTCGGTACCAACGCGCAGCAAGTCGCGCGGGCTGCCGAGCGACACGAGCATCTCGAAGAGCGGCTCGACGCGATCGCCCGCTCGACGCGCCGGGCGACGCAGCTGCTGACTCCCTTGTTGCGTGCGGCGTCTCCGTCACCCACGCTGCTCCACCTCGCGCAGGAACTTCGGCAATCGGCGCGGCAGGTGACGGAGGCACGGCGGCAGTATAAGGACACCGCCTGGGCACTGGACCAATCCGTCTCGACGCTGCTTGGCGGCATCGAGGCGCTCAGTCTCGTCACCGCCGAAACCGTCTTCGGAAATCCAGCGCGGATGCTGCGCGACCTGGCCCAGGAGGAGGGTGTCGAGGTCGCACCAATCGTCGAGGGTCTGGATCTGCAGGCGGATCGCAGGGTGTTGCAGGCGCTCAAGGATCCCGTGATCCAGCTACTGCGGAACGCCGTCAGTCATGGTGCCGAGGTGCCGCCACGCCGCCGCGCGCGCGGGCGTCCGGACGCGGCTGAGATCGGCCTCGCTTTTGTCCGCGACGCTGATCGGCTGCGCGTGACCGTGACCGATGACGGGCCGGGCCCCGACCTCACGGCAATCCGCAGGCGCGCCGTGAGCGCCGGCCTCATTTCGACGGAAGCCGCGGCCAGCGCCAGCCGCGAGACTATCCTCTCCTTCGTCTTCGAGGCGGGCTTCTCGACCCGCGCGGATGCGGATGCTTTGGCCGGGCGCGGCCTCGGCCTCTCCATCGTCGCCGAGGCGGCGCGTGCGCTGCGAGGAACCGCGAGCCTCCTGCCGCGCGCCGGCGGCGGAACGGTCGTCGAGATCAACGTCCCGTTGTCGGTGGCGCGTGAATCGGTGCTGCTGCTCGACTGCGGTGTCGGCTATGTCGTCGGCCTGCCCAGCCTCGCGGTGGAACGGCTCGTTCGCCTCCCCGCGTCCCGCATCGAGCGGCGGGCCGGTCATCCCGTGTTGCGGCCAGAAACTGACAGCGCGGACGCCATTCCGCTGATCGCGCTTCGCCGATTGCTCGGCCTCGGCGGTGAGGAATTGCCGATGCCGGAAGGCAGCCTGCTGTTGGTGCAGCTACGCAAGACCGGCGGAGGGTCTTTGGCGATCGTGGTCGACGCTCTGAGGGACGTGCGCTCGATGCTCGTGCATGCCGCGGAGGTCGTCGGCCTCGACACCGAACTCGTACAGGGCTTCGTGTTTCTGGAGCAGGAGCGGCCAGCGATGCTGCTGTCACCCCCTGGCCTGCTCGCGCGCTGGCAACGCCTCGTGGAACATGGCCCGCAAGTGGCGGCTCAGGCGGAGGTGCAGGCCGGCCCAAGGCCGGCCGCCCGCCGGACGATCCTGGTGGTCGATGACTCGATCACCACGCGGACTCTCGAAAAGAGCATCTTGGAAGCGAATGGCTATCACGTTCTTGTCGCGGTCGACGGGATAGAGGGATTGGAGGTTCTGCGATCGGATGCCGTGGTTGACATGGTGCTGGCCGATATCGAAATGCCCCGCATGGATGGCTTCGCCCTGCTGGAAGCGATGAGGAAGGATTCGGCTCTGGCCGCGATCCCCGTCATTGTCATGACCTCGCGCGCCGCCGCCGCTGATATCCGTCGTGGCCTCGATCTCGGCGCCAACGCCTATATAGCTAAACAGAGCTTCGACCAGCGCGACCTGCTGCAAACCATCGGCAGGCTGTTATGAGCGGCGGCGCGCCGGCCTTGGGCAAGCCGGTGAGGGTGATGATCGTCGAGGATTCGCCCGTCGTGCAGGCGCTATTGCGCCACATCATTGCCGCTGATCCTCGCCTTGAGCTGGTCGCCACCCTGTCCTCAGCGGAGGACGCATTGGCGGCTCTGCCGCTTGTCAGGCCCGATGTCATCTCGATGGATATCCGACTTCCAGGCATGGATGGGCTGGAGGCGACGCGGCTCATCATGACGCGTCAGCCTACACCGATCGTGGTGATCGCCGACGCGGTTGCGGACCTTTCTCTGATGATCTCGATGAACGCCCTGCGGGCAGGGGCGCTGGCCGTGGTCGAGAAGCCCGCAGGCTTCAGCCATCACGGCCATAACACGATCGCCGAGACCATTCGCACACAGCTTTTTATCATGAGTCAGGTGCCCGTCATCCGGCAGCGCGCGTTCCGACCTTCCGGCTCTACCAGAGCGTCTCGGTTGCCGCCGGGCGCCCAGGCAGGCCTCGTGCGGCCGAGGATAGTGGCCATCGTCGCATCGACGGGGGGACCGAGCGCGCTTGCCCGTTTGCTGAGCGCATTGCCGGTTGATTTCCCGCTTCCCGTTCTCGTCGTGCAGCATATGGGCACGCCGTTTCTCGCGGGCTTCGCCGCCTGGCTCGACAGCCTCGTCCCGCTCAAGGTGCGGATCGCCGTCGATGGTGAAGTGGCTGAACCCTCCATGGTCTATGTCGCGCCCGGCGACAGCCACCTGCGCCTCACACACGACGCCCGCCTTCGGCTGACGCTAGAGGGACCGGTCGCGGGACAGAGGCCATCGGGCACGGTTTTGTTCCGCTCGCTCGCCGAGGCGGCGGGGGCGGCTTCGCTCGGTGTGCTGCTCACTGGAATGGGCGAGGATGGCGCCGAGGGCTTGCTGGCGATGCGGCGGGCGGGGGCCACCACTTTGACGGAGGATGAGAGCACAGCGGTGGTCTTTGGCATGCCGCAGGCGGCGGTCCGCCTGGGTGCCTCCGCCCTCAGCCTGCCGCTCGACAGTATCGCCGGCGAGATGCTGCGGCTGACCGCCGGCCGCGACGGCCAATGACTAGCCCCGCCATGCGCGTGCCCCATCTGCTGGTCGTCGAGGATTCCGAGACCCAGGCGCTCGCCATCCGCCGCATGTTGGAAGCAGCCGGCTTCACCGTGGATCGCGCTGGCTCGGCGGAAGCGGCGCTCGATCAACTCAGCCGGCGCCTCCCCGATCTGGTCGTCGCCGATTATCATCTGCCGGGAATGAACGGCGGCGAGCTGTCGCGGCAGATCAGACTCGATACCCGAACGAGGTCGCTGCCGCTCCTCATGCTCACCAATGCCTCGGAGCGGGAAACCGAGCGGGACGGGCTGGAGAGCGGCGCCGACGCTTATATCTCCAAGACCGCCGACCACGATCTCATGATCCTGCGCATCCGCGCGCTGCTGCGGCAGCGGCCCACGGTCGCAACGATGGAGGAGACTGACGGCAGCGCGGCCCCGCTTCGCCGCATCCATGTGCTGCTGCTCGACGATCCAGGCCTGTCCCGCGACAACGTGGCGGAGCTGCTGACCCGGGATGGCTATCGCATCGACGCCTTGGACGATGCCACGGCGGCACTGGACCGATTGCGGGACACCGGGCGACCGATCGACTGCGTGCTCGTTGGGCTGCGCGCCTCGGGCTTTGACGGCATCGAGGCCTGTCGTCGCATCAACGCGCTACGTGAGCGCGCGGCGGAGGTTACGGCCGACGCGGCTGCGTTCCTCATCATCGGCACGGAGCGCGCCGAGGGCGGCGGCCGCGATCTGTTGGCGCGCGCTTTCGATGCGGGGGTCGACGAGTGCATCCCGGCGCAGCCCGATCCCGGCGTCATGCGCGTGCGTATCCGAGCGGTCGTGCGCCGCAAGCTACTGCAGGACGACGCCCGCCGCAGCGTGGCCGAGCAGCGCGAGCACGCGCTGACCGAGCAGCGCGCCCGCATGACGGTCGCGCTTACGCAAGCAAATCACGACCTCGAACAAGCCAACCAGAAACTGCGGGACACTCAGGCGAAGCTGGTGCAGGCGGCCAAGATGGCGTCGCTGGGCGAGCTGGTGGCCGGCATCGCCCATGAGATCAACAATCCACTCGCCTTCATCTTGGCGCATCAGCAAACCGTCGAGCGTCTACTCGGCCAGGTCGAACCCGAAGCCGCCGAGAATGCACGGGTCGCCCGCACGATCGCCAAGGCGCGCGACCGGACCCAGGCAATGGGCACCGGACTGAAGCGCATACAGGACATTATTCTTAGCCTCCGGCGCTTCTCGCGCATGGATAGCGGCGGCTTCCAGCATGTCGATATCCCGGCGGGTCTCGACACCGTGCTGTTCCTGCTCGGCCCGAAACTCGGGGAGCGGATCGAGGTCACCCGGCATTATGAGGGTCCGCCGTCGCTGTGGTGCTCGCCGGCGCTGCTGAACCAGGTGGTGATGAATATCGTGAGCAATGCGGCGGATGCGATCGAGGGGAAAGGTCACATCGACATCTCCACCAAGGCCGACGAAGAATGGTATGAGATCGCCGTGGGTGACTCAGGGCCAGGCATCCCAGACGAAATTAGGCACCGGGTCTTCGAACCATTCTTCACGACCAAGGCAATAGGCTCGGGAACCGGCCTCGGCCTCGCCATCGCCTATAACGTGATCCAGTCGCATCAAGGGACCCTCGCTATCGAAACCTCGATTTACGGAGGTGCTGCCTTCATCATTCGTGTGCCGTTAGTTCCCCTAACATCGGTAAGCGCATGAGCGCCGAATCTCGCGGCATGATTCTCCTCGTCGATGACGAGCCCGAGATCCTGACCGCCCTCCGCGATTTGCTCGAAGACGAATATGACGTCTGGGCCGCAAACTCGCCGCAGGCCGCGTTGGAGATACTCCTTCAGGAGCCGGCGATTTCCGTCATCGTTTCCGATCAGCGGATGCCCGGAATGACCGGCGACGTGCTGCTCGCCAAGGCGCGCGGGATTTCGGACGCGGAGTCGATATTGCTCACGGGCTATGCGGATCTCGACGCCGTGGTGAATGCGATCAACCTCGGCGGCATCTCGGGCTATGCACAAAAGCCTTGGGAGCCGGTGCTGCTGCTGAGCGTGATCGCCAATGCGCATGCGCAATGCCATTTGCGCCGCGCGTTGACGACCGAACAGGCGTTGCTGCGCGGCTTGATGGAAGGAAGCGAGGACGGCGTCTCCTTCAAGGATCGCGAGGGGCGCTTCGTGCGACTGAACGCCGCCAAAGCGTCGGCACTCGGCGGCGTCGCGGAGGATTGGATCGGCCGCCGCGAAATCGGCGAAACCGCCGAGGCGGATGACGTCGTGTTGTCCCTAGGACGCAATTCTCAGACGACCGAAGAACTGCCGATGCCGGAGGGCCCGCGCCTCTGGCAGGTAACGCGGGTTCCGGTACGGGCGGGGGATGGCAGGATCACCCACCTCGCGCGGCTCGAACATGACATCACCGATCGGCGGCGGATGGAGGCCCGGCTGCATCAGGCGGAAAAGATGCAGGCGCTTGGCACGATGGCGGGCGGCGTCGCGCATGACTTCAACAACCTTCTGACCGCGATCCTGGGCAGCCTCGAATTGGCGGTGCGTCGCGTGACTGGAGACGAACGCGTGGAGCGGCTGTTGCGCAACGCCACATTGGCGGCGGAGCGCGGCACGTCCCTCACGCAGCGTCTTCTGAGCTTCAGCCGTCAACGGGATCTGGCACCTCGGTCGGTGGATGCCAATGCGCTGATCAGGCAGATGCAGGATCTTATACTGCGCAGTATTGGCGATGGTATCGAGATCGAGGAGGCGCTTGCGGCGGATCTTTGGCCGGCGCATGTCGATCCCGACCAGCTCGAACTCGCCGTGCTCAACCTCTGTATCAATGCGCGCGACGCCATGCCCGCCGGTGGCCGCATCACCCTCGCCACGCGGAACCTTGGCGCCGTGGAGGAGGGGCTCGACCTTGTGCCGGGCGACTATGTGGTGGTGTCGGTCAGCGATACGGGAACCGGTATCCCGCCCGAAGTGCTGAGCCGTGTGTTCGAGCCTTTCTTCACGACGAAACCGATCGGCAAGGGCACCGGGCTCGGCCTATCCATGGTTTACGGGCTGGCGCAGCAAGCGGGCGGCGTCGCCCGCGTCACCAGCGCGACGGGACAGGGCACGACGGTCGAGATGCTGCTCCGCCGCTCCCACGAACCGCCGAAAGGGCGATGAAGGCCGCCGCGTCGTCGGTTGCGGTCTGGTGGCTACTATCGTCGTGCTCGGCGAAGGCCGAGCATCCACGCCTTGCCTTCAGGGCCGCGAGCGAAGGCGTGGACCCTCGGCCTTCGCCAAGGATGACGGGCGGGGATCGCTTCGAGGTCTATAGGCTTAAGCCGCCGCAGGCTTCCGTAGCCGGCTTGTGAATTCCTTCCTAACCTTCGCGACCTTCGGCGCGATCACCACGCGGCAATAGCCGGCGTTGGGATTGCGCGAATAGTAGTCGTCATGCTCGCGCTCGGCCGGGAAGAACTGGCGCAGCGGCTCGATCGTGGTGACGATCGGCTTGCCCCAGACGGAATTCGCCTCGAATTCCGCGATGACTTCGCGGGCGACCTTCGCCTGGGCATCATCGGTCACCAAGATCGTCGAGCGGTACTGGGTGCCGACGTCGTTGCCCTGGCGGTTGAGGCTCGTCGGGTCATGGGTGGTGAAAAACACGCGCAGCAGATCCGCGAAGGACAGGACCTCGGGGTCGAAACTGACGCGCACCACTTCCGCATGGCCCGTGCGGCCGGTGCAGATCTGCTCGTAGGTCGGACTGGGCGTCTGGCCGCCGGCATAACCGGACTGGACGTCCGACACGCCATTCAGTTCCTGGAAGACCGCCTCGGTGCACCAGAAGCACCCGCCACCCAATACCGCTTGCTCGACTGACATTGTCGCTCTCCGTTTTTTGACCAACCGCCTCACACGGCATATCGGCATCGTGAGCACTCGGCAAAAGGGGCCGGATGCGCGGAGGAGGGTCCTGCATGGCTATTGCGGAAAGCGCTGCCGCTGGCGGCCGGATTGTCACGATCGGTGAGATCCTGG
Source organism: Acidisoma sp. S159 (assembly GCF_009766125.1). Taxonomy (NCBI): domain Bacteria; kingdom Pseudomonadati; phylum Pseudomonadota; class Alphaproteobacteria; order Acetobacterales; family Acidocellaceae; genus Acidisoma; species Acidisoma sp. S159. Next base: position 105,756 of record NZ_LMUG01000008.1, read on the forward strand.
TCGAGATCATGGCGACACAGCCCGGCGACGGTTTCCGCGCGCCGATCGAGCTGACAGGTCCCTATCCCAGCGGCGCCCCGGCGATCTTCATCGACCAGGTGGCGAAGCTCGGCCAGCCCTGCGCCATCATTAGCTGCGTCGGCGACGATGATTTCGGCTGGGTGAATATCGACCGGCTGAAGCGGGACGGCTGCGACGTGAGCGGGATCGAGGTGCGGGATGATCAGGTCACCGGCAGCGCCTTCGTGCGCTATACGACAAGCGGCGACCGCAACTTCGTTTTCAATATCCGCAACAGCGCCGCCGGCCAGACGCGGGTGACAGAGGCCGCCGCCGCCTTGCTCGCCGACTGCGCGCATCTCCATGTGATGGGTTCCTCGCTGAGCTCCGCCAGTTTGATCCGCGAAACACAAGAGGCCGTGGCGGCGGTGAAGGGCAGGGGCGGCACGATTTCATTCGACCCGAATGTACGGAAAGAAATCCTAGGCGCGCCGGATGTGCTACAGGCGATCAGCTATATGCTCTCCGCCTGCGACATCTTCATGCCGAGTGGCGCGGAGCTCACCATGCTAACCGAGGCGAAGACGGAAGCGGCGGCGATCGCCGAGATTCTCGGCCGTGGCATCACGGCCGTCGTCGTCAAGCGCGGCGCCGAAGGGGCGAGCTATCACGACAGCACGCAGGACCGCCGCATCGCCGGCTTCGCGGTGACGGAACTGGACCCAACCGGCGCGGGCGATTGTTTCGGCGCCACCTTCGTCACCTGCCGGTTGCAGGGCCGCCCCATCGCCGATTGCCTGCGCTACGCCGCCGCCTCGGGCGCCTTGGCCGTAACCCGGCGGGGACCCATGGAGGGTACTTCGAGCTTCGCGGAACTCGACGCGCTAATCGGCGAAGGCGCGGTGCAATGAGCGCCGACATCCTTGCGAGCCTCGTCGCGGCACGGGCAGCGGGACGCCCCTTTGGCATCACCTCCGTCTGTTCGGCCCATCCGCTGGTCATCAAGGCAGCGCTGCTGCAAGCGAGCGAGGATGGTGGCCCGGCGCTCATCGAGGCGACCTGCAATCAGGTCAACCACCATGGCGGCTACACCGGAATGACCCCGGCGGGTTTTCGGGATTTCGTCGAAGGCATCGCCGCGCGGCTGGGCTTTCCGCGTGACCGTATCATCCTCGGTGGCGACCATCTCGGTCCCAACCCCTGGAAAACCCTGCCCGCGGAACAGGCGATGGCCGAGGCCGGGGCCATGGTGCGGGCCTATGCGCTGGCCGGCTTCGCCAAGCTGCATCTCGATACGAGCATGGGCTGCGCCGGTGAGCCGGTGGCGCTGTCCGATACGGTGACGGCCGAGCGCGCGGCGAAGCTTGCCGCTGTCGCCGAAGCGGCCGCCGCGGAGATCGGCTCACGGCCGTATTACGTTGTTGGAACAGAGGTTCCGACGCCGGGCGGCGCGCTCGAAGCTCTCGACCACATGCATGTCACCGCGCCGGACGCACCGCTTAAGACCTATGAGATACATAAACATATGTTTATATCTCTAGGTCTCGACGACGCCCTAAGCCGGGTTGTGGCCCTGGTCGTACAGCCCGGCGTGGAGTTTGGTCATGACAGCGTGGCGCGATACAAGCCGGAGGCGGCAACCGCTCTGTCTGCGAGCCTGGAAGGCCTGCCGAGCCTCGTCTTCGAGGCGCATTCAACGGACTACCAAAGCGAGGACGCCCTAGCCGCGTTGGTGCAGGATGGTTTTCCTATCCTCAAGGTCGGACCCGCTTTGACCTTTGCCCTGCGCGAGGCGCTTTACGGCCTCGACGCCATCGCCTCGTGCCTCATCGAGGGAGACGGGGTGGAACGGCTTCCATCGGTCATGGAGCGGCTCATGGTCGAGAAGCCGGGCAACTGGCAGGCGCATTACCACGGCACCCCCGCGGAGCAGCGGCTGCTGCGTCACTTCAGCTACAGCGACCGCATCCGCTACTATTGGGCCGAGCCCGAGGCGGTATCGGCTGTCGATGAACTCTTCGCGCGTCTCCGCGACCGGCCGATCCCACCGACCCTCGTCAGCCAGTTCCTTTCGCGGCTTTCCGACCGCGTGGCCGAGGGCCGCATTGCCGCCGATGCCCGCAGTCTGGCCCTCGAATCCGTGCGCGATGTGCTCCGGCTCTACGCTGCCGCCAGCATGGCGAGATAGGAGGGTTTCGCCGAAGACGCTTGGCAGAAAGGGCATGGCGGGACTATCTCCCCGGCATCCAAGTCGGAAGGCGAGCGGCTTATGGCGGCGTTCAATACTGAAACCGTGACTAAGGTTCATCACTGGACGGACCGGTTATTCAGCTTCCAGACTACCCGCGACCCCGCTTTCCGCTTCCTCAATGGCCAATTCACGATGATTGGATTGGAGATCGAGGGGAAACCCCTGCTCCGCGCCTATAGTCTGGCCAGCGCCAATTACGAGGAAGGCCTGGAATTCCTCAGCATCAAGGTGGCGGATGGTCCGCTGACCTCCCGCCTGCAGAATATTCGTGAGGGCGATACCGTTCTCGTCGGCCGCAAGCCGGTGGGCACGTTGGTCGCCGACAGCCTGCTGCCCGGCGAGACGCTCTATCTGCTCGGCACCGGCACTGGCCTTGCGCCCTTTATGGCGATCATCAAGGACCCCGAGATCTACGAGCGTTTTCCGCGCGTGGTTCTGGTCCATGGGGTGCGGCAAGTCGCAGAGCTTGCCTATGCCGATTACATCCAGCGCGATCTGCCGGGCGACGAGCTGATCGGCGATCTCGTCAGCGGCAAGCTCATCTATTACCCGACCGTCACCCGCGAGCCCTTCCGCAACCGCGGCAGGCTGACGGACCTCATCGCCTCCGGCACCCTGACCCAGGAGCTTGGCCTGCCGCCGATCGACAAGGCGCGCGATCGATTCATGCTCTGCGGCAGTCCCGAGATGCTGACGGACATGACCGCCTGGCTGCGCGGTCAGGGTTTCGAAGAGGGGAGCCACGCTAAGCCGGCGGAATTCGTGGTGGAGAAGGCCTTCGTGGAGAAATAGCCCTTCATGGCAAGAGACGGTCTCCGGCCCGGTTCAGCTTCGGGCCTGGCACAGAATGCCAGCGCCTCTGTGCGGGAGATCGTCGACCTCATCGAGCATTGGACGCCGGCCTTTATCCGGGCGACCTTCGGCCTGTTCTTCGCCGGTTTCTCCACCTTCGCGCTGCTGTATTCGATCCAACCGCTCCTGCCGGTGTTCTCGCGGGAGTTTCACGTCAGCGCGGCGCATTCGAGCTTCGCGCTGTCATTGACCACCGGCTTGATGGCGGTGTGCCTCTTGGGCGCCAGCAGCCTGTCCGAGAGCATCGGCCGCAAACCGATGATGATCGCCTCGGTGGTCGCATCCTCGCTGCTAATGCTGCTCTCCGCCGTGATGCCGAGCTGGACAGGGTTTCTCATCGTGCGTGCCCTCATGGGGGTAACGCTGAGCGGTTTGCCGGCGGTGGCGATGGCCTATGTGGCGGAGGAAATGCACCCCCGTTCCATCGGTCTTTCGATGGGGCTGTTCATCGGCGGCAATGCGGTGGGCGGGATGTTCGGGCGGCTCATCATCGGGCTGCTTACCGACTACATGGGGTGGCGGACTTCAATCCTATTGATAGGACTATTTTCCTTCGTCGGCAGCCTCGTGACCTGGTGGTGCCTGCCGGCGTCGCGCAACTTCCGCAGCCGGACCTTGTCACTTGCCAGCCTCGGGAGTGCCTTCGCCTCCCATCTCAAGGACGAGGCGCTGCTGCTGCTTTTCGCTGAGGGCTTCCTGCTGATGGGCGGCTTCGTCGCGATCTACAATTACCTCGGCTATCGGTTGCTGGCGCCGCCCTTCGACCTCAGCCAGTCGGCGGTGGGGTTCATTTTCGCGGCCTATCTGGTGGGCATTTTCAGTTCCGCCTGGATGGGCAATCTCGGCGGCCGGCTGGGGCGGCGGCGGGTGCTGTGGGTCGGCTTCGTTATCATGGCGGTCGGCACCGGGCTCACCGAGGCGCACAGTCTCGTCCTGGTCATTCTCGGCGTGCTGGTTCTCACTTTCGGGTTTTTCGGCGCTCATTCGATCGCGAGCAGCTGGGTGGGCGCGCGGGCGCGCCACGCAAAGGCGCAGGCCTCGTCGCTCTATTTGTTCTTCTACTACGGCGGTTCGAGCGTGGTCGGCACCTTGGGCGGCGTATTTTGGGGCCATTTCGGTTGGACGGGCGTCACGGGCATGACCGGCACGCTCATCGCAATCGGGCTACTATTGTCGTGGCGCCTCAGCCACATCCAGCCGCTGGCGGTGCGATCAGCATGAGGTGGCCGGGCTCTTGACCTGACCGCACCGCTCTGGACCTTCGTCTTGCGACGGAGGGACCAGCGGCCATGCGGAATGGACTATCGGCGCAAGCCGCCTCGGCGGGGCTGCTTGCGGCACTCATCGGCTTCGCCTCCTCCTTTGCGGTCATCCTGCGAGGCCTGGGCGCGGCGGGCGCCACGCCGACGCAGGCAGCCTCCGCGCTGCTGGCGCTTTCGGTCGCCATGGGCGTCTGCGGCATTTTGCTGAGTGTCGGGACGCGCGTGCCGGTCAGCGTCGTCTGGTCGACGCCGGGCGCTGCCTTGCTCATCAGCGCGCCACCGGTTCCGGGTGGCTATGGCTATGCCGTGGGCGCCTTCATGCTGGCGAGCCTTCTGGTGATCCTCGCGGGACTCTGGACACCGCTGGGCCGGCTGGTCTCCGCCATTCCGCGCTCGCTCGCCAATGCCATGCTTGCGGGCGTGCTGTTCGAGCTTTGCCTCGCGCCGGTGCAGGCACTCGAACAGCAACCGCGTGATGCGATCATCATTCTGCTCGTCTGGGCCGCGGTGGGGCGGTTCCGGCGGCTCTATGCCGTGCCGGCCGCCGTGGTCGCGACGCTGATTCTGGCGGGCCTGGCGCTTCATCACGGCAGCACCGGCTTGCAGCTCCACCCGGTGCTGACCCTGATCGAGCCGCACTTCGCCTGGGCGACGATCGCCAGCGTCACCATCCCGCTATTCGTTGTGACCATGGCGTCGCAGAATATCCCCGGCCTGGCCGTGCTGCATATGAACGGCTACCGGCCGTCTCCGCGCCTGTTGTTCGCGAGCGCCGGGTTTACTGGCTTCCTGACGGCGCCCTTCGGCGGTCACATGCTCAACCTCGCGGCCATTACGGCGAGTCTCTGCGCCGGGCCGGATGCGCATCCTGACCCGGCCCGGCGCTGGTGGGCCGCGGTGGTCGCCGGGGTCGGCTACATCTTCCTCGGACTCCTCTCGGGCGCCATCACGACCTTTATCGCGCTGTCCTCGCCGGTGCTGATTGCCGCGGTCGCCGGTCTCGCGTTGCTCGGCCCCCTCGGCGGTGCACTGGCCGGCGCGACCGCGGAACCGGCGGAGCGCGACGCCGCCATTCTTACGTTTCTCATTCCGGCTTCGGGTCTCAATTTCCTCGGCATCGGAGGCGCCTTCTGGGGCCTGGCGGCGGGCTGCGCGGTGCTGGCGATCCAGGGCAAAGGGCTATTCAGAAGAGCTGTCTAAGATATATCTTGACTCTTCGGTTCAGCGATATATCTTGAGCGTGTCGAACCAAGAAAGGACACGACATGTTTGGACATCATCATCTCGGCTGGGGCCGCCGCTTCGCCCATGACAACGAGGACAGCCCGCGCGGCGAGCGGGACGGCGAAGGCCGTTTCGGCGGCCGACACGGACGGCATGGCCCATGGGGTCACGATCGCCATGAGGGGCGAGGCGGTCGCGGCCGGGTCTTCGATCAGGGGGAGTTGCGACTTGTGCTTCTCGCGCTGATCGCCGAGCAGCCGCGCCATGGCTACGAGATCATCAAGGCCATCGAGGAGAAGCTCGGCGGCAGCTACAGCCCGAGCCCGGGAGTGATCTACCCGACCCTGACGCTACTCAACGAGCTGGGCTTTGCCACCGTCAGCGAGACCGGCGGCGGGCGCAAACTCTACACCATCACCGAGGAAGGCCAGGCCGATCTCGCAGCGAATAAGCCGAACGTAGATGCGATTTTCGCTCGCATGGAGCGGACTTCGGCCTCGTCCTCGGGCAACCGGTCGCCGCAAGTAGTGCGGGCGGTGCAGAATATGCGGACCGCGCTGCATATGCGCCTGTCACGCGGTCCGCTGGCGGATGGCGAGGCTCAGGCTATCGCCGATGCCTTGGATGCCGCCGCCCGTGCTATCGAACGGGCCTGAGCATGATCGGCGAGATTATGCTCTCCCTTAACCAGACGGGGGCGGCTAATCCCGCCCCCGCAACGGAGACGACGAGGATGCTGGTAACCGAGACGTTTTGGGAAACGCCCAGCCCGGCCCGCTATATGGGCCAGCTCTGCAAGCATTTCGCGCATCGCGCGCCGGTAGTGCTGAATGAGGCTGACGGCAAGATCACCTTCTCCTTCGGCACCTGCGACGCGATTGCCGAAGCGACCGGCTTGCGCATGCGCGCCACGGCGCCGGATGCGGAGGACATGGCTCAGCTGCAGCGGGTCATCATCAGCCACCTGCAGCGCTTCGCCTTCCGCGAGATGACGGAGGAGCAGGCGGCGGCGATAGTTTGGAGCGCCGCCGGCTGACGGTCGACGATCGCTGAACGAGATTGGTGAGGGGTCGGTCGATTTTTTTGGCTTACAGTCTAGATGTAGATCAGAGCAACGAGTTTGCCAGATTGTAGTACTGAATTCGAAGCGAATATATGTCGACGTTCGTAGGGGGCCCGCCGGATAGCGAATTCTTATAAGCTGTAGCGAGATGCTGGAAATTACGCAGAGATGCCTTTGTCGTTTCATCTGAAGTTCTCAGAATGGCCGCAGCTGCCGTGTTGATGATCCAATTGGCTGTTTCGATTCTATCGTCCGGTTTGGCACCCGCTTGGGCAGCTGCTCGAATCGTTCCTGGATCAATGTGGTAGGTCGATGGCTTCAGCTTTCGCGTCAAGTTGCAGGCAAACCTGTAGAGAAAGCTTGGGGGCTTTTGAGGCAGAGGTGGTCCAACGAACGCGATATTCTGTGGCGTTGGATTCAGAATTAACGCGATTTCCCGTGGCTGCTCATGCGGACGAAAGAATTTGTCTTGAGGAAATTGGCCTTGCTTGCTGTTTGATTTTGCGGGATGCAATTCGAACTTTTTTTGAGCTGGTGGCGACGGATCTCTATTGGAAGGCCGGCCCCCTGGTTGTATCCACGTCATGCATCTGCGTCCTTTTATGTCGCGCCCCGTTGCCTTCCGGGATCGCGATTGAAACTCGCATTTAGGTTGTTTCATCGCGGTATATATTTCGATAAGCGAACGCTGATTTCATCGCGTATATTGAGCTTCACAACGGCTTTAAGTCGTTGCCGGAATACTTGGGATCCTCATCTCGCGAGGCGCTCTGATCCACAACAGGGATCGCATTGCGACATAAGGTCGATGTTTTGCGCGGAGCAAGGACGCAAAGCCGCTCGCGTCGCAGCAGAAGATACGCGGGCTGCTGGCATCAGGGGGCGGTGGCCGCCGGTGACGAAGCAGGGGCGCGTGACGACCAGCCCACGCACCGGGACGCTCGCCTTGGGAGATGGTGGTCGCAGAGTTTACACTCCGGCACTACGGGGTGCGAAGTGAAGGATCGCCGTCAAAATATGGAATCGGTGCTCTCTCGTCGCGGTGCGTTGACACGGAAAACCGAGCTTCGCGGGCGGGGGTTGAGGTACTGCTCAACCGCATCGCGTGGGCCGATGAATATTGATGAACCTAGCTGACCTGGACCTTGTTGCCTTAGAGGCGCAACCGCAACGTACTGCCGCTGCACCCACGGAGTTGCGGCAGGCTTCTGTGGTTTATTTCGGCTAAGCAAATTCCTCTACGTTTCGCGGAAACTGCCATCGGGGCCGGCTTCCACTGGTATTTGCCGCGGTGCCGAGGCAACGGGAGATGAGCGCGTCATGGTCTTTCCTGAGTGCTGTTGGCTTCTCGTCACGCTGAGGATTGCACTGAACGGCCTAAGGAAGCGTAACGACATCACGCCGCCCGCGCGCCCCGCGCGAGCTGAAAGTGGTACAGCCGCTCGCGCCCCAGCAGAAAGATGCGCGGGCCGCGTGGGAACAGGGACGCGATGGCGGCGTCGCTCACATCCAGGCCGCCCGTATAGGCGCCGAAAGCTGGCAGCATCAGCCGCCGGTGACCATCGGTCACGAAGCAGGGGCGGGTGACCACCAGCCCTCGCACCGGAACGCTCGCCTTGGGATGATGGTGGCCGCAGAGTTCACCCTCCGGCGGCACGCCCGCCCGTGCCTCGTGGCGGAAGACGAGTGGTCCCTCCGCCCAGTCGGGCACGACGTGGCCGGGCAAGCTCTCCGGCAGGGCCGGATCGTGATTGCCCAGCACCCAGGTGAAGGCCGCGCCATCCGCCATCAGCGCGAGGCGCTGGCGATCGGCCGGCTGCAGGCTCAGCGCGCCTTCCTCGTCGTGGAAGCTGTCACCCAGCGCGACAACCCGCGTGGGCCGATAATGCCGTAGCAACAGCGCCATACGGTCCAGAGTTGTCCGGCTGTCATAGGGCGGGAGCAGGCGCCCGCGCCGCGCGGCGGCCGCCGCCTTCTCCAGATGCAGATCGGCGAAGATGAGCATGCTCGCGGCGGGCCAGAAGACGGCACCAGCGGGATCGAGCATGAGGCGCTCGCCAGCCAGATGTAGAAGGGCGGCTGTCATAGGCGGAACTTCATATTCTAGGTGAACCTCAGGTCGAAGCGCGGTGATCTGGCAAGAACGTTCTCGGCATGTTCCTCCCCTGTTGCCTCTGCGACAAGAGCCTCCGCCTCTGCCAGTAAATCCTCCTCGGCTTCGCCCTGCACATGCTCGCGGCCGATGTCGAGGATGACCGGCACGGCCAGCGGCGAGACGCGATCGAGGATGACGTGGTGAATTTTCCCGCGCACCCGCTGCAGCATGCCGGAGAGGCGGCCGAGATCGGTGAGGCCGCCCGCGGCATCGGCCCAGGTCGCGCGCAGCAGAATATGATCGGGCTGGTGGCGGCGAAGCACGTCGTAGATGAGATCGCTGTTCACGGTCACTTGCCGCCGGTTGCGCTCGGCTCCCGGCATCTGCCGGTCGATCAGCCCCGCCACCACCGCGACATTGCGGAAGGTGCGCCGGAGCATTGAACTCTCGGCCATCCAGGCTTCGAGATCGTCGCCCATCATATCCTGGGAGAAGAGTGCCGCTATGTCATGCGGCTCATGCGCCGACCAGGCGGCGAGCACGTAATCGGTCGCGACATAGCCGAGCGGCCCGATGCCGAAACGCTCCATGCGGCGGGTGAGGAGCATGCCGAGCGTCTGGTGGGCGTTACGACCCTCGAAGCAATAGGCGACCAGATACCAGCGGCCGCCGCGCGGGAAGGTTTCCACCAACAAGTCGTCGGCGCCGGGCAGCGCGGAGCGTTCCCGCTGGATGGCGAGCCATTCCTGCACCGGCTCGGGGAACGCCGGCCAGCTTTCCGGATTACTCATCAGGCCGCGCACACGGACGGCGAGGCCCGTGGTGAGCGGCAGCCGGGCTCCGGCATAGGTTGGCACGCGAGGCGGCCCGCTTCCGCCTTCTGCGACCTCGGCGGTGGTTTCACGCAACCGCACGAACCGCAGCAAGCGGCCGGCGAACATGAAGGTGTCGCCCGCCGTTAGACCGGAGACGAACCATTCCTCGACCTCGCCCAGGAAAGCGCCCCGGCCGAGGCGCAGCTTGATCATCGGCGCCTCGACGATAGTGCCGATATTCATGCGGTATTGGCGCGCGACGCGGGCGTTGCGGACATGCACCCGGCCCTCGAAATCGCGGAATAGTTTCCTATATCTTTCGTAGGCGGCGAGGGCGTAGCCGCCGTTTTCCACGAAGTTCAGCACTGCCTCGAAGGTCGCGCGGTCCACTGCCGCAAAGGGTGCCGCTCGGGTGATCTCGGCGAAGGCCTCATCCGGCAGGAAGGGTGCGGCGCAGGCGAGACCGAGAAGATGCTGCGCCAAAACATCCAGCCCGCCGGGCCGGGGCGCGTCGCCATCCAGCTCGCGGGCGGCCACCCCCTGGCGTGCCGCTTCGCATTCCAGAACCTCAAAGCGGTTGGCCGGGACCAGGATGGCGTGACTGGTCTCGTCCATGCGGTGGTTCGCGCGGCCAACGCGCTGTAACAGACGCGAGACGCCCTTGGGTGCGCCGACCTGGATCACCTGATCGACGCCGCCCCAGTCGATGCCCAGATCGAGCGAGGAGGTGGCGATCACGCCGCGCAGCCGCCCCTCGGCCATCGCGGCCTCGACCTTGCGCCGCTGATGAACGTCCAGGCTGCCGTGGTGGATGGCGATAGGAAGAGTGTCCTCGTTAATCTTCCAAATATCCTGGAACAGCAACTCGGCTTGGGCACGGGTATTGACGAAGATGATGGTCAGGCCGGCGGCCTTAACCCGTTCCAGGATATCCGGCGCGGAGGCGAGGCCCATATGGCCCGACCAGGGCAGGTGGCCGGCCGGCAGCATGATCGAGAGGTCCGGCGGCGCCGGATCGGCCACCTCGATGAGGGTGACATTGCCGCCCTGGCCATCGGCCGAGACATAGGCCGCCAGCGGCACCTTATGCGCGACCGTCGCCGACAGTCCGATCCGCACCGCTTCGGGCGCCAGCCGGTCGAGCCGGGCAAGGCCGAGGGAGAGCAGGTCGCCGCGCTTAGTGCCCGCCAGCGCATGCACCTCGTCGAGGATGATACTGCGTAGGTCGCGGAACATCGTGGGGGCGCCGTCCAAGGAGAGCAGCAACGAGAGGCTTTCGGGCGTCGTAAGCAGGATATCGGGCGGCGTTTCCCGCTGGCGCTGGCGGCGGTTCTGCGGCGTATCGCCGGTGCGTGTCTCGACACGGATGGGCAGATCCATCTCGGTCACCGGGTCCATCAGGTTGCGGGCGATATCGGTCGCGAGCGCCTTGAGCGGGCTGAGATAGAGGGTGTGGACACCACGCGGCGGCGCATCCTCGGCCGGGACGGGGCGTTCCGCGAGCGCGATCAGGCTCGGCAGGAAGCCGGAGAGCGTCTTGCCTCCTCCGGTCGGTGCGATCAGCAGGACATGGCTGCCGGCCCGTGCCGCCTCCAGCACGTCAATCTGGTGTGGCCGAGGCCGCCACCCGCGCGCCGCGAACCATGCGGCAAAGGCCGGGGGCAGCGATTGCGGAAGCGTGGGAAGGGCGGCGGGGCGGCGTCTGCTCATCGCGACGAGAACATAGCGTGAATCCTGCGTCGGCCCAGCCACTTTCTCTCATTGGTGCGGTGCGGCGGGGATGGCGCTGTGGGTATCTTTGCAAACAGCACGAAACGTTAGCGTGACGCAAAGATGACGTTTAAGACGTTCTATAACGCTGCGCTTAGGGGTGCGGTCGGATGTTGCTGGCAGACAACCGTCCGGCTATCTCTCGTCTGCGCATGAATCGAGGAGTTTGGCTGATGGGCAGAAGCCGAAGTCCGTCCTATCCCCAGATCGGCCTGCGGGAAGCGGTCCAACGCGTAAAATCCGTCTACGACCGCGATTACAGAAATGTTTTGACGCGAGAGGTCGCGGCAGAGCGCCTGGGCTATTCGGGCCTGAACGGAAAGTCTCTCGCGGTTCTCGCGGCCCTGGGCCGTTTCGGTCTGGTCGAGGGGCGGGGCGACGAGGTGAGGGTTACCGATCTCGCGGCCCGTATCCTCGCCTATCCGGGCGCGTCGCCTGAACGAAGCGAGGCGGTGGCCGAGGCCGCGGCCAAACCCGCGCTCTTCGGCCGTCTCGATGAGCGGTTCGCCGAGGGTGCTTCCAGTGACGCGGCGATACGCGCCTGGCTCGTGACCCAAGGGTTCATCCCGCCCGCAGCCGAAGCCACGGTCCGCTCCTATCGGGAGACGAAACAGTTCCTGGCGGAACAACTTGTTCGGCAGCCGGTTTCGATGCCGTCCACCACCGAACGCCATTCCCTCAGCGAGGTGGTTTCACTGGTCGAGCCGTCCGCTCGGCCCGAGGGCGTCCGGCGCGCGGTCTTCGGCTTGGCGGAAGGCGAGGTCGTCATTACCGCACCGGTTTTCCTCTCCGCCGAGAGCGTCGACGATCTGAGAGACTACCTCGAGGTCTTTATGAAACGGGCGCTTCGCGAGGCAGGGCTTACCGATTCCTAGCGACGTCCGGGTGATGTCGGGACCGGCTGCAATCCTAAGAGCCGTCTAAGTGTTTCAGAAGATAACCAAATCTTAACCCACTCCACCACTACTTTGGCCCGAAAGTAACCGGAGGCTTGAAATATGGCGGAAACACCATCACTGCAACAAATGCCTGTGGGATCCGCGAGCACAGAGTGTTTCGATACTAGTACATTTACACTTCCGAACCATCGCGTTGCGGCAAAACAGAAACGGAAGAAGGAGCGCGAAGCGGAGCTTGCGATGCGGGAAACGATGGCAAAAGAAGATACGGCTGCGAGCAGCTTGGTCACCCGCAAAACTTCTTCGCCGGAAGGGGTGAATGAGTGAAATCTTATCCGTAGCGATCCACGCCTACTACCCCGACAGCGGCATCAACGAGACGGAAGCCCGAAGTCTCTTTGCGAGCAGCGCCAGAGATCGCACGGTGACCAAGCCGGCCTCCGGCGACACGGGGTTTCGGAACGCGTACGCTAAAATAAATCTTACGATTGGTCACAGAGGCCCTATGGTTCCAGTACCGAAACGACAGGACCTCTGTGATGGGCGAGCCGGACATCTTCTCGGATAGTCACGCGACCACCGGGGCGACCGGTCCGAGCCAGTATCTATGGAGCGATGCGGCCAATTGGTCGGATGGCATCCCAACGAACGGCGAAGCCGTTGTCGTCGGCGGCACGGGGACGGACGATATCCCGGGCCTCAGCCTCCCCAGCGTGACGGTGCTCGCCGACGGTGTGCTCTATAACATCGATGATCTCTCGGTCGGCAGCCTGCTAGTGGATGACAATGCCACTGTCGTCGATGATGCCGAAGGAGGCACGCCCAGCACACTGACGATAGCGTCGATCCTCGGAGATGGGACGGGAGACGCCGAAGGCGCGACCGCCGCGGTGGTGGCCGCACTCGGTGGCGGCGCGGTGGTACATCTCACCGGCAGTGACCCCGGACTCTATTACGCGGCAACGGATCGTGGCGTGGTGCAGCTGGATGACGCACCCAACGCAAACTCCGCTTTTTCCTTCCTCGACCCGGCGCGGCCGGGTATTTTCGCCTTCTCCAATCCGGGGACCGTGATTCAGGCGTCGCTTCTCGGCCTCGGCACCGGCGATGCCATCGAGTTGCCCGGCACCTTTTTCTCCGCCGTGACGATCAGCCCGAGCGCGGTCACCATCGTCTCCAACGCCGGAACGGTTGCCTTCACGGATGTGAGCTACGCGACCTCTCTCACCGGCGAAGCGATCGCGAAGGATCCCAGCACCAACCTCGATGCCCTGACTTTGCTGGGCTACACAACATTCGAGCAGACCGTTCCTGCAGGCGGTCCATTCCTCTGGAGCGACGGCCAAAACTGGACCAATGGTGCGCCGCAGGACGGCGACGGTGTGGTCATTGGCGCGGCCGGGCTCGATGACATGGCCGATCTCCATCTTGTCGGGCTGACGGCCGAGAACGGCACGGCGCTGACGGTCGAAGGCGATCTCGTAGCCACCGCGATGCAGCTTGCCGGCGGTGCCACGATCACCGTCAGCGCCACCGCCGGAAACCCGCACGGGATCCTTACTGGTCAGGTGAGCGGTGGTGGCAGCCTCGTCTTGAACGGCGCTGGAGCTTCGGCGGAGGTTGGCGTCGATGGCGGTGCTGACTACACGCTTCTAAACGGCGGGATCCTCGCGCTCGAAAGCACTGTCGCCGTCAGTACCGACATCGACTTTGTGGATGGCGAGAGCGACACCCTGGCGCTTGCCGCTCCGGGCGCCACGATCGATGCTGGGCTGGCCGGGCTCTCAGCGGGCGATATTCTGGAACTTCCAGGCACCAGCGTGGTCGGCGTCACGATTGGCAGCTCCACGCTCACCATCGTGACCAATATCGGCACCTATAATTTCGACGATGTTGCGTACGGCATCCAGCCTGCCGATTATACCTCGGGAGAAGACGAGGTACGCGGCCTCGCCACCATCGACTTCACACCCGCCTGCTTCGCCGCGGGCAGCCGGATCCTGACGCCCGGGGGAGAGGTTCCGGTGGAAGAGCTTGGCCCTGGGGGAATGGTCATTACCGCCGACGGCAATGCGCGGGCTATCCGCTGGGTCGGCCGGCGCCGCGTGTATTTCGGCCTTCAGCCTGATCCGACAAAGTTCCTACCCGTCCGCGTCCCGGCTGGCACTTTTGGACCCGACGTGCCTCAACGGGATCTATACCTCTCGCCGGATCACGCGATTTATTCGGAAGGCGTGCTCATCCCGATCAAGCATCTCATCGATGGCCACGGCATTGTCCCCGTGGATACCGAGACCGTGCTCTACTGCCATGTCGAGCTCGAGACGCATGATGTCCTGCTTGCCGAAGGCATGCCGGCGGAGAGTTTTCTCGATACTGGAGTCCGGGCGGCCTTCGCGAATGGCGGCACCCTCGCGCAATTGCACCCGGACTTTGCGGCCGCAGAGGAGCCGCTGGTCTGGGAGGCAATGGCCTGCGCGCCGCTGATAGTGACCGGTGCCGAAGTCGCCCGGCTGCGCCAGATCATCGCCGCCCGCGACTGCGCAAAAGGTCGCGATCGCCGTTCGTTGGCGTGATTGGAACCGCACAATCCGAGAAGTCCGCTAGCGGCTACCGCGCGTACTTTAAGCGCAGAGCGTTTTCGCGTTTCGGCGTCCCGGGGGCCGATACAAACCATGAGCGCGCCGAAGGCGACAATTTTTTAGTCGCAATACCGCAACGAAATTATAAGCATGCTTCGGTTACAAAAGCGGCGTGCATGGTCACGCAGCGAAGGCAGCGTGCGACTGATCTCTGCTTGAACTTGGAACATAATTCTTCGGTCGTCGTCGGGCGGCTGGCAGGACAGAAGACAATGGCGATAGGGCCAACGACACAAGCCACGCTTACGTCGGCGCGAGCACTGCGTGAGGAGCAAACGACGACGCCCTTCGAGCCGAAGCCGACAATTCCGCAGCCTCAGCACGCACCTGGCGGCTTGAGTTGCTACAGAGTCGTTAAGCGGCTCCCTAAGGCCTTTCTGCAACTCGAGCGGCAGTCTGGCCCGCAAAACTCACCGCACACGATCGCTATGGAAGAGAAGGAATTTCTTCGCGCAAATCACGGAGGTCTCGTACCGATAAATTGGGAAAAGGCGCAATTGCTCCCGGATCAAAACAGAGCATCAGCTGAGGACGCTGAACAGTCAGAAACCGAAGACTAGCCTCCGCCGCCAAGCTCAAAGCGCCTCTTCCAGGACAACGGGCAGACCCTATATCTACTCCGTGGTCGTGCCGCATCCTGAAACTTGGCTCCGCGTGCTGCCTCAGGGCCTGTATTGCGAGCCTGGAGGGTTTTTCATCGATCCGCTGCGAGCGGTGGATCGAGCGGTCATCACGCATGGCCACTCCGATCACGCGAGGGCGGGTCACCAAGCTGTGCTCGCTACCCCCGACACGCTTGCGATCATGCGCGCCCGTATGGGGGCGGAGCGGGCCGGGGAGAGCCAGCAGCCGTTGGCCTATGGCGAGCCCCTGGACATTCGCGGCGTGCAGGTAACGCTCAGGCCGGCTGGTCATGTTCTCGGCTCGGCGCAGATCGTCATGGAATGGCGAGGCAGCCGTGCCGTTGTCAGTGGCGACTACAAACGCCAGGACGACCCGACCTGCGCGCCGTTCGAGCCCGTCGAATGCGATGTCTTCGTGACGGAGGCGACCTTCGGGTTTCCGGTCTTCCGCCATCCGCCACCCGCCCATGAAATCGCCAAACTTCTCAAAAGCCTCGCGCTGTTTCCCGAGCGCACGCATGTCATTGGCGCCTATTCGCTCGGCAAGTCTCAGCGGGTGATCGCCTTGCTGCGCGAAGCCGGTTGGGATGGCCCCATCTATATCCACGGCGCGCTGACCTCGCTCTGCGCCCTCTATGAGGAACGCGGGGTTCGCCTTGGTGACCTTCGGGCAGCGACTGCGGCTAAGAAAGAAGTCCTAAAGGGCGCGATTGTCGTGGCGCCCCCGGCGGCCTGCGCCGACCGCTGGGGTCGGAGGCTGAACGATCCGGTGATCGCCCGCGCCTCCGGCTGGATGCGGGTGCGTCAGCGCGCCAAGATGGCCGGCGTCGAGCTGCCCATGATCATCAGCGACCACGCCGATTGGGACGATCTCTTGCGCAGCATCGCGGAGGCCCAGGCGCCGGAGGTTTGGGTGACGCACGGCTCGGAGGAAGCGCTGATCCACGCACTCTCGCTGCGCCAGATCCGTGGTCGCGCCTTGCGGCTGGTCGGCTATGAGGGCGAGGAGCCGGGCGAGGAAGCACCCGACGAACGCGCCTCGGCGCCGCCCGAACCCGGCGACCATCTGCCGCCCGTGGCGGAGGGTGCCGCATGACACCCTTCGCGGCTTTGCTGGAGCGGCTGCTTTTCACCCCCGGCCGCCTCGCCAAGATCGCTCTGCTACGGGACTACTTCGCCCATACCCCCGATCCGGATCGAGGCTTTGCCCTTGCGGCCATTGCCGGCGATCTCAGTTTCGTCGCCGCCAAGCCCGCCATGATCCGCGAGATCACCATGGCGCGGGTCGATGCGACGCTCTTCGAGTGGTCCTATGACTATGTCGGCGACCTCGCCGAAACCGTCGCGCTGATCTGGCCCGATGCGGCGCCGGGGGTTGCGCCGCGCCTGTCGGAAGTGGTGGACGCCTTGCACGACACGAGCAAGGCGGCTTTGCCGGCGCGGATCGCTGGCTGGCTCGACCTCTGCGATCCCTCCGAGCGGATCGCGCTGCTGAAGCTCATCACGGGCGGATTGCGCGTCGGCGCCTCGGCTCGGCTGGCAAAGATCGCGCTGGGCGAAATGGCGGGACTTCCAGCCGATGACATCGAGGAGGTCTGGCACGGCCTGTTGCCGCCCTACTTGCCGCTATTCGATTGGCTGGAGGGCAGGGCGCCCAAGCCCGACGCGGCGGGGGCGCCGGTTTTCCGCCCGACCATGCTCGCCCATCCGCTGGAGGAAGCCGATGCGGCGTCGATCGACTGGGACGCGTTTCGCGCCGAATGGAAATGGGACGGTATCCGCGTGCAACTGGTCGCGACGAGCGGGGGCAAGCGACTCTATACCCGCACCGCGGAGGACATTTCTCACGCCTTTCCCGAGATCCTAGCGGCGATGCATTTTCTCGGCGTATTGGACGGCGAGTTGCTGGTGCTGCGAGACGGGCAGGTGGCGCCGTTCGCGGACTTGCAGCAACGCCTGAACCGCAAGTCGCCCACCGCGAAAATGCTGGCCGAATTTCCAGCCGCCGTGCGGCTGTATGACATTCTGTTCGACGGCGATGAGGATCTCCGGGCGCTGCCTTTCGATGCGCGCCGACAGCGCCTGGAAGCCTGGTATGCGCAGGAAAATCCGGAACGGATGGACCTCTCGCCACTCATCGATTTCGCAGGCCCAGAGGATCTCGCTCAGCTACGCCTCGGCGCTCGAGCGGCGAGCATCGAGGGACTGATGCTCAAACGCGGCGATGCGCCCTATCTCGCCGGGCGGCCCAAGGGGCCATGGTGGAAGTGGAAGCGCGATCCGCTCTCGATCGACGCTGTACTGATGTATGCGCAGCGTGGGCATGGCAGGCGGTCGAGCATCTATTCCGACTATACCTTCGGCCTGTGGCGAGACGACGGGGTGCTGGTTCCGGTGGGCAAAGCCTATTCGGGCATCACTGACCAGGAACTGAACTTCCTCGACTCCTGGGTGCGCAACCACACGACATCGCGCTTCGGACCGGTTCGGGAAGTCGAGAAGGCGCTGGTGCTGGAGATCATTTTCGACGCGGCGCAGCTTTCCACACGTCACAAATCGGGCGTGGCACTCCGCTTCCCGCGCATCAGCCGCATCCGTACCGACAAGCCCGCGGCCGAGGCGGATAGGCTTTCGAGCCTTATGGCGCGTGTGGTACGCTCCGGCATCGCAAAGGGCGAGACGCTGGTCGAGGCTCCCGCAGCCGCGAATTAGCGTATGGGGCAGGGAGGCGAGACGATGGCGCGACGCTTGGCGATTCTGGCTATTGTTGGACTGGGCGGATTGCTAGTTGGCGGCGCGGCACAGGCGGCGACCCCGCCTGCCAAGACTGCCATTTGTGCATCCTGCCACGGCAAGGACGGGCGTTCGCCTTACCCGACCTTCCCAAATATCGCCGGCCAGAATGCCGGTTATATCGCCTATGCCCTCGGCCAGTATCAGCAGCACCAGAGGCTGGGCAGCCAGGCGGACACGATGAGCGGCATCGCCGCGCAGCTCACGCCGGACGATATCAAGGCGCTCGCATCCTATTACGCATCGCTGACGTCCTAGCCGGCGCGGCGGACGGCTTATGATTTAGAAGTGATTTAGCGATATGATCCGCGGCACAGACTTAAACGTGCCGTCCATTCCTGTCGGAAATCCCAGGTGCCCGTCCCATATCTCGCCTGCATGATCGCCGCCGCGGCGGCTTATCACCTGCCCGTGCGTGTTCTCCCGGCCATCCAGGCGGTTGAGGGAGGGTATGTCGGCGCGGTTAGTCCCAATCGGGACGGCAGCCACGATCTCGGTATCATGCAGGTCAATTCGCGGTGGGTGAAGCCGCTCGCCGCCTATACGGGCTTGCCCGAACAAGCGGTGAGCCTGCGCCTCATCCTGAGCCCTTGTTTCGGCGTGGCGAGCGCTGCCGCCATCCTCAAAGGTTACCTCGTCGAAACCCACGGCAATATGCTCCAGGCGATCGGCTACTACCACTCACACACGCCGGGCCTAAGCGGGCCGTATCGCATGAAGGTACTGGAGCACGCGATAGCGATGGCGCCGCTGCCCGGAGCGACGCATCGTCACAAACACAAGGCGGGGCCGCCGGCGGCGGCCCCTTAGTCACGGCCGCGTCGGGCCGCGTCCCGCGCCTGTCGCCTGGATCGCCGCCGCGATTTCGTCGAGATCGTGGCTGGTGAGTTGGATGAGGCCGCCCTCGACCCAGCCATCCACCTGAGCCGGGCTACGCGCACCCACGATTGCTCCTGTAACTGGCGCCCAGGACAAGACCCAAGCGATCGCGACGGCCGCAACCGCCACATTGTGACGTTCGGCGATCGGCCGCAGTGCCTCGGCGAAAGCGAGGTTTTGGCGCAGCCCGTCGCCTTTGAAATGGGGGCTGCGGGAGCGCCAGTCGTCGGCGCCCAAGGCCTCGGCCCGAGCGACCGAGAAGGCTCCAGTCAGCAGACCCGCCTGCATGGGGCTATAGACGATCACCGCCGTCTCATGTGCCGCACACCAGGGGAGCAGGTGTTCCGCCGTGCCGCGCTCGATTGCCGAGAAGGGCGGTTGCAGCGTGTCGACATGACCGAGCGACTCAGCCGCCTCGAGCTGCTGTGCATTGTGGTTGGAGAGACCAACGGCGCGAACCTTACCCTCGGCCTTGAGGTCGAGCAGAGCGCCCCAATAGTCGGCGATCGGCGTGCCGTCATCCGGCGGCCAGTGCATCTGATAAAGGTCGATCCGCTCGACTCCCAGGCGCCGCAACGACGCTTCGGCCTCCTTCCGAATGCCCTCAGGCCGGCCGATCCGCTTGGCGACGGCGCGGCGATCGGCCTCGTCCCAGCCCAACCCGCATTTGGTGAAGACGAAGGGACGCTGGTCGGGCGACATCTCGCGCAAGGCCGCGCCAACGACCTCCTCGGACCGGCCGAGACCATAGACCGCCGCGGTATCGATCCAGTTCACCCCATGATGCTCTACGGCGTGGCGGATGGCGGCGATGGAGTCCGCATCATCCTGACTACCCCAGCCAAAGGCCCATTCCCCGCCGCCCAGCGCCCAGGCGCCGAAGCCGACTGGCGTGATCTTCATGTCGGTCAGCCCAAGCCGCCTCAGCGGCAGGGATTTATTGTCGCTCATGCTCTTCTCCTGAGGTAACCCAGGACATAGGACCTAAAGAGACCAAGCGTGAAGAGGTCGAGCGCGACCGTCACAAACCGTAACCTCGAAGACTTAACATAATATATCTTCTGCGACTTTTTTATGCGGGATGGTGGGCTGCCGAGGAGTTGATGCGTCCTTGCGCCGTCTCTTCCGTTTCGGAAAGCGTAAATCTTCGGCGTCTCAGCAGTGTGAGGAGCACGTGGCGGAATTCCGCTCCCTTGGAACCGAGAATGCCAAGCCGGTCAGCCTCACCCGCGAGCACGTCCTATCTCGCGGGTGAAGCCTACTCGTCTTAGCGCTTGCCAGTTTTAGCAAGCGCGTCCGGGACGGCTTTTCCCGGCACCTGAGGACTTGAACCCGAGGCTGCTGGTTTCGCGGAGGTGTGCTGTGCGTCACCGAAGGCTTCGGCCGGCGTCGTGACCTCTTCGTCACCATCCGCGCCCGTGGGCGCCGTCTTGCTCACATTGCCTATAGCTTCCGGAACAACTTTGCCGGGCGGCCCTGAGGTTGCCGAAGAGTTTGTCGAATCGCGGTCTTGCGGCTGCATTGCCATAGCGTCCTCCCTTTCTGGGCCCCCTCAGGGGCGGGGATCAGACGATAGCCAGCGGAACCGCGCGTCTCGACGCACGATAAGATGAGCGCGAGAAACATTCGCGCGAGCACGCCAACCGCACTGTTTTCTACTCAGTCCCGCTGGAGAAGATCGAGTCGATACCCCTTCCCCATCTGCCGTAGCGAGATCGAAAACCCCGTCTCCGCGATACAGCGGTCGGCGGCCGCAATGCCCTGGTTTGGGTCGTCCAGAGCGCCGGTCCAGTTCACAAGCAAGACGCGCCCGCCAGGCTGAAGATGTTCGCGCAACCGTGTCGCGACCTGGGAAATATCGGGGCCGTCGAGGAAATACAGCACCTCCGACAGCACAACGAGATCCAGCGAAGCCTCGGGCCACTCAGCCGGTATTGCCATACGGAGGAAGCGCGCTTGCGGCAGATCGCCGCAGCGTCGGCGGGCAGCGTCGAGCGGCATATCCGTGATGTCGACACCCAGAAACCGCTCGCAGAGTGGCGCTACCTGGCGCGATAGCACACCAATCGAGCATCCGACCTCAAGCGCTGAGGCGTAGCGGCGGTCGGCCAGCACGGCCAGGCTACGGGCGTATTTCTCCTGCTCATAGGCACTGGTCGTGAAGCCCCAAGGATCTGGATTGGCCGCGTAGAGTCGCTCGAAATGCGCGGCGTCGCGGGAAGGCGCAGTCATGAAGCGAGGTAGACCTCGAAGGCCTTGGGAAAGTGGGTGAGCAAGCTTTCTGGCAGTTTGAAACCGCCCGGATCGTCCTTGATGAGGTCGCCATACTGGGTGGCATGCGCCTTAATTGCCTGCTCTTTCACATCCAATTCATCGCCGATGTCGAGCCGCCATCCATGGGGGAAAGGCTCATCGACCATGGCGTCGTCCGGTAGTGTCCAGCCCCAGACCGGATAGCTGAGCAGCGGGATCCCTGCCCGCCCCGCGACATGCACGGCTAGTCCTGCCGCCGCCTCATGGTCGCAATGCGGGTCATGCCGCCACGCGGTTAACAGGACCGGACGTTCCTGGCCCTCGCAGATGCCGAGAACGCGGCGGGCCGCGAGCTGAAACGCCGGACCGACGCGCGGCATCGCCGTGTCTTCCAATCCGAGAAACCAGATGTTGCCTATGGGAAGACCAAGCAGCCCAAGCGCCGTCTGCGCCTCCCGCTCCCGCGCGTGGCGCAGACGCTCCGCCGGATAGCTCGGCGAATTGGGATGTGACCGGCAACCGTCGGTGAGAATGACGACTTGTGGCTTCACGCCAGCGGCGCAGGCCTGGGCGATGAGCCCGCCACAGCCGATGCTTTCGTCATCGGGATGCGGCGCCAGGATGACCGGCACGCGTCCTTGCAGGATTGTGTCGAGATCGGCGAGCGGCAGGTCGTTCCAAGCCTGCCGCACAGCTTCCATGCGCATCATGACCTCCTCCCCCAGAGGCCGTCCGGCCGTGTCATGAAGTAGCCGCCCGCTTGTACTAGAACCTCATCGATCGCGGGCTGCCGAAGATAGGTTTGCAGGTCGCGCGCCACGCGCTCCACCGCGGTGCCGCTTAGGAAGGCGCTCAAGCCGAGCGAGCGTTGCACCCGCTCGATCCCGTCGAGACAGGCCCTCTCGACGATTGTTCGAGCGAGGCCAACGGTAGCGACGATCTGCTCCGGCGGTGCGATCAGGTTTTCCGCCGCTTGTCCCGCCTGCTCCAGCCATAGCTGGCCGGTCCGATATGCCATCAAAGTCTCCCCGTAGCGCACCCGTTGGTGGGGATCGCTGTCGCGCCCTCGCACCACCAGCGCATTGCCGAGCAGACCTAGCAATGCCCGCAACCCGCCCAGCGCCACCGCGCTGCTGCGCCAGGCACCGGCTGAGAAGTCGGGCTCGCGCATGTAGTCGCCCGGTTGGCCAATGATACGACCGCCATCGACACGGAGTTTAGTGAAATCCACCTGCCCGGTAACAGCGGCGCGCATGCCGCTCATCGCGGTGGGCAGAGGCGAGACACGCTCGCCCCGGTCCAGGTCGAGCATGAGCAGCCGAGGCGCATCGGTTCCGGCCTCGGCCGCTGTCACGACGGCATGCGTCACATGGCCCGCGCCGGAACAGAAGGCTTTACCGCCGCGCAGAATGAGCGCACCGCCTTCGCGCTCGAACCGCAGAGCGCTTTCGCCCGGCGCGTCGGTAACCCAGAGGGCGAACAGCCCACCGGCACGAACGGCGCTCGCTGCCTCCTCCCGGAGCCCCTCATTGCCGCAACGCATGATCAGCCGGAGCGCATTGATATGAGCCTCGACGATCCGACCGACCGAGAGATTGGCCGTTCCCAAGGCTTCCAGGTAGTCGAGGAGCTGGAGCCCCTGCCCCGGCTCCGTGCCCAATCCGAAACCGCCCAGATCGCGTGGCAATGAGGCGATCAATCCGCCGATTGCTTCGAGATCAGCGATATCTTGTGTCGGGAAACGGCCTTCGCGATCGAGGGCAGTGGCGCGGTTAGCCAGCTTCGGGGAAAGAGCGGCGAGCGCTTCGAGCAATCCCGCCGAGCGATCATCCGGCGTCAAGCGGCAGCCAGTTCGCCGAGGTCGATGCTCGGCTCCGTTGCAGGCAAGCGGCCGAGAGGTTCAGATTCAAAGGCTGATTTATAGCCGGCGAGCCGGTTCGTGGCCTCCGAGATCAGCGCCGCCAGCTCGTGCATCGCCACCGGTCGACGCTCTAGCCTCGGACTTGCTCTTTCGATCGCCTGCCAAACGGCGCCAAAGCGGGGCAGTCGGAACATGGCCGCCAAGGCGTCGACCTCACTCATTGCCAAACCGTGCGCCATTTCGCTGATCTCCCGCCGATCAGGTCGTTTCTGCCACAACCGCCTCGCCTCGGCGCGCAGGATCGAGCGTGCGATCGCGGCTTCCACCGGCTCCAACCGGTCGTCGGCCCATTGGTCCTGCTTGATCATACGGCGCGCGATCGTCGCCGCCATCCCGCCTTCCGCGCGACCGACCATCCGGCCTGAAACAACAACGTCGATTTCTGGATCATGCCTGATCCGGGCGTCATGTTTCAGCGCCGCCTCGATCAGCGCCCGATCTTCTCCAATCGCGACGCGCGGCACGCCGCCGATGGCGCGCAAGGCGGCGACGGAAAAGGCGATGCTGGCGCCGGAATGTTGTGTGTGGCGCGGCCAAGGATCATCGGGGTTAGGGTCGATCACGCTGTCGATCTCGTCGAGCAGTCGCGTGTAGCAGGCTTCCCGCGCATCATCCTCGACGATCTCGCGCCTGAGCGCCCGCTCATCGTCCGGGTCGATCGTGGCCGTGCCACAGACGACATCGGCGCCACCGCGCAGTCCCGTGAGGTTCCGC
Source organism: Acidisoma sp. S159 (assembly GCF_009766125.1). NCBI lineage: Bacteria > Pseudomonadati > Pseudomonadota > Alphaproteobacteria > Acetobacterales > Acidocellaceae > Acidisoma > Acidisoma sp. S159. The sequence goes on from NZ_LMUG01000008.1 coordinate 129,812, forward strand.
GCCACCCACTCTGGCGGAACACGGCCATCCGCATCCGTTGTCAGCACAGCGCCGCGCGGTCCGGCGAGCGAGGCAGCGAGATCTATGGCCAGGCCACGCGCGATACCGGCGCTGGACTGTTGTGGCGCGAGCTTGCGCGTGACGATACGCAAAATGGATGGACATAACCGCGCCATCGTGCGTGCCACATCCTCGGTGCCGTCCGTGCAATTATTCAGCAAAAGCAGGATTTGATCGGGCGGCTCGGTCTGAGCAAAAAGAGCGGCGAGGCAGGGGCCGATCGCCGCTTCCTCGTTGCGAACCGGAATAGCCACTGACGATGCCGTGATCCTATGCGCGTACAGGTTCGAGAGGCTGCCGGTTGAAGCTGCGCGCACGGTTTGTTCCGAGGTTAGGCACCCTCAGCTGGCCGTGCGCTCCTCAATCGACAAGACACGCTCAACGGAATTGCGGAAGATCTCGCGCATCTGTTAGCTCGGTCGCCATCTCGATTGCGCTACGTCCCATGAGACGTAGCAATCCCCGTGGCTTGCGTGGTCTCAACCAAAGCGGTCGGGCTTTCGTGCCGCCCCAGCTTCGTACCAGTCCGTCCACGTCATCGATGGCATCGACCAAGCCGGCTTCGACGCCGCGTGTTCCGGTCATGTAGCTGCCGTCGAACAGTTCATCCTCCGGTGCGCGCAGGCGAGTGCCACGGCGGCTGCGCACCCAATCCTTGAAATGCCCGTGCAGGTCGTCGAGCAACTCGCGCGTGAACTCCACATCCTCGGGGCGCTCGGGCCGGAAAGGATCGAGCCGGCCCTTGTTGCGGCCGGAGGTATAGATGCGCCGATCGATATCCAGGCGATGGATCAACCGGTCGAGGCCGAAGCCACCGCCGATCACGCCGATCGAACCCACGATGCTCATGGCATTCGCCCGGATTTCATCGGCCGCGCAGGCGATCCAGTAGCCGCCCGAGGCGCCCACATCGCCGATCACCGCGGTCACGCGCGTGCCGGTTTCCTCCGCGCGGCGGCGGATGAAGCGCCCGAGCAGGTCAGACTGCACGGGGGAGCCGCCGGGGCTCTCGATCGCCAGGATGAGGCGCTTGTCGGCTTTGGGCGCGAGGGCGAAGCCCTTTTCCAGTGCCACGCTGACGGATTGCAGGTTGAGGGCGCCGGGCCGGGCAGCGATGACGCCACGCAGCTCGACCACGGGATAGCGCTTGCGGTGCCAGGGCAGGATTCGCATGGCTCTAGTTATGGTCCTTCGGTGCCTCGGGCGCATCCCCGGCCGGTGCGGCCGCCGCCGGCGGACGTTCCACACGGATATCGAGAGGGTGGCGGAAGCCGCTCACGGTGACGGGCGGCGTCATGCGGATGCCTTCTTCCTGGAAGGCGAGCTTGATCCGCCGGTTATATTCCCGCTGCACGCTCCAGCGCGCCCCGTCCGTGCAGACGATCTGGCCAGCGAGCGTCACCGTGGTTCCGTCCACCTTATCGACGCCCCAGAGCTGGAGGTCGCTGAGCATGCCGCTGGCGTATTTCTCGTCGTCGCGCATCTCTTTGGCGACTCTGCTCAGCAGAGCGCCGACGCGATCCGTGTCCTCCTCGTAGTCCACCGTTACCGCCACGGCCGCATTGCCGATGCCCCGGTTACTGTTGGTGACGGTGGAAACGGCGCTGAAGGGGATGAGATGCACCGAGCCATCGCCCGCCCGCAGCCGGAGGGTGCGGATGGAGAGGTTTTCGACCGTGCCGGAAAGACCGCCGGCGGTCACATTATCCCCGACCTGCATGGCATTCTCGATGAGCAGGAAAATCCCCGTGATGAAGTCCTGGACCAGCTTCTGCGAGCCGAAGCCGAGCGCCACGCCGAAAATTCCCGCCCCCGCCAGGAGCGGCGCGATGTTGACGCCGAGTTCGCTGAGCGCCGTCAGTCCGATCAATATAACAAGGACAATAAACAAGGCGTTGCGCAGCAGCGGCACGATGGTTCGCAGACGCGCCGCGCGCAGGTAGTCGCCGCGCCGCGTCAAGCCGTCGAGCTGCGCCTGCATCCCGACGTTGAGCACTTCCCATAGTCCGACCGCGATTACCAGCGTCACGGCCAGGTTTAGGATCAGCCGCAGCAATTGGCTGCCGATGCGGTCATGGGTAAGCCAGCTCAAGGCGCCGAGGCCCCAAACCTGGAACAGCGCGAGCAGCGTCGCGATGACGATGAGGGTCTGCAGGGCAACCCGCACCGGCCTGTGGTAATGCGCGACCCGCAGCCGCACGACACTCGCGGTCTCGGTCGCGCGTATGCCGGGGAATAGCCGGTCGAAGCCGCCGAGCAGAACGATCCACACGATGCGGGCCAGCACGAGGATGAGGAGGCTCATCATCACGAACTGCACCGGGCGTGCGGTGCCGTCATAATCTGACGTTGCCGCAATGATCCAAACGGCGACCACAACGATCATCGCGTGGATGTGCCAGAAGGGCGCGTAGCGGCGACGCAGCCGCGCCCATGATGTCATCTCGTCCCCGGTGCCGGCGATCCACAGGGCGACAGGCGCTCGGCATTCGATGATCGCCCAGATCAACAGAAGATGCACCACGAGCGCAATCATGTGGATGAAGCCATTTTCGAGGAATGGGCTCAAGCCGAGATAGAGCGCGATGCGTCCGAGGATGTAGCCGCAGACTATAAGTGCGACGATGCGCCGGGTCCAACGCCGCACGAAGGCGGCTCCGGCATCAGGGACATGCAGCAGCCGTAGGCGGAAGGCCGGCGCGGCGATCAGCGCCCTGATGACGCAGTAGGCAACCCGGCCGCGGGCATAGATGCCGACCGCACCCAGAACCAGCAGCCGCGTCGTCTCGCCGCCGGACAGCGGAGTCGCCAAAACCAGCAGGGCGGTGGCGAGAAAGACCAGGGGGCCAGTCAAATCGACCGCCAAAGCGAGCAGGATGAAGGGCAAGCGACGTAGCAGCAGCCAGCCCGCTCGCAGGCGCCTGCGCCGTGCCTCGGGCTCCGCTTCGGGTCCGGGTGGGACTTCCGCTGGGGCTTCGGGCTCCTCCGCCGCCTCAGCCGAAGCGTGTGCCTGATGGCCGCCCAGGAAGTCATAGAAGCGGCGGGTGAAGTGGACCGTGAGCCATTCAAGCAGGAAGCCGAGGAGAAAGATCACGACCAGGGGCACCGCCGCGCGGCCTGCCGTCCGGAGCTTGGCCGGATCGCGCGCCACGCTAACCACCCAGGCACCCAGGGCCGGGAAATCCGTGATCTCCTTCGCTGTTCTGGCCAGCATCGCGCCGGTGTCGGCGCTGGCGGAAGAGGCCTGATCCAGCAACTCGGCACCCAACCCATCCGCCTTGAGAGACGGGGCTTTGGCTGGAGGTGGCGCTCCTGGTTTGGCCGCGGCGGCCGGCGTGGTCGTAACGGCAGCGACCGGCACGACCTTTTGCAAGTTCTCGAGCGTCGTAATCACCATCGCGCGCTTTGCCGGGTCCTGAAGGACGTCGAGGAGCTGCTGCGCCTGGGCGGACGACAATCCCTGCGGCGCCGTGGGGGATGAGGGCGAATCAGCCACGTCCGCCGTCGCGGCCAGGCTCGGTCTCGCGATGAGCAGCAGAAATACAGCAAGAAACGCGCGGATCGGGATGCTCATCGGGGCACCCCGATCATGAGGCGGCGGCCGGTGTCAACGCGGGAGCCTCGGGCCGCCGTTCAACATGTGGCGCGCAAGGTGCACGCCATCGATGGGCATCCGGTCTAGTAACCCAGCGCGCAGCCATCCTTGCGCGGATCGGAACCGCCCGTCAGCACGCCCGTCGCATGGTCGATCCAGATCGCCTGCGCGCCGCCGATCGGGTCGTCCGCCGCCATGAAGCTATGGCCAAGCGCCTCCAGCCCCGCCCGGCTTGAGGCGGGCAGCGTCGCCTCCGCCTCGATCTTGCCGGTCATTGGATCGGGGAAGAGGCGCGGCAGGTCGATCGCGGTTTGCAGGTCGAGGCCCTGTTCCAGGACCTTCGACAACAGGGCCGCCTGTCCCATCGCCTGGTAATGGCCGCCCATCACGCCGAAGGACATCACCACGCGGCCCTTTCGCGTCAGCATCGCCGGGATAATGGTGTGGAGCGGCTGCCGACCCGGCGCCAAGGAATTTCGGTGACCCGGAACGAGCGAGAAGCCTGAACCGCGATTATTAAGCAGCACGCCGCTGCGAGGCGCCAGGATGCCGCTGCCGAAACCCCAGAAGATCGAGTTGATGAAGCTCGCGGCGTTGCGGTGCCGGTCGACGACCGTGATGTAAACCGTGTCGCGATGCTCGGGCCCCGGATAGCCATGAAGCTCGGTCGCCGCGCTCTTCGTGTCGATAAGGGCCGCCAGTTTGTCCAGGAAGCGCGGCGCCAGAAATTCCTCGACCGATTTCGGCGAGCCCTCGGCCAGGGCGGCATCCCGCACCGCATAGGCTTGTCGCACCGCCTCGATCTCGAGATGCAGCCGGGCAGGGTCGAGCGGTCCGCCGGAGCGCGGCAGGCGCTCGAGGATGCCGAGGATGAGCAGCACAATGATGCCCTGCCCCGGCGGCGGACACTCGACGACCTCGTAGTCGCCGAAACTCGCGCGGACCGGCGTGACGTACTGGCCGGCATGGTTGGCGAAATCCGCGAGGTTATGCGAACCGCCCTCGGCCCGGAGCGTCTCCACCAGCTCCTCGGCCACCGGCCCGGTATAAAGCGCGTCCCGGCCATGCTCCGCGATGGCGGCCAAGGTCTCGGCCAGCTGTGGAAGACGATGCACCGTTCCGGCGGCCGGCGCCCGCCCCTGTGTCAGAAAGGCCTCAGCGGTCGCCGGGCGCGCAGCGAGGACGGGCTCGGCGTTTCGCCAGTCGAAGGCGACGCGGGGTGTCACTGCGTAGCCGTCCCGGGCATAGGCGATTGCTGGTTGCAGCAACTCGCCCAACCGCATGGAGCCATGATCGGCCGATAGGCGGCACCAGGCATCGATCGCGCCGGGTATCGTGACGGCTGCCGCGATATGCGGCGGGATCCGCGCATGGCCTTGACGCCGCAGTGCCTCCGCATCGCTCCCGGCGGGGCTCCGCCCGGCGCCGTTGAAGGCGTGAATCTCGGCACCGCCATTGGGCGCGTAGAGCGCGAAGCAGTCACCACCGATGCCGGTCATCGCCGGCTCGACGACGCATTGCACGGCACAGGCGGCGATGGCGGCATCGATGGCATTGCCGCCCGCGCGGAGCACCTCGATCGCGGTCAGGGTTGCGGCCGGGTGGCTGGTCGCGGCCATACCATTGCGCCCCATCGCTACCGAGCGGCCGGGCGCCTCGAAGTCACGCATGAAGGGTGAGGAGGCTGACGCCTGAGACATTGGCAGTTTGTCCATCGCTACATCAATCAGAGTCACTTCGGAGGCGGAATATACCGTCTATCTTCATCAAGCTGAAACCCGTTTCCGGCAAGTCATCCCGCGTTCAAGGCACGCATTCGCTGCTCCGCGCGAGCACAGTCGAGAGGCTGATGTCCTATCCTGCCAATCGGCGTGACGCGCCATACGACAACGAATGCACGGGATTGCCATGAAGGTTGCTGTCGTGACGGTCATCAAGAACGAAGCATCGGATCTGCCGGCCTGGCTTGCCTGGTACCATACGATCGGTGTCGATACGATCATCCTCTTCGACGATGAATCGGATGATCATACCTACAATATCGCCAGAGCCGCGAGCCAGTGCCAGGATATTCGTCTGTTGCGAACGGACGCGAAGCTGCGCTCGCGTACGGACCGGCAGTCCGCGGCCTTTCGGGAAGCTCTCGCGTTATTCGGCGCGAAATTCAATTGGATGGGGTTTCTCGATGGCGACGAATATCTGCACCTCCGGCAAGACCTCTCGATCAAATCCTTCCTCGCCCGCTATCCCGGCGCGAACGGCCTCGGCTTCAGCTGGTGCAGCTATGGAAATAACGGTCACGTTCTAAAGCCGCGGATCCCGCCTTTTGAGGCTTTCACCCGGCATACGGCTCCATGGTCCTATCACAACGTCATCAAATCATTCGTGCGCCCCGGCAAAGTCGGCCCGCAATGGCTCGACACGCATCGCTTCGATGTCGAGGCGCCTTATATCGACGCTGCGGGGCATCACCTTGACTGGACCGAACACGGCTGTGTTGCCAAACCGCCGGACTGGTCGCAGGCGAAGGTCATGCAGTTTACCGGCCGCAGCATCGAGCATCTGATCGATCGCCTGCATCGCCGGCCGGATCTGCGCCTGCTGTCACAGGAGGATCTCGGTGGGTTCGGAACGAACGAGATCGAGGATCTTTCGCCGCTCGATAAATTGTCGCCAATCTACCGGCAGATCCTCCGGATCGACCGCGAGGTATTGAAGGCTTTCGTGAACCGATGCCGACAGGCGGCCTTCGCCTTCAGGCGCGAAGCTCGGGAGAGGCGAAGCTTGCCGCGTCTTTTTGCCCCACTGGCGCAGCGATTGCTTTCAGTGATCGGCACCGCGCCAACAGCCGCCGCGCCAATCGTTTCGCCGGCAGCTGATTTTCACTGGATCGTAAGCGCCTTTGGAACCGTGCTCTGCGCCGACGGAATCACCGGGGAACTGCTCCACGCGACACCCGACACCATCAAGCTGGCTGGCTGCCATCCAGTTTTCGCCATGAGACCGCTTGCGGAAGCCGATATAGTCTTTCTCATCTCTTCGCGCTCGGAGATCCCGCTCCGCATCGTGCGGCCTGTCGATCCCGCCATTCGTGTCGATTTCCTGAGAGAGCATCGCATCGGCGATATCCTCTCCTACCAGGCGGTTTCTGTTGCGGGCGACGAAAGCGCCCGGTTCAGCCTGCGCCATCCTCGCACCGGGCGCTTCATCACGGCGTGGCCGCCGATGGTCGATGATCCAGAGGGTATCGGTCGAGTTTTCGTCACCCGTGAGGTCGCGATGGACTGGGAACGCTTTTCGCTCGCCAAGGTCCACGGATTGCTCGGAGCTTTGCCTCAGCCCGAGATCGTCGCCGAACTCGCGTCGCTGCCGCCGAAGGTCCTGACCTCGGAGGGATTGTTCGCCTGGGTCTCGCGGGGAACCCCGCCCTCCCCGGCGGTCTTTGCAGCGCTACTGACCTTCCTGCCTTATCGCGACCAACTCAACTTCATGAAGGCGGCGCCAGACGCCGCCCTGCCAGACTGGATGCACTACCACTGAGCGCGAGGCGGCCTTGCTTCGCCGCGACTGCCGGATGTCTGATGACGCGGTCGCGCCGATGACCAGCAGCTGCGCAGCCGCTCACTACCTGTCGGCTGATCCCGCCGAGACGCGGATTGCCGGGGTCGAGTGTTCACGCGGCGTTAATCCGATCCAGGCCGCGAAGTGCCGCCTCCACCGGAACCGCGCCGCATCCACAGTCAGCGCCAGCGTGATGGCGCTGACCGACCGTCGCCGGGGACCGCCGCAAGTCTCTGGCTCACCGGGTTCGCCTTGTGCAGTGCCGCGATCGTGCGAGCGAGTTCGGCGAGTTCCGCATCGAGACCTGCGACGTTCTTCCCGAGCAGCTGGGCAATCGCCAAAGCCGGCGCGGGCAGCGCTGCGACCCTGGATGGCATGCCTGCGCGGACGATGACGCTGGTGGGCATTGCCAGCGAGAGCTAGCGCGGGAAAGCGTCACAGACGTTGCGACTCAGCAAATATTTTGGTTGCGACTCAGCATCTAACTTCATACACGATACGAAACCACTTTGCCACTGCCCGCGATCAGCCGCGAGGTTCGGCGAAAGGAATTCCGTGCCCCATTCGCCAAGTCTGTGCCGCCGCGCCATCCTCACTTTCGCCGGGGTCGGCCTCGATATTCGCCCAGCCGCGAGGCGGTTTCGCGACGCGATGCTGCGGTCTCATCGCACCGAAACCGCGCGACTTTTCGCCCGGGTTGAGAAGACCCAGTTTCACCTTCAAGTCGAGGTCGCCGCATTGCGCGGACTCCTGCAAGCGGAAATCGCGGCGTTTCACGAGCGGTGCGAATTGCTTGAAATGGCTCTCGCCGCGGCGGAGGCAGGAGGCGGCGTGTTGGAGAAAGCTGACGCCTCGGCGTCGGACTGCGCTGTTACAGCAATCCGCCGATCAGCCACAGGTTGAGACCTAGGATCAGGAAGGCGACGCCCCACGCCAGGGTCTTGGCTGGCAGATTGAGAGCGAAGGCGCCCATGCGCCGGCGGTCGCCCACGAAGCGAACTAGGGGGAAAACGGCAAAGGGAAGCTGGCACGACAGCACGACCTGACTCGCAAGAAGCAGGCCGTTGACGCTGTTCGGTCCGGCGAAAGCGGTGAAAGCCACGACCGGCACCACCGCCAGGCCCCTTGTCGCGAGCCGCCGCATCCAGGGCCGCAGACGGATGTTGAGAAAACCCTCCATCACGATCTGGCCCGCCAGCGTCCCCGTCACCGAGGAGTTGAGGCCGGAGGCAAGCAGCGCCACGCCGAAAACCAACGGAGCGATATGGCTCCCGAGGAGCGGCGCCAGCAGGTGAGAGGCTTGCGCGATATCGGTCACGTCATGCCGTCCATGCGCAAAGAAGGTCGCCGCCGCCAGCACCAGGATCGCCGCATTGACGACGAAGGCGAGGCCAAGGGCGACATTGGAATCGAGGACCGCCCAACGCAGCGCCGCGCGTTTTTCTCCATCCGGTCGATCCGCCCGTCCGCGCGCCAAGGCGGAGTGCATGTAGAGATTATGCGGCATCACCGTCGCGCCGATGATTCCAATCGCGAGATACAGCATCGCCGGGTCGCTCACGATCCGCGTCGTCGGCACAAAGCCGCCGAGCACCGAGCGGATTGGCGGCTGCGCCAGCGCCATCTGGATCGCAAAGCACAGCATCACCGTGATGATGAGGGCGATCACGAAGGCCTCCAGCCCGCGCATGCCGCGCCCGAGAAGGGCGAGGACGATGATGACGTCCACAATGGTGATGATGGCGCCGACAAGGAGCGGCAGTCCGAACAGCAGCTTCAGCGCGATCGCCGTGCCGATGACCTCGGCGAGGTCGCAGGCGATGATGCCGAGTTCCGCCGTGGCCCAAAGTGCGATGCGCGGGATCCGGGGCAAAGCCTGGGCGCAGCTCTGGGCGAGGTCGCGCCCTGTGACAAGGCCGAGCCTCGCCGACCAGGCCTGCAGCAGCATCGCCATGATGCTGGAAGCGAGCACGACGGAGAGCAGGCGATAGCCATAGGCCGAACCGCCAGCCAGATCGGTCGCCCAGTTTCCCGGATCCATATAGCCGACGGCGATAACGTAACCCGGACCAGAAGCCGCGAGCAGACGCCGCGGCCAGGTCGCCCCGCCGCTCAGCCGCAAGCTCCGTGTCTGTTGCGCCTCCGCGTCCATGAGACAAGATGTAGCATGTGCTACATCTTGATCAAGTGCGATGTCTGCCGCAGTTTGGCTTTGGCGTAGCGACAGCGACCGCGAGGGAGGGTCCGCTTTGACAGAATTGCCGGCCCAACCCACTCAAGCCCATCGCTTCAGCAAGACCCGGCGTGCCCAGGCTTCGGCGCTTTTAGAGGATTACGTCGAGCTCATCGCCGATCTGCTCGACACAGCCGGGGAAGCCCGCGCGGCCGAAATCGCCCGTCGCCTCGGTGTCTCGCATGTCACCGTCATCCGCAGCGTGACCCGGCTGGAGCGCGAGGGGCTCGCCCTCGTCAAACCCTATCGCGGCGTCGCGCTGACGGCTGCCGGACTGCGGCTTGCCGAGCGGGTCCGGGCCCGCCACCGCCTGGTGGTCGCGACCCTTCTCGCCTTGGGCGTGCCCCTGGAAATCGCCGAACAGGATGCCGAGGGAATCGAACATCACGTGTCCGATACCTGCCTCCAGGCTTTCGCGCGTTTCGTCGAAGGCGAAAATGGTTAAGCAGTCGTCAAAAGAGCTGGCACGACGGCCAGCCTGCGAGGAAATGATGACGGACTTCTCCGAACTTCACGCCATCAGCGACATCTGCCTGCTGGTCCAGGACCTGGACCGCTCGATCGCCTTCTATACCGAGAAGCTGGGCTTCACCGTGCGGCGGCGGACCGAGGGGTTTGCCGCCTTCGACAGCCGGGGCGTCAGCCTGGTCGTCTGGCAGGTGGGGCATGTGCCCGATGTGAAACGTCCGAACGGCCCGCCAATATCGCCGCGCCCCGACCACCGCGCCTGCGTCTCGATCAAACTACCGAGCGCCGAGGCGGTGGATCGCTGGCACGCAACCCTGACGGAGAGCGGTCTCCTCTTCCAGCGGATGCCGGCGGATTATCCCTGGGGTGCGCGGAGCTGCTACTTCACCGACCCCGACAATATCCTGTGGGAGCTCTACGCGGAGGTTCCGTAAGACCGCCGCGCCCGCTTTGGCGTGATGATCTAGCACCGAACCGGAACGACAGATCCGTCATGGCACGCGAAGGCGTGCCATCCACGCCTTCCTTGGTTCGCAGGCAAGGCGTGGATGCTCGGCCTTCGCCGAGCATGACGTGGTGGAACAAGCATGACCCAAACCAGAGACATCCAGCTTAACTCGCGAGGCGCTTAGCCGCCGCGATGAGTGCCTCCACCGCCGCCGGGTCGGTGACGTAGGAGGTCACGAGCCGCACCATCGGATCGGCGGAACTCTGTCGCGCATCCCAGCGGTAGAAGCCGAAACCCTCCGCGAGGAGACCGGCGACCACAGGCTCCGGCAGGCAGATGAAGATCTCATTGGCCTGCACCGGAACCGCGAGTGAGGCGCCAGGAATGGCGGCGAGGCCAGCGGCGAGACGCGACGCCATCGCATTGGCGTGGGTAGCGTTCCGCAGCCAAAGCCCGTCCTCCAAATAGGCGCCGAGCTGCGCGCTCACGTAGCGGAGCTTCGACCAGAGGTGCCCTGCCCGCTTGCGCCGCTCCTCGAAGCCGCGCGCGAGGGCGCGGTCGAAGAAGATGACCGCCTCAGCCGCCATGGCGCCGTTCTTCGTGGCGCCGAGCGACAACACCTGCACGCCGGCCTTCCAGGTGGTTTCGGCCGGCGAACAGCCGAGATGCGCGACCGCGTTGGCGAACCGCGCGCCATCCATATGGACCGGCAGCCGCTGCGCCTTCGCCGCCTCGCCCAGCGCTTGGAGTTCGGCGGCCGAATAGACCGCGCCCCACTCGGTCGATTGAGTGATGCTGACAGCCGCCGGCTGTACGGCATGGACGCCGAGGGCACGCGCCCGCTCGGCTTGCTGGTTGATCTGCTCGGGCCGCAGCCGGCCATCGGGCGCCGGCAAGCCGATCAGCTTGGCGCCGCCGGTGAAGAATTCGGGCGCACCGCACTCATCAGTGTTGATATGCGCATCCTCAGCGCAGAGCACGGCGCCGTAGGAAGGCACCAGCACCGCGAGGGCGAGCGAATTGGCGGCGGTGCCGGTGGCAACCGGAAAAAGGACGAGGTCGGTTTCGAAGATGTCGCGCGCCTTCGCCTCCAGCCGCAGGGTCCATTCGTCGGCGCCGTAGGAGGCGGCGGTGCCGTGATTGGCGGCCGCGATGGCTTGCATGATCTCGGGCGCGACGGGCGCCACGTTGTCGCTACCGAAATTCCAGTCGTTCCGTCCGCCAGCCATTCCGCTTCATCCTTCAAGCTCAACCGCGCGCGACCCTACCGCCACCGCTCGCCCCCGCAAAACCGCGCGAGCGAACCGATGACGCGCGAGGCCGCGCGTGGCAAATAGCGGTGCGATGCAATCGATGTGTTTAGGGGACGCCATGAAGAAACCGGTACGCATCGGGCTTGTCGGGTCCGGCTTTATGGGGCGAACCCACGCGTTGGGCTTCCGCACCGTCGGCGGAGTCTTCGACCTGGCATTGGCGCCGGTGCTGGAGGTGCTGGCGGATGCGAATGAGGATCTGGCGCGTGGCGCCGCGGCGCGGCTGGGCTTTGCCCGCTCAACCGGAGATTGGCGGGCGCTGGTCGCGGATCCGGCGGTGGATGTCGTCGATATCACCGCGCCCAATCTGCTGCATGCGCCCATCGCTCTGGCCGCGATCGCCGCTGGCAAGCCGGTCTATTGCGAGAAGCCGCTCGCGCCGACCGCCGTGGCGGCGTTGGAAATGGTGGAAGCCGCCGAGCGCGCCGGGATCGTGACGCAGGTCGGCTTCAACTATATCTGCAATCCGATGCTGGCCTTGGCGCATGAGATGATCGCCAGTGGCGAGCTTGGCCAAATCTGGTCTTTCCGCGGCATCCATGCCGAGGATTTCATGATCGACCGCCAGTCGCCCTGGACCTGGCGGCTGGACCCTGCGGGCGGCGCGGGTGCCATCGCCGATATCGGTAGCCACATCATCGGCATCGCGCGGTTCTTGCTGGGCCCCATTTCCGCGCTCTGCGCCGATGTCGAGACGGTGATTCCCGAGCGGCCGCTGCCCGGTGGTGGCGGGTCACGCGCTGTAGAAGTCGATGACCAAGCGCGCATGCTGCTGCGTTTCGCGCGTGGCTGCCGTGGCGTGATCGAGACGAGCTGGCTTTCCTCCGGCCGCAAGATGCAGTTGGAATTCGAGGTGATCGGCGAGAAGGGCGCGCTGGTTTTCTCGCAGGAACGCTTCAACGAGCTGCGCTATTACAAGGTCGAGCGCGACGGATCGCGCAACGGTTTCCGCACCATTTTGGCCGGGCCGGAGCATCCGCCTTATGGCGCCTTCTGCATCGCGGGCGGCCACCAGATCGGTTTCAACGATCTCAAGGTCATCGAGATCCGCAACTTCCTCGAAGCGCTGGCAGGCGGGCCGCGACCCTTCGCTGATTTCCGCGAGGCCTATGAGGTTCAGCGCGTCATCGACGCGGCGCTGGAATCGTCGCGGGCGCAGCGCTGGGTGACGCTGGATTGAACGGAGCCTAGTGCCAGGAGTGATTTCACCCCCGTCATGCTCGGCGAAGGCGGGGCCGCCCGCGGCCGAGAATCCACGCCTTGCCTTCTCGCCGCGAGTAAGGCGTGGATCTTCGGCCTTCGCCGAAGATGACGATGGAAACCCCCGACGGCTCATGTCCGCAACTCAGACGGTTACTTCGCATTCGCGGGGATCGTGAAGCTCACGAAGCGTGTGATTTTCCACTTGCCGTCCGCTTGGCGCTGGAAGGCGTCCATGCCGATTTCTTTGGATACGACGCGCGGCTTGCCTTGGCCAACACGCTCCTGCAGCGTCCAGGCGATCGGCACCACGGCGAGGTCGCCCGAGACGATGATGTCCCGGATTGCCATCGTGTAGTGCAAGGCGCGCGAGTTATTCGCCAGCGCCTTGCGCAGGCCCGCGCAAACCGTGTCGAAATGACGGGTCGGGCTGCCCTGGACGGCAGCGACCAGGTCAGGCGCGAAGAGATCGCAGACATGAGCGGCATCGCGCGTATTGAATGCCGTCATCCAGGCCTTGAGCGCGTCCGCGATCTGCGTCTGATCAGGCGTCGCGGCACGCGCGGGCGCTGCGGGGCCGAGGCCCAGCGCCAATCCCGCCGCGAACATCAGCACGACGCCGCGCCAATTCGCCGCCGGAACATTCGTCATCGCTACGATCCTTTCCCCGACAAAGAAAAGCCCGCGCCGAGGATCGACGCGGGCTTGTAGCGGTCCTGGTCCGGCGCGCTTACTTCGCGGCGGTCGGATCCCAGCCCTTGTAGCTTGCAACGTTATCCGCGGTGATCAGTGTCGGCGCGAGCAGGATGACGTTGTTCGCGGGCTTCTTGCCGCCGACGATGCCAACGGCAATCTCATAGGCCTGAGCGGCCATGCCGTAGGGGTCCTGCGCGGCAGAAGCCTTGATCATCCCGTCCTTATTCGCGATCTCGCCCACGATATCCGGGGCTCCATCGACTGACGTGATGAAAAGGTCCTTACGGTTCTGCTGTTTCGCGGCGAGGCTGAAACCGATCGCCGTCGGGTCGTTGATCGCGAAGACCGCATCGATTTGAGGGTAGCGGGTCAACATGCTCTGTCCCACCGCGAAACCGCCATCGCGCGAGGCCTGGCCGTTCTGGTTATCGGACAGGATTTTGATGTCCGGCGCTGTGGCGAGCGCCTGATGGCAGCCCTTCACGCGATCGACGATGGACGAGACCTGCGGGCCATTGATGATGATGACATTGCCCTTCTTACCCGGCAGATGATCGACGATGTACTGGCAAGCAATCTCGCCCGCCTTGACGTTGTCGGTCATGACCGTGATGTCGGCACCGGTCGCCGCGACGTCGAACCCGGCGATGACGATGCCGGCGGCCTGAGCCTTCTTCACCGCGGGCAGGATCGCCACCGGGTCGACGGCATTCAGCATGATGATGCTGTCACCGGCCGCGATGAAGTTGTCGATCTGGGTGAACTGCTTGTTGAGATCGTAATCCGACGATACCGCGGTGAGATGCGCGTCCGGCGTGATCTCCTTGGCTTTCGCCTGGATGCCCTTATCGGTCGCGGCGAAATAGGGGTTGCCGAGCGAACCGACGGTGATGCCGACATTCTTGATGTCAGCCGCGAAAGACGGGCTGGCGAGACCCACCGCGAGCGCGGCGCCGAGGGCGAGGCGGGAGAGACCCGAACGGGTAAGCTGCATTATCTGTCCTCCGAATGGCGTTGATGGGGCCCGGATCGTTCCGGGCCGGTCAGGTGCGGCCGTTATGGTCCAGCCGATAGCGATCGAGTGTCACGGCACCGATAATGACGAGACCCTTCACGATGAACTGCCAAATATCCGAGACACCGGAAAGCACAAGCCCATTCGTGAGGATCGCGATAATTAATGCGCCGATCAGTGTGCCCCAGATCGATCCGATGCCACCGGTGAAGCTTGTGCCACCCAAAATGACGGCGGCGATGGCGTCCAATTCGTAGCTCTGCCCAAGCTGCAACCCATTCGCGGCATAGAGGCGTGCGGCGGACATGACGCCGCCGAGCCCGGCAAGGAAACCCGAGGTCGCGTAGACGAAGATGAGGATGACACCGACCTTGATGCCGGTCAGCCGCGCCGCGTCCGGATTGCCGCCGACCGCGTAAATGCGAGTGCCGAGCACGGTTCGCCGCAGGATGAACCAGGACAGCACCACCACAATCAGCGCGATGATGACGAGCCAGGACACGCCGAAAAGCGTGCCATTGCCGATGAAGGCAAAAGGCAGGTTCGCGTTGAAGATCGTGGTGTCGCTGCCCATCAGCCGCGCCATCCCGCGCACCGCCGTCAGCGAACCCAAGGTCACGATGAAGGGCGGCAGGCGAACCAGCGCGATAAGCAGGCCATTGATGAGACCAAACCCCAGGCCGACCGCGAGCCCTGCGACGATGCCCAGCATGCCGAGGCCATGGATCTTGGAGACCAGCAAAGCGCCCATCGCGGAAGCGGCGAGGATCGAGCCGACCGAAAGGTCGATACCGGCGGTGAGGATGACAAAAGTCATGCCGGCCGCGAGAACCGTATTGATCGCGGCCTGCTGCAGGACGATCGAGATATTGGTGAGCGAGGCGAATCGCCCATTCTCGATGGCGAAGCCGATGCAAAGCAGGATCAGGACCGGCAGCATCCCGGCGTACTGGAACATCGCCCGCATGCGCTGCGCATGCGTGACCGTTTCGCGACTTTTTCCCGCGATCGGATCGCCCGCTACTTCAGACATTTCTCGGCCCTCTCATGCTGAAGGATTTATTCTTCGGGGTCATCACGCCGCGTGAGCCGCCGCGAGATCCGTGGCGAGCGCCATCACGGCTTCCTGAGTGATGGGCGCACCGGCATGCGCCTCGACCTCGCCCACCAGATGGCCGTCCCGCATGACGACGACGCGATCGGAGACACCGATGACTTCCGGCAACTCGCTGGAGATCACGACGACCGCCGCGCCGCCGCGTGCCAGATCGTCGATGATACGGTAAATTTCTGATTTGGCGCCGACATCGACGCCGCGCGTCGGCTCATCGAGGATAAGCACCTTCGGCTTGCTTTCGAGCAGGCGCGACAACAGCACTTTCTGCTGATTGCCGCCCGAGAGGCTGCCGACATTAATCTCGGCGTTAGGCGCGCGCACCCCTAGTTTCTGGATGGCCGCCGCCGCCCGGCGGCGCGCGGCCGCAAGGTTGAGCACGCCGCCGGTCAGGGAGTCTTCGCCGATGACGTTGATATTGAGGTTGCCGCTGATGCTCATATCGAGAAACAGCCCGAGCACCTTGCGATCTTCGGTGAGATACACAATCCCCGCGTCGATCGCGTCGCGCGGATTGGAGATGTGCTTCTCCTGACCCTCGATGAAGACCTGACCACGGGTTTTCGGGTCGGCGCCATAGATCAGCCGCGCCAGCTCTGTGCGGCCGGAGCCAACGAGACCGGCGATACCCAGCACCTCCCCTTCCCGCACCACAAAGGAACAGCCGTGGACGCGGCTGACATCGGCCATGTCCCGCACCTCGAAAACGGTTTTGCGGTGCCCTTCCTCCGGCGGCCGATGCTCTTTCTTGTAGAAGGAAGATTCGTCGCGTCCCACCATCATGCGCACCAGCGTCGGGGCATTCAGTTCCGCACGCATGAGCGTCCCGACCATGCCGCCGTCGCGCAATACGCTGACGCGGTCGGAGAGTTCGTAAACCTCGCCCATCCGGTGGCTGATATAGATGATCGCGATCCCCTCGGACCGAAGCTGCCGGATGATCGCGAAAAGCTTGTCCGCCTCGCGGGCCGAAAGGCAGGTCGTCGGCTCGTCCATCACCAGGATATGCGGATGGCCTGCCAGCGCCCGCGCAATCTCGACGAGCTGGCGTTCGGCGATCGACAGGCTGATGACCTTGGCGGAAGGCGAGAACGGCGCCGACAGACGCTCCAGGAAAGGCCGGGCGGCGGCGTTCATGGCGGCGCGGTCGATCATGCCGCCACGGCGCATTTCCTCGCCCAGAAACATATTCTCGGCGACGGTGAGATTCGGGGCGAGCGCCAATTCCTGGTAGATCACCGCAATGCCGGAGCGGCGGCCGGCCTGGGGGCTGCCGATTTGCAAAGGCTTACCGTCGATCCTGATCTCGCCGCCCGGATCGGCATGATAGGCGCCGGAGAGGATTTTCATGAGGGTCGATTTGCCGGCGCCATTCTCCCCCATCAGGGCGTGAATTTCACCAGCGTAGGCCGTGAGGGAAACGTTCGTCAGAGCGCGGACGGAGCCAAAGGTTTTGCTGATTCCACGCATTTCAAGCGCGGTCGACTTCGGTTTGGCGTCAAGCGCTGGCGCGCTTGCGACCGTCTCGTTCGGCTCCATAAACCCTCCCGTTTCCGCGCGGTTTGAGCCGCATCTGCAATTTTAGAGGTTTCGCGCCGGGAACACTCTTGTCAAGCGCTCCCGGCACGGCAGCCCCGCAATAATCCGTCAGGCGAGCGTTGGCATCACGAAGTCCGCCCCGGCGCGGATACCGGCCGGCCAGCGCGAGGTCACCGCCTTGTATTTGGTGAAGAACCGCACGCCCTCCGGCCCGTGCATGTGGTGGTCCCCGAAGAGCGAGCGCTTCCAGCCGCCGAAGCTGTGATAGGCCATCGGCACCGGGATTGGCACGTTGATGCCCACCATGCCGGCCTGGACCTGGTGCATATAGGCGCGGGCAGAATCGCCATCCCGGGTGAAGATGGAGGTGCCGTTGCCGAATTCATGCTCATTGACGAGCTTGATGGCCGAGGTGAAGTCATCGGCGCGCACGACCGCGAGTACCGGACCGAAGATCTCCTCCTTGTAGATCTTCATCTCGGGCGTCACGTCGTCGAACAGCGTGCCGCCGATGAAATTGCCGTTCTCGTAGCCCTGCAGCTTCAGGCCGCGGCCATCCACCACGAGCTTCGCGCCCTCCGCCACACCGGCATCGATATAGCCGGTGACTTTGTCGAGATGCACCTTGGTGACGAGCGGACCCATTTCGGCTGTGCTATCCGTGCCCGGCCCGATTTTCAGGGCGCGCACGCGCGGCGCCATGGTCTCAATCAGCTTGTCGCCAATTCCTCCGACTGCGACGGCCACGGAAATCGCCATGCAGCGCTCGCCCGCCGAGCCATAGGCCGCACCCATCAGCGCATCGACGGTCTTGTCGAGATCGCAATCCGGCATGATGACGGCGTGGTTCTTCGCACCACCCAGCGCCTGCACGCGCTTACCGTTCTTGACGCCGGTGTGGTAGATATATTCCGCGATCGGCGTGGAGCCCACGAAGCTGACCGCCTGGATGCCTTTGTGCTCCAGGATCGCATCCACGACTTCCTTGTCGCCATGGACCACACCTAACACGCCATCCGGCAGCCCCGCCTGCTTGAGCAGATCAGCGAGCAGCAACGAGGCGCTGGGATCGCGCTCCGAGGGTTTAAGGATGAAGCAATTGCCACAAGCAATTGCCATCGGCAGCATCCACAAAGGCACCATCACGGGAAAATTGAATGGCGTGATGCCCGCACAAACGCCGAGCGGCTGGCGCAGCGAGAAAGCGTCGATGTCGCGTCCGGCCTGTTCGGTGAAATCACCCTTCAGCAGCTCCGGAGCGGCGGTCGCATATTCCACCACCTCCATGCCGCGGGTGACTTCGCCCAGCGCATCGGAGAGCACCTTGCCATGCTCATCCGTGATGATGGCGGCAAGCTTCTTCGCGTTCTGCTCGATGAGGTCGCGAAAGCGGAACATCACGCGAGCACGCATGAGCGGGGTCGTCGCGGCCCATTTCGGGAAAGCGGCGGTCGCCGCGCGCACCGCGGCATCGACATCGTCACGCGTGCCGAGAACGACTTCGCGCGCGACCGAACCATCCGCCGGCTGATAGACCTTCGCCCGTCGCGCGGAAGCGCCGGAAGTCAGCTTGCCCCCGATATAGTGCTGAACAGTGTCCACTTTCGACTCCTCGCGCGCGATGCGCTGCTTACCAGGTCAGGAAGGCGTGGTCGGGCGACATCGTGAAGCGCTAGTCGTGTATCGGCCACGCCGTTACTCACTGCGACATTGCGGTGGTGCCGGTGGCACCACCCGAGCGTCTAGCCGACTTCCCGCCATGCCGAGGCACGGCTTGAGGCGTGGATCGCCTCCACCAGCGTTTGAATGCGCAGGCCGGCCCGAAAGTTAAATGGTTCAGGACGGCGGTCGGCAATTGCTTCCAGGTACCCGGCCACCTCGATGGCCTTCAGATCGTTGAAGCCGAGCTGATGACCGGGAGCAACACAGAACAGACCATAGGGAGCGTGGTCAGGGCCGGCCTCGATGCGGCGAAAGCCCTTGCGGCCGCGAGCGTCGTCCGCTGAGAAGAAATGGAGTTCATTGAACCGCTGCTGCGTGAAAGCGAGGGCGCCCTTGGTGCCGAAGACTTCGAAGTCATGCTGCATGGTACGCCCGGTTGCGACCCAGTTACCCTCAACCGAACCAGTGGCGCCGTTCTCGAAACGCAGGAAAGCTCGGCCAATATCATCTACCTCAACGCGGCGGGTGCCGCCTTTGCCATCCGGTCTTTCGCTGACCACCGTCACGCAATCACCCAGGACGCGGGTGATCGGCCCCGCTGCCGGTCCGAGCAGGAACTCAGCCGTGGCCAGTGCATGGCTGCCAAGGTCGGCCAGTGCTCCGCCGCCGGTCGGGTCGTGGCGGAAGGTGAAGGGGCTCAGCGGGTCAGCCATGTAATCTTCCGCGTGAAGACCACGGTAGCCGCGGATTTCACCGAGTTCGCCGGCGGCGATCATCTCTCGCGCCAGGCTGAACATTGGATTGCAAAGATAATTGAACCCAACCTGGGTTTTGACACCCTTGGCCTCTGCCGCTTCCGCCATCTCCCGCGCGTCGCCTGCAATGGGGGCCAAGGGCTTCTCGCAGTAAACATGCTTTCCGGCAGCAATAGCCGCGAGCGTCATCTCTTTGTGGAAGGCATTTGGAGCGGTTATGTTGACGACGTCTATCTCAGGATCTGTGACGAGAGCACGCCAGTCTCCGGTGGAACGCGCAAAGCCCAGCGCGGCAGCGGCTTTCGCGGCAGCCTCTTCGTTGATGTCGGCCAGGCAGGCGAGTTCGGGCTGGAGCGGCAGTTCGAAAACCCGCGACGCCGCAGAGTAGCCGAAGGCATGTGTCTTGCCCATGAAGCCGCTACCGATCAAGCCAATACGCAGCTTGCGCTCCGTCATTTTTTGAAGCCCTTGTTCACGATGAGGGTGGGGTCAAGCCGCCCCGCGAAAAAATCCAGGACGTTCCGCACGGACGCGACGGCCATGCGTTCCGCGGCTTGCGCCGTCAGCCCGGCGACGTGCGGCGTTAGGATTGCCTGATCGAAGGCAAGTATGGGATTGCCTGCAGCAGGCGGTTCGTCGTCGAACACGTCTAGGCCGGCGGCCGCTACGCGACCGTCAGCCAAAGCCGCGGCGAGTGCGGCTTCGTCCACGACGCCTCCCCGGGCCGTATTGACGAGAATGACGCCAGGTTTGACCCGCTGCAATTCCGCATCACCAATGAGCGGCTTGTCTGCCCTGGGCACGTTAATCGATATGAAATCAGCCGACGCAAGTCCGTCCAGCAGACTGTCAACCGCTTCCACCGGTCCTGCGGGCCAGTTACCGCTGTTGGACAGGAATGGGTCGTAGGCGCGGATATCCATTCCGAATCCTGCCGCCATCCGCGCCAGATGCCGTCCGGCCCGTCCGTAACCCAGTATAAGAAGGCGCTTGCCGCTAACCTCTCCTACTTCAAGTTTATTGCGCCAGCCCCATTTGCCATCACGGACCGAACGATCCGCCCTGACAAGAAACTTCGCACACGCAAGGATGAGCGTCATTGCATGTTCAGCGACGGAGATGGAGTTTACGTCGCCGACAATGCAGAGGGGAATCTCGCGCGCATTCAGTGCGTTGAGATCAACTGAATCGTAACCTACGCCATGACGCGAAACAATCTTGAGTCTTGGCGCCCTCTCCACGGTTTCTGCGGACAAGGGCTGCGTACGGATGATCAGCCCATCAGCGGCGCCGATGAAAGGCGCGTAGCTGTCCTCTGAGACCTCTTCGACATAATCATAGGTCACACCAGAGGTGCTGTTCAGCAGGGCGATGCCCGATCGGTGCAAGCTTCCCGCGATCAGGACGTGAGGCATCAGTAACCCCCTCCCGTCACCTTTGCGGCATTTCCTCCTACGAGCGCGCGGAACTTCGAGACACTCGCGGTGGCCGCGGCTGCGAGCAGCCTCGAATCGCCGGACACGGTGGTCATGTTGAACCCCCAGCCGATCGCCCGTGCGGCGTATTCCGCTGTGCCGCAGTGAAGCGCCCCGCGAATGCCGTGCTTTTTGCAGACAGCTATGATTTCTCGCAGTCTTTCGATCATCTCCGGCTCCTCGCGGTCAAAACCCGGGGTGAGACGGCCACTGGACAGGCTCAGCGCGAGGTCCGCCGGGCCGACATAGATGCCGTCGAGACCAGAGGTGGCTGCAATTGCCTCAAGGTTGCTCATGCCTTGTCCGGTCTCGATCATCGCAAACGCCAGGATCTCGCCGTTTGCTTCCGCAGCGTAATTCGCGCCGGCAGAATAGGCCGCCCGGGTTGGTCCGAAACTGCGCTGCCCGAGTGGAGGATAACGCACATAGCTGACAAACTCCGCCGCCTGCTCGGCCGTATTCACCATCGGGCAAATTATCCCGTAGGCGCCCGCATCGAGGATTTTCATGATGACACCGGGCTCCAGCCACGGCACCCGGGCCATTGTCACGACACCCGAGGCCCGCATCGCCTGTAGCATGGGCAACACGCTCGTGTAATCGAGCGCGCCGTGCTGTACGTCGATGCTTACCGAATCGTATCCCTGGGCGGCCATGATTTCGGCGGTGAAGGGGTTACCTATCGAGCACCAGCCGTTGATCGTGGGTTTCCCCTCAGCCCAGAGCTGCTTAAGCCGGTTGGTGATCATATCAGAAGACTACCTGCGCCAACTTTACGTCTAGGTAGTCGCGGATGCCTTCGACCCCTCCCTCCCGGCCCATTCCTGAGAAATTCGTCCCTCCGAAAGGCACTTCTGACGCTGCGAGGGCAAAGGAGTTGATGCCCACCATTCCGGCTTTGAGCTCCGCCACTGTGCGGCGGGCGCGTCCTGGCGAACTTGTAAAGGCGTAGGCGGAAAGTCCCATGTCAGACGAATTGGCGCGCGCGATGGCTTCATCATCGCTCGAGAAACGTGTAATCGCGGCGATTGGACCGAAATTCTCTTCCGCCATCACGCGCATATCGTCTGTCACGTCCGTAATAACGGTGGGCTCGTAGAAGTGGCCGCTGTTGAAGCCGGAAGGGCGGCGCCCCCCGGCAAGCACCTTCGCACCGGCAGCCACGGCCTCGGCTACAATTCCCTCAATTTCGGTCACGCGGCGGGCGTTGATAAGGGGACCCATGGCCACCGCTTCATCCAGGCCATCGCCGAGCTTGATAGCTTTCGCCCGGGTGACAAAACCTTCGACAAATGCGTCATGGAGGCTCTCGTGGACATAGAACCGGTCGGGCGTAACGCACACCTGTCCGGCATTGGCATATTTGGTCGCTGCCGTTGCATTCAAAGCCGTAGTCAAATCTGCGTCGCCGTAGACGATGAGCGGCGCGTTGCCGCCGAGCTCCATCGATACCTTCTTCATTGTGTCAGCGGCATCGCGGACCATTTGCTGTCCAACACGGGTAGAACCGGTGAGCGAGACCTTCCGCACCGCTTTAGACGCCATAATCGGCCCGTAGGTCGTGGCGGTTGGTCCAACGACCAGATTCACCACTCCTGGCGGGAGGTTGCCAGCCAGGCAACAGTCAATCATCACCATTGCGACGCCTGGCGTCTGCGAGGATGGGCGAACAATAACGGAGCACCCCGCGGCTAGAGCGGGCGCGACCTTCCGGGCAACCAGCGCGGCAGGAAAATTCCAGGCGGTGAAGGCTGCTGCAATGCCAATGGGCTCGTGGCTCACCTCGTAGCGGCCGCCCGGAACGCGGCTTTCCACTATCCGGCCATAGATGCGGCGGGCCTCTTCCGCGTACCACCGGAACTGATCGGTGCTCAAAACCCATTCGCGGCTCGCTTGCGCAATCGGCTTGCCTGTCTCACTTGAGATCATCCGCGCCGCTTCGGGGGTGCGGCGCGCCATTTCGTCGGCGATGGCGTGGAGGGCGTCAGCGCGCGTGAAGGCAGGAGTGGCACGCCAGCGAGCTAGCCCCTCTTCAGCGGCGGCCAGCGCCGCCTCAGTATCTGCGACACCCGCTTGCGGCACATCTCCCAGAGGAGTTTCCGAGACAGGGCTCATCACCGGCACCGTTTCGCCGTCTGTTGCCTGCCGCCAAGCACCGCCGATGAACAATCCGAACTTTGTATACATCACGCAACCTCCGTTACTTCAACGACACGGCGCTCGGCGATCGACTTGATCGCCGCCTCAGCTAGCACGAGCGCCAGGCGTCCATCCTCGAAACCGACAACTGCCGGCTGCCCCGTTTCCACCGCTTGCGCGAAAGCGGTAATCTCAGCTTCGAAAGCTTCCGTGTAGCGCTCAATAAAGAAGTCGAGCAGAGGCGCGGCCGTTTCCGTAAAGCCGCGGCCTGAAAGTGTCATGTGATGCGGCCGCCGATTCTCTGAAACGGCAAGGCCCTTGCTGCCGAAGGCTTCCACACGCTGGTCGTATCCGTACGCCGCTTCGCGCGAGTTGATAATGATGGCTTGCTTGCCAGATGCAGTGGTCATCGCAACTGTTACCGTGTCGTAGTCTCCGAGACCTTCCATCAGCGCAGGTGACACGAGACGCGAACCGGTAGCGAAAACATCCACCGGTTCCTCTCCCAAAATGAAGCGCGCCATGTCGAAATCATGGATCGTCATGTCCCGCAGGATGCCGCCGGAAACCTTCAGATAACCCTCGGGTGCGAGCCCCGGATCGCGCGAGGTGACAATGACTTGGTGAAGTTCGCCGATATCGCCAGTGCGGACGGCATCGTGCACAGCTTTATGTCCCGGGTCGAAGCGCCGGACAAAACCGATCTGGATTGGGAGTGGCGTTCCGCGAATAACCGCCGCGCACTGGTTTACACGCGCCAGGCTGAGGTCGATGGGCTTTTCACAGAGTACGGGCTTGCCTGCCGCGACGGCATGTTCCAGAAGATCGGCGTGGGTATCAGTTGCCGTAGCAATCAGAACGGCATCCACCTCGGGGGACGCGAAAATGGCAGCCGCGGACTCCATTACCGGAGCTCCAGTTAAAGCGGCGACAGTTTCTGCCGTGGAACGGTTAATATCGTATATTGCCGCAAGCCGCGCACGCGGGTGTGTCGCGATATTGATCGCATGCATAGCGCCGATGCGCCCGCACCCAAGCAGCGCGATTCTGATCATTAGGACGCCCCCCGTTTTTCGTTCAGCAATTAATGTTGCATTACGCCGGGGTTGTCAATATTAAATGCACCAGCGTATGGTGGTCACAACCCGTCTAAAGGGAGGAAACAAAATGACACAGGCGACAATCCGCCTCACGATGGCTCAGGCTGTCGTGGAATGGCTGGCGCAGCAATTCACAGAGGTCGACGGCACCAGAGTGCCTCTCTTCCCGGGCGTCTTCGGGATTTTTGGCCACGGCAACGTAAGTTGCCTCTCGGAGGCGCTGGAGGCGGTCAAGGATAGGCTGCCGACCTGGCGTGGACAGAACGAGCAGTCGATGGCCCTTGCCGCTACTGCCTTCACCAAAGGCAAGCGGCGGCGCCAGATCATGGTCGCCGCCTCGTCCATCGGTCCCGGCGCTTTAAACATGGTGACGGCGGCGGGCACCGCCCACGCGAACCGGCTGCCTCTTCTTTTGCTCGCGGGCGACACATTCACCACTCGCATCCCCGATCCGGTTTTGCAGCAGGTCGAGAACTTCGGCGACCCGACCATGACGGTTAATGATGCATTCAAGCCGGTCACACGCTACTGGGACCGGATCAGCCACCCCGCGCAAATTCTCTCTTCGCTACCGCAGGCTGTGGCAGCGATGCTTGATCCGGCCGATTGCGGACCAGCCTTTATTTCACTGCCGCAGGACACTCAGGAAATCGCCTTCAACTATCCGAAGGCCTTCTTCGAACCGCAGCTATGGAGCATTCCGCGTCCACGGCCGGACCGGCGGAAGCTTGCGGAAGCTGTGGAACTTCTGAAGACGGCGAAGAAGCCACTGATAATCGCGGGCGGCGGCGTGCGTTATTCGCTGGCGGAGGACGCGGTCGCTGCTTTTGCGGTAAAGCATGGCATCCCGATTGTCGAAACCATCGCGGGCAAAGGGTGCTTAACGCATTATCACGAGGCCCACGCTGGGCCTATCGGTATCGTCGGATCCACATCGGCGAATACTTTGGCAGGCGAAGCCGACGTCATCCTCGCGGTGGGCACCCGGCTGCAGGACTTCACGACTGGGTCCTGGACGGTCTTCAGTCAGACGGCGCGGTTCATATCCATCAATACCGCCCGCTTCGATGCGATTAAGCATCGTGCAGTCGCTGTCGTAGGGGATGCGCTGGAAACCGTAGCCGAGCTCACGCAAGCTCTTGGTGACTGGAAGGTGAAGCCCGACTATATGACCCGGGCTCAGGCCTTGTTCAAGGAGTGGGACGAGCTTCTGGCCAAGCTCCAGGCGCCCAGCAATGCCCCGGTTCCAACCTATGCCCAGGTCGTCCACGTCGTAAACCAGGCAGCAGGAGACGTTGACACAATCATCACCGCCGCCGGCGGTCTTCCTGGGGAAGTCTCGAAAGGCTGGCGCGTGAAGTCGCCGAATACCTTCGATCTCGAATGGGGCTTTTCCTGCATGGGCTACGAGATTGCCGCGGGCTGGGGTCACGCCATGGCCAATAGCGGCCCCGGCGGGCTTGGGGGCACGCCGATCGTGATGGTTGGCGACGGCTCCTATATGATGATGAACTCCGACATCTACTCGACGGTGCTGACAGGCCACAAGATGATCGTCGTGGTCTGCGACAACGGCGGTTTCGCGGTAATCAATCGCCTGCAGCAGGCCAAGGGCGTGCCAGGGTTTAACAATCTGCTCGTCGATAGCCGCGTGAAGAATCCCGGTGCACCCCTGCATGTCGACTTCATCAAGCATGCGGAATCGATGGGTGCGGCGACACGCCATTGCGACAGTCTTGCCGAGCTGGCTCCAGCCCTTGAATGGGCCAAGGCCAATGACCGGACTACTGTGCTGTCCATCACGACAGACGCCTTCGCGTGGACACCAGGTGACGCAGATTGGGACGTTGGCGTGCCTGAAGTTTCCACGCGGGAGTCCGTGCAAGCCGCCCGGAAACACCAGGAGGAAATCCGCACGAAGCAACGCGTTGGGGTCTAACGGTCATGAAAGCAAAGCTAGGTATCGCGCCCATCGCCTGGTGGAATGACGACCTCGCGGAACTGTCGGACGACGTCAGCCTGGATGAATGTCTCCGGCAAACGAGAGAAGCGGGCTTCACCGGTTCCGAAACCGGGCGCCGCTTTCCGATGGATATGAATGAGCTGGGGCCAATTCTGAAACGCCACGGCATCTCGGTGTGTGGAGGATGGTTCTCTGGCCTACTGCTCGATGGGGACATCGAGCAGGAGAAGGACCGGATCCGTGCCCAATTGGACTTTTTCGTTGCGGCCGGCGCGCCCTGCATCGTTTACGGCGAAACGGCGCGCTCAATTCAGGGTATCCGTTCCGCGCCGCTCGCGACCAAGCCCAAGCTCTCCGAAGAGGAGATCCGGATTTACGGGCACAAAATGACGGCTTTCGCCGAGTGGTGTGCGGAGCAGGGCATGCCCATTTCCTACCATCACCATATGGCCGCCGCTATCGAAACCGAGGCCGAGCTTGACCTGCTCATGAAGCACTCCGGTCGGGGTCTGCCACTGCTCTTCGATGCCGGTCATATGGCGTTCGCTGGTGGCGATGTGATGCGCGTAATCGATAAACACCACGCCCGTATCAGTCATGTCCACACGAAGGATGTGCGAGGAGCGGTGATCGATAGCATCGACCGGGCCAAGGAGAGCTTTCTCGACGCAGTGGTGAAGGGAGCTTTCACAGTTCCCGGTGACGGTTCGCTAGATTTTGAATCGATCATCGGAAAACTTGCTTCCTACGGCTACCAAGGCTGGTTCGTCGTGGAGGCAGAGCAGGACCCAAAGAAGAATCCGCCACTCGCGATGGCAAAAAAGGGGCATGCCGAGCTTCTGCGGATTATGGCGCTGACAGGATACGAGGTCGGTCCATGAACCGGATGGACAAAAAGGTCTGCGTGGTGACGGGCGCGACCCAAGGTTTGGGAGCAGCAATCGGCCGGAGGCTCGCGGCAGCCGGCGCCGCAGGGATAGCCGTGACAGGCCGCAACGAGCAGCGGGGCAACACTCTCGCGAAGGGGCTGTCGGAGGAATTCGGCGTGCCAATAGTTTTTATTCGCGCTGACCTCGGCTCCGTCGACGATTGCCGCCGAGTTATCACTGAAACTGATCGGCGCTTCGGCCGCCTGGATGTTCTGGTCAATTCAGGTGCTTCCACTGAACGAGGAACGATCCTCGACACGGATCCCGCCTTATTCGATCGCATCTTCGCAACCAACGTCCGCGGTCCGTACTTCCTGATGCAGGGAGCGATCAAGCTCATGATCCGTGATGGGATCGAGGGCGCCATCTGTAATATCGGTTCGATTTCGGCTCTTTCCGGCCAGCCATTTATTAATGCCTACTGCGCCTCGAAAGGGGCGCTCACGACCTTAACTGCTAATACAGCCTTCTCGGTAGCCGGAAACCGCATACGCATAAATCAGCTCAACGTTGGCTGGATGGCGTCGGATCAGGAACAGAAGAATCAGGCTGCGGATGATCCCGACTGGTTGGAGAAGGCGGCAAAGCAGCTTCCCTTTGGCCGGCTTGTCGATCCAGCGGAGGCCGCTCGCGCCGTGAACTTCCTCGTCTCGGACGACGCAGGGCTGATGACCGGTTCCATCGTGAATTTCGATCAGTCCGTCTGGGGTGCGGCGGCAAGTGGGATGCCCGCTCCAGAAGGCCCGATGAAGTTGCCCGTCTGACCATCATTGCGCCACACGGCCCACCGATTGCGAAACCCGACGCAGATTGCCTACGTTGCTGCAGTCAGGGTCGGCGAGCGGTGTAAGCGGCCGCTCGTCCGGTTGGCTGTCGCGCTCCAAACTCCGGCCACCAAGGCGCGCCAAAGTCC
>NZ_LMUG01000008.1:157999-455027 GCF_009766125.1 Acidisoma sp. S159
GCGCATCAGCGGGGTCGTCGCGGCCCATTTTGGGAAGGCGGCGGCCGCCGCACGCACCGCGGCATCGACATCGTCACGCGTGCCGAGAACGACTTCGCGCGCGACCGAACCATCCGCCGGCTGGTAGACCTTCGCCCGTCGCGCGGAAGCGCCGGAAGTCAGCTTGCCCCCGATATAGTGCTGAACAGTATCCACTTTCGACTCCTCGCGCGCGATGCGCTGCTTACCAGGTCAGGAATGCGTGGTCGGGCGACATGGTGAAGCGCCACTCGCGCACCGGTCCCGCCATCACATTGAGATAGAAAAGATCAAAACCGTGCGGCGCGCCGACTGGGTGGTAGCCTTTCGGCACCAGCACGACATCACGGTCGCTGACCGCCATCGTCTCGTCCAGTGATCGGTCGTCTGTATAGACGCGCTGTAGCGCGAAGCCTGAGCCGCGCTTGAGGCGGTGATAGTAGGTTTCCTCAAGATAGGTCTCGCGCGGCGGATCGTTCACGTCATGCTTGTGCGGTGGGTAGCTCGACCAATTGCCGCCGGGGGTGACGACTTCCACCACGAGCAGAGATTCGGCGATGCCGGTATCCGGCAGAATGTTTCGCACATAGCGGGTATTGGTGCCCTTGCCGCGCGTTTCCTGCCCCACCTCGTCCGGTGTGATGACACGGGCGGGCAGCTTGCCTTCGGCGGGGGAGGAACAGACGCCGATTTCGGCGGCGGTCTCGGCGGTCACAGTCCAGCGGGAATGCGCGGGGATATAGACGGACCAGCCGATGCCATCGAAAACCGACTCGCGTTCGCCGAGCATGCCGAAATCCTCCGCGCCCGCTTCGATGCGGGCGCGGCCCGAAAGGATAACGAGGCAGACTTCGGTGCCGCCGGTCTCGCGCGTCACGCGCTGGCCGGGTTTTAGTTCGAGCGCGGCGAAACCGACATAATCCCAGCCGGCGCTAGCGGGCGTGATGTCGTGGATATAGCCGTCGCCATCGGGTGCGTTCGGATGGAGCAGAAGCTTCGACATCACATCAGCCCCGTCTGTGTCAGCACTGTCTTGAGATAGGCATAGCCCTTCGTCGTATAGACGAGCGGATTGGCCTTCTTCGGATCCTGCTCGGCCTCCAGCACGACCCAGCCGGAATAGCCTGGGAGACTTCGGCAGATCGCCGCGAAGTCGATCGTGCCGTCGCCGGGCACGGTGTAGACGCCGTTGAGGACACTTTTGAGAAAACTCCAGTCCTCGGCATCGCTTTGCGCGCGTACGGCGGGACGAATATCCTTGGTGTGGACGTGGCTGATACGATCGCGATAGCGGGCCGCGAGCGCCGCCGGATCGGCGCCGCCCCAGGCCGCATGGCCGGTATCGAGCAGCAGATCGATCGACGGTCCTGTATGAGCCATGAAGGCATGGATATCGTCATCGCTCTGCACGACGCTGCCCATGTGGTGGTGGTAGACAATGCGGATGCCCTCGGTCAGCAGCCGGTCACCCACGGCGGTCATCCGCGCGCCGAAAACCTTCCACTCATCGCCTTTGAGATGCGGGCGGCGTGACAGAGGCGTCTCGATTTCGCCCTGGATAGTGTTGGAAGTTTCGCAAACCACCATGACCGTGCTGCCCATCGCCTTGAGCAAAGCGAGGTGCTTGCCCATGGCGGCGAACTCCGCATTGGCATCACGCGTGAGCAGCTTGGCGGAGTGCCAGCCGGAGATGCAGGCGAGATCATAAGGCGCCAGCGCGGCCTTCAGCGCGTCTGGGGTACGGGGGAATTTCTTGCCCAACTCGAGGCCCTCGAAGCCGACCTGGTGCGCTTCGCTGAGAATCGTCTCGAGCGTCGTGTCGCCGCCGAGCTCGACCATGTCGTCATTGGACCAGCAGATGGGATTGGCCCCGATGCGGATGGTCATGGTGCGGCAGTTTCCTTCGCGATGCGGGCGCCCCAGCCCATCGTCAATTGCCGATGAACTGGTGCTCGATGGCGGCTTCGTATTTTTCGCGTGCGGCGCGGACCTCGCTGCGGACGGAGACTTCCGGCACCGAGACATCCCACCAATAGCCACCGGCATCCGTGCTGATGAGCGGATCCGTGTCGATGACCACGGCATAAGTCCGTGTGCTTGCGCGTGCGCGTTCCAGCGCTGGGCCAAGTGCCGCGAGGTTCGCGACTTTCTCCGTCACTGCGCCGAGGCTGCGCGCATGCATCGCGAAATCAACTTCCGGCAGCACCTCATGCACAGCGTCCCGCAGGAGATTGTTGAATGGCGCCCCGCCGGTCGCGCGTTGCAGGCGATTGATGCAGCCGTAGCCTCGGTTGTCGAGGATCACGAGGGTTATCTTGTGGCCCAGCATAACGGAGGTCGCGATCTCGGAATTCAGCATGAGGTAGGAGCCGTCGCCCACCATCACGATGACCTCGCGCTCGGGCTCGGCCATTTTCACGCCGAGGCCAGCGGCGATTTCGTAGCCCATGCAGGAGAAGCCGTATTCCATGTGATAGCCGCCCGGCTTGCTCGCCAGCCACAGCTTGTGCAGCTCGCCCGGCAACCCGCCGGCGGCACAGACGATGACGTCATCCGCCTGCGTCTGCCGCTGGACCGCGCCAACTACTTGAGCGTCGGAGGGTAGCTCGTTGCTCTCCGCGACCGGTGCCGCCGTGTAGTCGGCGGCTTCGACGGTCCAGCTCGCCTTGTTCTCCGCCGCGCGACCCGCCCAAGCTTTGGGTGCGCGCCAGTCGCCCAGCGCCGCCGCAAGTTCCGACAACCCGGCGCGCGCATCGGCGAGCAGCGGCTGAGCATTGTGCTTGCCGGCGTCGAAAGCCTGCGTGTTTAGGCCAATGATGCGACGACCGTCCCCCTGGAAAAGCGCCCAGGATCCGGTGGTGAAATCCTGTAGCCGCGAGCCGATCGCGAGGACGACATCCGCCTCCGCCGCCAGCGTATTGGCGGCGCCCGTGCCGGTCACGCCAATTGCGCCGAGATTCATAGGATGCGTGCTGGGCAGCGAGGATTTGCCGGCCTGCGTCTCACCGACTGGAATGCCGTAGCTCTGCGCGAAATCGGCCAGCTCGCGCTCGGCTTCCGAATAGAGCACGCCGCCGCCGCAGACGATGAAGGGGCGTTTCGCGCCGAGCAACATCTGCACGGCCTCGCCCAATTCATGGACATCGGGCCGCGGACGGCGCGGCACCCAGAGTTTGTCCTCGAACATATGCGCGGGGAAATCATAAGCCTCGGCCTGCACATCCTGGCAGAGGCCGAGCGTCACCGGACCGCATTCCGCCGGATCGGTGAGAACCTGCATGGCGCGCGCAAAGGCTGGGATGATCTGCTCGGGGCGCGTGATGCGATCGAAATAACGCGAGACCGGGCGGAAGGCGTCGTTCGCGCTGATCGTGCCGTCGCTCCAATCCTCGACTTGCTGCAAGACCGGATCTGGGCGGCGGGTGGCGAAGATATCGCCCGGTAACAGAAGCAGCGGCAGGCGATTGACATGGGCGAGTGCAGCGGCCGTGACGAGGTTGAGCGCGCCGGGCCCGATCGATGTTGTGCAGGCCATCACCCGGCGGCGGCGCAGCGCCTTGGTATAGGCAATGGCGGCATGGGCCATCGCCTGTTCGTTATGCGCGCGATAGGTCGGAAGCCGTTCGCGAATGCCATGCAGCGCCTCGCCCATGCCGGCGACATTGCCATGGCCGAAGATCGCCCAGACGCCGCCGAAGAACGGCACGGTCGACGTTTTGCCATCCGGCGTCTCGATGATCGTCTTCTGCGCCGCCATGGCGCGCACCAGGGCCTGCGCCATGGTCAACCGGATTTTGTTCATGCCCGTTCCCCCCATTGCGTCCACGGCTCAGGCCGCTTCCGCTCGCCGCGCCTGCCCCCAGGCCTCGACGAGGCGGGAGAACCTTTCGGCCATCTGGTCCACAGCTTGCGCGTCCGTGATGCGGCCCGCCAGCCATGCGCGTGCAGGCTCGATATGTATCGTGCGACCGACCGCGAAACCCTTCACCAGCGGCACACCGGCACAGGCGCGGAAAGCCTCGACCAAATCCTCGATCGGCGCTTCTAGCCCCAGCACCATGACGCCGCGGCAGTATTCGTCGTTGCGGGAAATGGCCTGGCTGATGGCGTCCCAGGCCTTGGCGCTTTTTTGCGGCTCCAGCTTCCACCAGTCGGGCTTGATGCCGATGTCGTAGATGCGCTGGATCACCGTCGAGATGGTGTCGTCGGTCAGCGCGCCGTGTTTGCCGGCGATGATCTCGATGAGCAGGTCGCGGCCGAGGCTGCGGCAGGCGTCATAGACGCGCTGCAACTCCCGCTCCTGCCGCAGCTTCAACTCCTCTGGGTCATCTGTGTGGTAGAAGCAGAGGCATTTGATGACCTGCGCGGTCGGCCACTCGATGAGATGGGTGCCTAGGCTGCCGCCATATTCGAAGTCGAGCGGACGGGATCCGGTGAGTTCCACGGGGCGTGCGACCCAGAGCTTGTGGTCGGCGGCGCGGAACAGGGCCTCGCGCCCGTAGCGGCCATCGATGAACATGCCGAAGCCGGGGCGGCCGTCGGCGACGCGGGCGGCGGCCTGCACGGCCAGCACCTTGAAGTCATCGATCTTCGCGAAGGGCGCGCCGACTTCCTTGGCGACAGCCTCGAGCTGGACACGGTGATCGATCGCGAGCGCCATGATGCCCGGCGGGCTGGCGGGCCGGGTGGTGGCCCAATGGACATGGTTGAGCGCCGCGTCATGGCGCAGGGCGCGATGCGGGCTGCCATTGGCGAGGAAGGTTTTCAGTTCGGCGAAAGTCGGGATTTCGGGTGAGCAAAGGAGGCGCGAAACGGCGAAGGCGCCGCAAGCATTGGCGTAAGCGCAGCAGGTCTCCAGCGCCTCATCCTTGAGCCAGCCGCGCAGGAAGCCGGACATGAAGGCATCGCCCGCGCCGAGCACGTTATAGACTTCGACCGGGAAGCCGGGGCCGCGCACGCCATCCTCGATATCGTCAGGGATCGCACCGGGGAAAACGACGCAGCCCATCGGGCCGCGCTTGCAGACGATGACGGCGGAAGAGAGCGCGCGGATATTGCGGATGGTCTGCAACGTATCCTCGGACCCGCCAGCGACATGCAGCTCCTCCTCCGTGCCGACGATGAGGTCACATTGGGCGAGAACCGGCGCCAGATGGGCGGTCACCTCGTCCGAACGGATGTAGCGGCTTTCGCCGGCGTCATGGCCGGCGAGGCCCCAGAGGTTGGGGCGATAATCGACATCGAAAATGACTTTGCGGCCGTTCGCCGTGGCGATGCGGATCGCCTTGTTCTGCGCGGCGGCGACGCCGGGGCGGGAGAAATGGGTGCCGGTGACGACGACAGCGGCGGCCGAGGCGATGAAGGCCTCGTCGATGTCGTCCTCGCATAGAGCCATGTCGGCGCAGTCATCTCGGTAGAAGATGAGCGGAAAGGTGTGGCTGTCGCGTACGCCGAGAATGACCAGCGCCGAGAGGCGCGCCTTGTCGGTGACGACGCCGGCGGTCTCCACGCCCTCGCGCGCCAGTTGCTCCAGGATGAAGCGGCCGACCTGTTCATCTCCGACACGGGTAATGAGAGCGGAACGCAGGCCGAGACGCGCGGTGCCGATGGCGATATTCGACGGGCAGCCGCCAACGGCTTTGGTGAAACTGCCCATATCCTCAAGCCGACCGCCGATCTGCTGGCCATAGAGGTCGAGCGAACTGCGGCCGATCGCGATCAGATCCAGGCTTGGGGCTGGCATCGATTTACGTCCTCCCGAATTCATTGGGCCGACCCCTCAGGATCAGCCGAGCACACTAAAATCAGTATTCCAAATCGAAGTCAATATGGTTCATTCATTCCTTTTAGTTTGATCCGAAGAATCTTGAGCCGAACCGGTCGCCGAGCGGCGGCTGACCAAAGCGACGGCCAGGGTCGTTGCTAAAGCGAAGGTCGCCGCGAGGGAGCGGAAGCCGGCGTAATCAGATTCGGCAACCTCCAGCCAGACAGATGCGGTCTGGACAAGCGGTGAAAAGGGGGAATCAGTGATGCCGATCACCGGCACGCCGCGATCGAAGGCAGCGCGCGTGATCGACAAGGTTTCGCTCGCGTAGGGCGTGAAGCTCACCGCCAGCAGCGCGTCCTCCGGATCGATGAGATCGACCTGGCGGCCGCCTAGCCCACCAAGCTGGTCGATCAGATCGCAGCGCGCCCCGAGCTTCTGCAACGCATAGGTGAGGTAGATCGCGACAGGGAAGGCGCGCCGCACACCGACGATATGGATAGTCCGCGCCGCCGCTAAGACCACGACGGCCTGCTCCAGCGCGACGAGGTCAACGCTTTGACGGAAACTGATTGTCGAGTTGCAGGAGGCTTCGACCAGCCCATCCAGCAATGCGGCTACGTCCCCGCTTATCGCGCCCCCCTGCAGCGCTTCGAGACGGGTATTGTAGTCGGGCCAGCGGTCGCGGGCATGGGATTGGAAGACGAGCTGGAGATCGGAGAAGCCGGAATAGCCGAGCGCCTGGGCGAAGCGGATCATCGTCGAGGGCTGTACCCCCGCCTGCCTCGCGAGTTCGGCGACGCGGCCGAAGGCGATCTCCGACGGATGTTGGAGCGCGAATTCGGCGACCTGGATCAACCGCTTGGGCAGCCCGTCCCGTCGTTCCAGGATCAGCGCGCGCAGGGTTCGGAAATCGCGCGGGGTCTCGGCGGGTGGCGCGGCGACATGCGCCACTTCGTCCGTTTCCCCCGCGCCAGCGAAATCATGTCCTACGTCCTGCATGGGCGTCATCTCCCGTTGACATCCCATAGCGTGAATGGAATACGACTTCCAGAATTAGATCGAAGAAAAAGAAACGCTCCAATCTAAGCGGCGCGTGAGGGAAGGATCGCCTGCCGACTCAGCGCTCCGGCGCCCTGCCCTCTTTGGCCGTTGCCGACATCTCGCACGCCGACCCGAACACTCACACGCCCTCGCCACACGAAAGAAAAATGATGATCCGTTTCTCCGTTCTCGGCTGTGGCCGCATCGGAACCATGCATGCGCGCAACCTCGCGCGGCATCCGCAGGCCCGCCTCACCTCAGTCTTCGACGTGGTGACCGCCGCCGCCGATCGCATGGCGGCGGAACTCGGAGTGAAGGCAGCCGCCTCCATCGAGGAAGTTCTGCGGGATACGGAGGTCGATGCCGTTCTCATCGCGACCAGCACGGACACGCATGTCGAGTTCATCACGGCCGCCGCCCGGGCCGGGAAGGCGATCCTTTGCGAAAAGCCGATCGCGCTCGACATGGCGAAGGTCGAGCAGTGCTGGAACGACATTCGCGATCTCAACGCCACGGTAATGATCGGCTTCAACCGTCGCTTCGACCCGTCCTTCCGCGCGGCGCACGACCGGATGGCCGCTGGCGAGATCGGCAAGCTTGAGCAACTCGTCATCACCAGCCGCGATCCGGCGCCGCCGCCGATCGCCTATATCAATGTCTCGGGCGGGTTGTTTCGCGACATGACAATCCACGACTTCGACATCGCACGCTACTTCGCGGGCGAGATCGCAGAGGTGCAGGCTTTCGGTGCCAATCTGGTCGACCCGGCCATCGCGGCGGCGGGCGATATCGACGCGGCGATGGTGACGATGCGGGCGACTTCCGGCGCGCTCATCCACATCAACAACAGCCGCCGCTGCGCTTATGGTTACGACCAGCGGCTCGAGGTTTTCGGCGAGAAGGGCATGCTGCTCGCCGGCAACAAGACGGCAACGACGGTCACGGCTTTTTCGGCGGAGCGCACCGGAGCGGGCGATGTGGTGCTGCCGTTCTTCATCGAGCGCTACGCTGATGCATACGCCAATGAGGTCGCGCATTTCGTCGACAGCATCGCGGCGAAGCAGACGCCGCTTACGAGTTTCCGCGATGGCGCGGAGGCGTTGCGGCTAGCGAATGCGGCGCTGGAGAGTTTGAAGACGGGCCGGGCTGTGAAGCTGGGGTGAACTAAACGCGCTGACGGCTTTTCCCCTCCCGTGCACGGAGGGGGTAGTGCGTCATGATTCGATCCCCGAGCCGTCACCCAACGATTCGTCATGGCATGCGAAGGCATGCCATCCACGCCTTGCCTTTGTGAAGCGAGAAAAGGCGTGGATGCTCGGCCTTCGCCGAACATGACGTGGTACGATGAGCATGGTCCTGACCAAAGTCATCGCATTCTAAATAACTTTGCCCTCGAACGGCGGCAGCAGATCCGGGGCATCGAATTCGACTACCCAGAGGTCCGGATCGATGCGGATCTGGCGCGCCACATAGGCATCGGCCGTTGCGTCGTCCACCGGCGCGGCGCCGGTGCCGCGCATCCAGGCGAGCGCTCCGCCATCCGTCCGGGTCTGCGACAACACGGAGACGCCGCCCTCGCGGTCGCGCAACACCGCCAGCACGCCGCCGGCATCCGCGTCGCCCCGGCGCAGCACCATGCCGGGCCGGCCGCCGATATCGGCGAGGCGTAGCGCCGCCTGCACCCAGATGCCGGCCTTGACCCGCGCCTCAGACATGCCGGCGTGGCTTCCTCGTAACCAAAAGCCCCTCTCGACACCCGCGCGGCCGCCTGCCAGATGAGCGCGACGGGCGGGAGATGCGGCATGCAGCGCAAAATGAGCGAATCACAGAAGGCCTATGAGACGAAGCGGGCGCAGAAAGCCGGCATGTCGCTGGATAAGTGGCTGCAATCCAAGGAGCGGGAGCGCCTGGAAGCCACCGCCCAGCGCAAGCCGCCGCCACCGCCGAAGCCGCCCGGCCTGCTGCGCCGCCTGGTCGATCGCGCCCACAAGCCGCTGAAGAAGACATAGGCAGTCAGTCCTCGGTCATATCGAGCGCCGCGACATTGAGGAGGCGGTCCAACACCTCCTCCTCCTGCGCGCCGGCGATGGCGTGGCGGCGGCCGAGAACGAAACAGGGCGCGCCGTTGATGCCGAGGCGATGGGCGCGAAGATTGTCACCATGCACCTGGTCCGTGCCGTCCCCCGAGGAGAGGTAGTCACGCACCTCGCGCCGGTCGAGCCCGCATTGCATCGCGACGCGGACGAGCACCTCGGCGGACCCGATATCCAGACCATCCGTGAAATAGGCCGTGAAAATAGCATCCGCGACGATCTCGGCGCGGCCGAAGCCGCTGGCATAGCCGACCAGCCGATGGGCATCGACACTGCTCGGTGACCGCTTGATCTGGTCGAAGCGGAAGAGAATATCCTCACCCCGGCCGAGCTGCGTGATGGAGTTGAACAGGCGCCGCGCCCGGTCCTCCGCACCGAATTTCCGCGTGAGGTAATCGACGCGCGACATCCCGCCGCGCGGCATATCCGGATTGAGCAGAAACGGACGCCATTTAATACTGGTGGCGTATTCCGGCCTCCGCCGCAGGGCGCGCATGAGGCGCCGCGTGCCGATGAAGCACCAGGGGCAAATCAGGTCATAGATGACCTCGATCGAGAGCGGTGCCCGCGCATAGGCCGGCATATTCATCCGACGTGTCCTTTTCCTCCAGCGCCCTTATAGCCTTCTCGTGCGCGTGGCGGGCATCTTTCGCGGGTTCAGGCGGCAGCTACGTGGTCGGAGACCACAGGATCGAGCCGGAACTCCGCGACAAAGTAGTCGATGATCGCGCGCACCCGCGGCGCCAGGTGGCGTCGGGAGGGATATACGGCGTGGATCGGAATGCGCGAGGTCTGCCAATGGGTGAGGATCGGCTTCACCTCGCCCCTTCGGATATCCTCGCTGAACATCCAGATCGGCAGCCGCGCGACGCCGAGCCCGGCCCGCAACCCGTCACTGATCCCCTCGACGCTGTCGCAACGGAAGCGGCCGCTCACCTCGACCGTCACGCTGCCGGCCGGCCCCTCGAAATCCCAGCTATGGGCCGTCAGCCTCTGGGAGCCGAAGCCGCCCGTGTAGATGATGCAGGCATGGTCGGCGAGTTCGGCCGGCGACTGCGGCTCGCCATGCGTCGCGAGGTATGAGGTGGCGGCCATCACGCCACGGCCGGTCGATCCCAAATGCCGCGCCACGAGCGAGGAATCGCCGATCGTTCCTGCCCGAATCGCGAGGTCGATATTCTCGGCGATGAGATCCTGGGCCTGCTCGGAGATGCTGAGCTCCACCTCCAACTGCGGGTAGCGCTCGAGCAGGCGCGGCAGGCGGGGCACGATATGCAGGCGCGCCATGGCGGTGGAAGAAGCGAGCCGAACCGTTCCGGAGGGTGAGGCGCGGCGCTTGCCCAGCACCTCCTCGGTCTCCTCCACCGTATCGAGCACCCTGCGAGCATGGCTCAACAGGTCCTGGCCGTCTTGCGTGAGCGTCAGGCTGCGCGTGGTACGTTGGATCAGGCGGACGTCGAAATGCGCCTCGAGGGCGGCGATCTGGCGGGAGATCGCGGGCTGCGTGGCTCCTACCTCTCGCGCCACTGCGGAGAAGGAGCCGGTTTCGGCCACGCGCACGAAACATCGGAAGGCACCCAGTAGATCCAAACGGCCTCTCTCATGCGAAAATAATTCGCGGGAAGTAGAAGGAGACCAGCCAATTCGGCCGATCGACGACGCAACTGATCCGAAGATCACCGGCCACCGAACAAAGAAGATACGCCTCCATGGCCGAGAGCGCATGCTGCGCGGAAAGCAGGTCGATCATGCGAGAAACGGCGTCTCGCGCGCCGGTCATCAGATCAGGACCGATGCCGGTGGTCGCCTCATAGCCTGCACCATCCAGGTGGCGCGTGACCGGCCCCGGCGTGGTGAAGCGCGGCGTGGCCAAGGGCGTCTGCTTGATGAGGTCGAGCTGGGCCACCACCGTCATCGGGCTTTCAATCGCTGTGCCGCAAACCTCGCCATCGCCTTGCGCAGCATGGGTATCGCCGATCGAGAACAAGGCGCCGGGGACCTCGATGGGCAGATAGAGCGTGGTGCCCGCCGCCAGATCCCGAATGTCCATATTCCCGCCGACCCGCCTGGGCGGAACGATCGAGTGCAGGCCGGGTTCGGCCAGAGCGACGCCGATCGTGCCGGCAAAGGGTTTCAGCGGCACGCGGGCGGTGTCGGAGAATGCCGCGGGGGCGAGTTCGTTCGCGTCGTAGGACCAGAGTTTCAGCGCGGGGTCGGTGAACTGGTCCGCCAGCAGGCCGAAGCCGGGGATATTGGCGGTCCAGCCGAAGCCGGAGGGCGCGAAGGATTCGATCGTGACCTTCAGCACATCGCCCGGCTCGGCGCCCTCGATATAGACCGGGCCGTTGACCGGGTTGATCCGGCTGAAATCCAGGGTCGCGACATCGGCCACCGTGCTGCTCGGCCCGAGCTGGCCGGCCGAGGCGTCGTTGCAGACGAATTCGATGCGCTTGCCCGGCTCGGTGCGGAGAACCGGGGTGAAGCTATTGTCCCAGCCGAAATGATGCTGGGCGGCATGAATGGTAAAGTCGCACCGCTGACACATCGGCTCGTTCTCCTGCTGGCTGGTCTGGGCGCGGCTTGCCCACCACGCGCAGCCGCTTTATCCTCGGCAGCCTATGTCCGCGTAGCTCAGTAGGATAGAGCACAGGATTCCTGGTCGCCGGAACTCGAAGGAGTTTCGGCAATCGATTGGGCGTCGCGAGGGGAAACCGCGCGGCGGATTCGCTCAAAGTCGGGGAAAGCTCCCGGTGCACGCGCACCCAGCCAATCCCGAGCCAAGCCCCGCCTACCCGGCGAGGAAGGTGTAGAGACTGGACGGGCGACGCCTAACGGATGGAACGGGTTCCATCTCAAGGCGAAGGGACAGTCCAGACCACGAACGGCGGCCATTTCGGTCGCCGGCGGCGGAAGCCGAAGTGGGATGAATCCTGGGGTCGTGGGTTCGAATCCCGCCGCGGACATACTGCTCAGCGCTAGCCGGCAGAGACGTTATCGACCGGTTGATAGCCGAGTAGCCGCGCGGTCTGTGCGATGTCCCAAACCATCCGATCGTTGTTGGACATGCCATTGACGATTATCGAGGGCTCCGTCCAAGCGCCGGCATCGGCGCAGATCGCGCGTTCGAACAACTGCGCGAAATCGCTGTTGGATAGCCACATGTTGCGGAACCAAGCGAGGTCTCGCGCGGCTTCGGCATCCATTTCGCCGCTGTGCTCCGCTCCGGGCATGCCAGTAGCATTGAGCGTCTCCGGCCGGTTGTCTCCCGGCTGACACCAGCCGATCCGAACCGCGACGGTCGTGAGGCTGCCGTTCGAGCCTAGCGCGCGTTCGCGACAAATGCGCTCGCCGGTTAGTTTCGAGACAGCATAAGGATGGGGCTGGACTTCGCTGCCATTCGGCTCCTTCACCTTTGTGCCGGGCCACGGCGGAAGATCGACCGTCAGGGATCCGGGCAGCATGCGGTCCGACTCTTCCTTGTAGCCGCCCATCACATGGTTTGACGTCGCAAAGACGAAGCGCCCGACATTCATTGCCTGCGCGGCGCCGCTGAGGTTCAAGGTCATGTCGATCGAGGCCGCCATGTCTTCCCAGTTGGCGTCCGTATAAGGATTTTGGGCAGCGAAATGAACGATCGCATCGACGCCGCGTAGCGCGTCCAGCCATCGCTGATCCCTGCGATCCGCAAGATCCGCAACGACCGAGGAAACCTTGTCGCCCGCGCCATCCCAGGAACGGATGTCGAGGGCCACAACCTCATCACACCACGGGGCGCGGACACAGGATTCCACCAGTTTGCGACCGAGGTTGCCGCAGGCTCCCGTTATGGCGACCCGTTTTGGCCGTGCCGTTTCCATTGTGCTTCCCCCTTCGCAAACCCGACGCGAGCCAGGATGTCATACCTAGCGACGCTTGCGGGTCAACTGGTCCGCGTAAACCGCGAGGATGACGACTGCGCCGGAAGCCACGTATTGCCAGAAGGAAGGCACGTTCATGAGCGTCAGGCCGTTCTGCAAACCGCCAAGGGTCAGCGCGCCGATGAGGGAACCGAGTGGATTGCCTATCCCGCCGAACAGGCTGGCGCCGCCGATGACCGCCGCGCCGATCGCCTGAAGCTCGAATCCGC
The DNA here is from genome assembly GCF_009766125.1 of Acidisoma sp. S159. Classification (NCBI taxonomy): domain Bacteria; kingdom Pseudomonadati; phylum Pseudomonadota; class Alphaproteobacteria; order Acetobacterales; family Acidocellaceae; genus Acidisoma; species Acidisoma sp. S159. The sequence continues at coordinate 171,045 of NZ_LMUG01000008.1, forward strand.
TGCCGCCAATAGGCTCTGCGGCGCCGATGCGCGCGATGAGCACGAAGCCCGCAATGCTCGAGAGCACGCCGGATATCGTGTAGACTAGTATTTTTCCGCGATCGATGCTGATGCCGGACAAGCGCGCGGCCTCCTCATTGCCACCGATGGCGATGACCTGTTCGCCCAGGGCGGTGAAGCGAATGAACAGGAAGGCAGCGACCGCGATTATGATGGCAAGCAGCACCGGCGTCGGGATCGCCAATATTCGCCCCGCGAAGGCGTCACGGAAGGCAGGCGGCAGACCGTAGATCGGCTGGCCGTTGGTGTAGATCAGCGCGGCCCCGCGAAACACGCTCAGCGTGCCGAGAGTCACGATGAAATCTGGCAATTTGAGCTTTGCGATTAGAATGCCGTTGATCGCGCCACACAGCAAACCGACGACGAGGCCGGCGATAATACCGACAAGCAGCCCATGAGACAGCATGTCCGATGCCACCATGCTCGACAGACCCACAACCGAGCCAACCGAGAGATCAATCCCGCGCGTCATAATGACAAGCGTCATGCCGACCGCGATGATCGCGTTGATCGACGATTGGAGCATGACATCGATGAGATTAGCCGGCTGGTAGAAGTTGCTCGTCAGGATCGAGAAGATGACGAACAGGCCAACGCAGCCGGTCAAAGCCCCGGCTTGCCGGAAGACGCTCTTGCGCCGCCCGATTGAGGGAGCCAGGGCGGCGGGGGATAGCTCGGTTTTAACGGCCTGGGTTTTCATGCTGTGCCATCCACTTCCGTATAGGCGATGAGCATATCTTCGCTGAGATCTTCGGTATTTTCGACGGTTCGGGTCAGACGCCCGCCAGAGACAATTGCGATGCGGTCCGACAGCAGGAGCAGCTCCGGCAGCTCGGACGAAATGACGAGGATGGCGGCGCCGCTCTCGGCGAGGCGCTTCAGCTGAGTGTAGATCTCGGCTTTCGCCCCGACATCGATGCCGCGGGTGGGCTCGTCAAACAGCAGAACACGCGCTCCGGTCGCCAGCCAGCGGGCAATCACGACTTTCTGCTGGTTGCCACCTGACAGGCTGCTCATGAGCGAGGCTGTCGTTGTCGGACGGATACCGAGCTCGCCAACAAAATGATCGATCGCCCCTCGCCTCGTGGCTCCGCGCAGGACGCCCAGCCGAGAAAACTTGCGCGGGCTTGCAAGGCCGAAATTCTGCTCCACCGTCATCATCGGCACGATGGCGTGACCACGACGATCCTCAGGAATCAGCGCGATCCCGGCGGCAATGGCGTCGGCCGGCCCGTGGATGTCCACGGGCTCGCTATCAATGAGGATCTGTCCCGAGGTTTTCTTGTCGATCCCGAAAATGCTGCGCATGATCGCGGTCCGCCCGGAACCCATGAGCCCCGCGAGGCCCATGATTTCACCGGGCCTCACCGTAAGATCGATGTTACGAATCCGCTGGGTCGAGAGGTTCCGCAACTCCAGCAGCGGAGCAGCGGCGTTCTCCTTGGGAACGTGATGGCGGCTTAACGCACGCGAAAGCTCTCGCCCGGCGATCAGCTCATTGAGGGCGTCATCGGTGAAATCACCGATCGGCCCGGATGCCACCACCGCACCATCGCGCAATATCGTGACCCGGTCGGCGATGGCGCGGATCTCCTGCATACGATGCGAGATATAGACGATCGCCTTGCCGTCATGCTGAAGCCGCCGGATTACAGCGAAAAGCGCTTCCTGCTCGGCAGGCGTCAGGCTGGATGTCGGTTCGTCAAAGGCGATGACACGGCCGCCACGTGCCAAGGTTCTACTGATTTCCACAAGCTGACGGTCTGCCATGCCTAGGGTCTGGACAGGAGCATCGACCTGCAGATGAGGTGCCAGAGTTTGCAGTATGATAGCCGCTTCGTCGCGATAGCGCCGGCGCGGTACGATCCCCATGGCCGGCGTTTGCCCGAGAAAGATGTTTTGTGCCACGTCAAGTTGCGGAACAAGGCTGAGTTCCTGGCTCACCATCCCAATCCCTAAGGCCAGCGCGTGACGCGGTCCATCGACCCGAATTGGGCCAACGGAATCCAGATCGATAACCCCCGCATCTGGCTGGACGACGCCGAACATGATTTTCATCAGGGTCGACTTTCCCGCCCCGTTCTCCCCGAGAAGCGCGTGAACCTCACCCTTCTGCAGGGTCAGATCCACGTTCTTCAATACCCGGGCCGCGAGAAAGGCTTTGGAGATGCCTTCCATCCGCAGCATGACGGATGCCCCGGTTGAGCTTTCGCTCACGGCGGGAATGCTTTGCATGGGTCGGGTCCTTAGTCGCCCGTGGCACTCGGGAAGTCGGCGAGGTTGTCCTTGGTGATCACGACCTGAGGCGACAAAACCCAAGCCGGGATCGGCTGGCAGTCTAGGAGCCGAAGAGCCATCTGCACGCCGAGCTGGCCTTCCGCATAGGGAGCCTCGGCAACCGTCGCCCTGAGCTCGCCCGCTATGATCGAATTCTTCGCTTCCTTGATGCCGTCGGTTCCCACGACCGCGACTTTCGCCAGGTCGCCAGCGCTTTTCACAGCCTCGACGACGCCGAGCGCCATGCCGTCATTATTGGCGTAGATGCCCACGAGGTCGGGGTGCTGACGTAGAATGTTGGAGGTGGCATTGAGGGCCGTCAGCCGATCCCAGTTGCCCGGCTGGCTCGCGACAAGCTGCAGGTTGGGATAGGTCTTGAGCTCATCCTCAAAGCCCTTGATACGAAGACGCGCATTCGGCGATCCAGCGGCGCCCTCGATCTGTGCGACCTTGCCGCCATTCGGGTAGATCTTGTGGAAGAAGTCAGCGGCCTTGGCGCCGATCGCCACCTGATCGGTTCCGATATAGGTGCTGGCGCCCTTCGTGCGGGCATCGTCGATAACAACGGTCGGGATATTCGCGGCGCGCGCGGCCTCGATGACCGGCACGAGGTTGGAATCGGATTCCGGCGACAACAGCAGCGCATCAGGTTTCTTCGACATGACCGTCTGAGCGAGGTTCAATTGCTCGATCATGGATGACTCATCATTCGCCGCTTGCAGATCGACCTTGATGCCGTATTTGGCCGATTCACCTTTCACGCCAGCCGCGACGACCTGCCAGAATTCGTTGATCAGCGTCTTCGTGACATAGGCGAATTTCAGTTCATCCTTCGGCTTCGGCAGTGCGCCGAATTTCGCAACAATCGCGGAGGACTCGATCTTGTCGATCGGCGAAGTCGGATATGCCGAGCAGGAGCTGGCGGCAAAGGCCGGCGCGCAGAGCAACAGCGCGGCAAGCGCGGTCGTAGACCCGAGTATAGCGGACTTCTTGTTCACGGTCGTTTCCCCTTCGTTAGCGGAACCGGATTCAATACCGGCGCACTTGGCATTTCTGGTTCTTGCTTAGCGGTCTCGCGCGTCGGCGTATTAAGCGGCCTTCGCGGCCCGGCTGGTTGCCGCGGCTTCCATCTCGCGCCTGAGCGCCACAACGTCGAGATCTCGGACCATCTCGACATCATCGAAGCTCACCATCGCGTCCTTGGCGACCGGTCGCTTCAGTCGCACATTGCCGGCGAGGCCTATTGGAAGACCGCCGAAGGCGAGGCTCTTTGTGGCAGGGATCGCATTCGCCCAAACCATATAGCCGCCCTCCCCGTCTAGCATTTCGCCGACCTTCAGATCGCGCTTGGCGGTCGCGACCGCATCGCCGCGGAACTCCTTTGACGAGCCGGTCGCTTCGCCGCGCAACACCGCCGACAGAACGCTGACACTGGTTTCGAGACCGATCATGTGGAACGGACGCCACATTGAGCCATACCAACCTGAGGAGTCCGTCAGCAGCCCATATTGCTTGAAGCAGGCGCGCGCATATTCGTTGTGTGCCTTGAACGTCACAAAGACGCCGTAGCGGATATTGTTCAGCACCTCGCGACCATCGGGCTCCTGACTCGCGGCGATATCGACGAGGCCGCTACGTGACAGGCGGCCACCATCGGCGGCAGGACGAAACACCTGTGCCAGATCTTGCAGGCCCGCCGGAGGAAACGCCAAGCCGTCATCCGGACAGTCGAGACCAGTGCCGTTCGCGACAGCCGCCATCTCGATCGCGGCTTTCGTGCCGTCGGTGAAGGAGTTGTACATCTTCGGATTGAAGTCGCCCTTGGCAACCTCTTCCTCACTCCATCCGAAGAAACCCCAGACGGTATCCGGCGTGGAGTAGCGGTAGCGAGGCTCGAAGTTCATGCCTTTGCCGGCGGAGGTCAGCTCGAAGCCACAGGAGCGTACCCAATCGACCAGCTCGCAGATAATGGCCGGCTGATCGCCATAGGCCATGGAATAAACCAGGCCTTTCGCCGCGGCGCGTGCCGCCAGCAGCGGTCCGCATAGAACATCCGCCTCGACGTTCACCATGACGATGTGCTTGCCACCTTCGATCGCCGCAAGCGCGTGGCGCACGCCGGCAATCGGATGGCCCGTCGCCTCGATGATACAGTCGATTTCGTCACAGCCAGCGAGCAGCGCCGCATCGTCCACGATACATGTGGAGCCTGACTTCAGAGCGTCGCCAAGCGACTTCGCAGCATAGCGCTCAGCAGGCCAGCCGACGCGCGCGAAGGAGGCGCGAGCTTTCGCGACATCGAGATCCGCGACGCCCACGACATGAAGCCCGACAATCTGCTGCGCCTGCGCCAGGATCATGGACCCAAACTTGCCCGCGCCAATCAGACCGACACGCACCGCACGTCCCTTCGACGCGTGAGCAGCCAACAGTGAGGAGAGGTTCATGCTCGTCTTTTCCTGTTCAATAGGCCTTGTTGTCGTCACTCAAACGACGCCAATGCCCGATAGCCATCGATTGAAATAAACGCGTGTCGAGCCCGCTCAGGCTCGCACGCCCGCGCCCTACCGGCGGGTCGTCACGAGTATCCGCATGGAAACTGTTCGGTGGCCGCCATACTTGGCCGGCGCCATGACGTTTTTCCTCTGTGGTCTTCTTGCTGAGGAGGATACGGGCCTGCTTTGGTTAGAACAATGCAGATTTTCGATCGGATCGATTAGCCAGGCTAAACGATTGCCTTGATGGGCTCCGCTGAGCTGTAACCCGCCAAATCGCGCTCATTGCGCAGCCAGTCGAGAAAAACCCGCACCTTTCGCTGCCTCAAATGGTCGTGCGGGCAGACGATCCATTGCGTCGTGAGAATGAGCGGCGGCGGTGCTCGCACCGGGCAAATGAGGCTGCCGTCGCTTAATTCGCGCCACATCATAAACCGGCTTTCGAGCGCTATCCCGAGACCGTCCGAGGCGGCGTCGATCGCCATGTGGCTGCGATCGAACAGGATTCTTCGCCAACGCGCGGGTGGCTGTACATTTGCGATCACGAACCAGTTCGGCCACTGCGCCTGGGACTTCACCGAGTGAATTAGCCGAAAGTTGGCGACTTCACCCGCGTCCAGGCTCTCAGCGGCGGCGTAAGACGGTGTGCAGACCGGAACGAAGGATTCGTCCGCCAGCCCCTCGATGAAGAGACCTGCCCATCGGCCGCCACCGTGGCGAATTTCAAGGTCGACAGCCTCACGCGTAAAGTCCGTCGACTCATTCGTCCCGTCGAGCCGGATCTCGATATCAGCATAGGCGTCAAGGAAGGACCGAAGACGCGGCAACAGCCATTTATTCGATAGTGTCGGCGAGGCTCGAACCGTCAATGTAGTCACAGTTCTATAGCCACGAATATTCTTCGTCGCCTCGGAAATACGCTCGATCTCGTCGGTAATACTTTCAAAGTAGCGCTCCCCGGCCTCTGTCAGCACGATACGGCGGCCGGTCTTGGTCATCAGTGACGTGCCGAGCTGGACTTCAAGTGCCTGAATTTGCTGGCTAACGGCCGATGGCGTCACGTTGAGTTCGGCGGCAGCCTTGGTAATGCTGCCTGCCCTGGCGGCGGCGTGGAACACGCTAATGGCACGGAGTGGCAAGTACATGATCTGACCGTTGCGCGCTGGTTCCGCTCACACTTACATTCAGCGCAGATGGATGACTACCCTGAGAGGAAATTAGGCTAGAGCGTCCTTTGGCGTTCGCGTTCGAGATTGCTTGGCTTCCGATGCATTTAATCTGGAAGGTGACCTCCCATGGCAACCACAGTGTATTTTGCGAGCAACCGAATCCTGACCGGCCCGGCCGACGATCCCGCAAGCTACGGCCCGAATATCCAGCCGCCCTCGAACTCACAATCGATGGTCTACGGCACCGCTTTCGTCAACGGCGTGGATATTCCGACCAACAACCCGGGCGTCATCACCGCCATCGAGGAGACAACTCTCGGCCGCTTCCCGACAGAAGCAGCCGCCGATCTGTCGCAACCCGGACGCAACCTGCTGGTCTTCATCCACGGCTTCGACAACACCTTTACCGATGCGATCACCCAAGCGGCGTTCAATCGCGAATGGATGGCCGCCTCACGCGTTCTGGCCGCGAATGACGCGATCATCTCCTTCAGCTGGCCCTCCCTGGGGAAGATCGTCGAAGTTCCGATCTTGCCCGATGCCTACAAGCACGATCAGGCCATGGCACAGCATTCCGGCATCCATCTGATGTCGTTCTTCGCAAAACTCGAGCCTATTCTGCGAACGGCGCGCGCGAACAAGTGCCGGACATTCCTTCTTGCCCACAGCATGGGCAATCTGGCGCTCAATAGCGCCGTGGAGAACTGGTTCCTGCACGGCCAAGGGGACGCCGCACTCTTCGACCTGACGATTCTTGCCGCCGCCGATTGTGGCTTTGACGCCTTTGATCAACCTAACATGCTTGGCCTCAGCGGTCTTGTGCATCTGACCGACCGCGTCTCGATCTATTACAGCGACCGCGACGACGTGCTTAAGCTCAGCCAGGTCGTGAACCTTGCGCAGAGGATGGGCCAGGACGGGCCGCGCGACCGTGCCAATGCGCAGACCTTTCCCGTGCCGCCCTACACCATGTTCGACGCCGCCACCGCCTCCGACTACCCTGCGGGCTTCCTCGAATCGCATCAATATTACCGGCGCTCGCAGGTTATCCGTACGGCAATTACAAAGGACATGCAGGCTGCGACTTAGGCTCTTGGTGTGACTCGAATCAGCCGAGAGCGGCGCGGATAAAGTCGCCAGCGGAAACGAGTGCTCGCTGGCCGGCCGCAACGTGCTGATGGAACAGCGGCCAGACATGGATCATGTCGGGATAAACTTCCAGCGTGGTCCGCACATCGACCTCAGCCGCGGCGGCGGAGAGACGTAGCGAATCATCGAGCAAGGTTTCCGCTGAACCGCACTGGATCAGGAGCGGCGGCAGCCCGCGCAGATTGGCATAGAGAGGCGATGCGAGCTGGTTGCTGGCGTCGGTGCCGTTGAGGTATTGGCCGGTCAGTTCTTCAAGGTAAGGTTTCTGGATCATCGGATCGGTCGCCGCTTTGGTGCTCATGCTGATGCCGGTCATTTCCAGATCAACCCAGGGCGAGATGCACCAGGCACAGCCAGGCAGGGCCTCGCCCGCCTCGCGCAGCATGATCATCATGGCGATCGTCATCCCACCGCCGGCGCTGTCACCGGCAACGACGATCCGGCTCGGGTCGATGCCACTCGCGACAAGAAAGCGGAAGCCGGTCACCGCATCTTCCAGTGCGGCGGGAAACGGGTTCTCGGGCGCCAGACGATAGGCCAAGGCGAAAGTGCGAAGCTTCGCCTGACGGCCGGCCTCGGCAACCATGGCGCGATGGCTGAGCAGCGATCCCGAGACATAGCCGCCGCCATGGAGAAACAGCATCACGCGGGAGGGATCGGCCTCCGGCGACATCGTCCATTCCGCCGCGAAACCGTTGGCATCGGCGGGTTCGACACGAATATCGGGCGGCAGGTTCGATGTCCGGCCGAGCATGTCGAGCCTTTCGCGCCGCTCAGCCAAGGCGGCAGGGCGCGGATTGGCCGCCAATATTTCGCGAATGCGGTCGATTTCGGGATCAGCCATCATCTCTTCTCCGATCGGAGGACCGAACCTCGCCTAGCACGATCCGATCAGCCGCCGCTACGTCGTCGCATGGCGGACGGAATCACGCGGCGAGGCGAACAATCTTACACCGATTTCAATACCTTAATTCAACCTGATCCCTCGCGCGGTCGTTTCACGCCTTCCCCCGTGAGCTTGCCGCATAGCAATCCCCGTGGTGTCATGCGCCCTTCCGCTTAAGCTTCGGCTGTGTCGGAAGGAAGCGGCCGGATGAACCACCGGCCGCGCCGAGAAAGAAAGGGGACCAGCCCCGAGGAGGAGCACCATGCGTATATCATCCGCTGTTCTGCGCCAGTCGGGGCTTCCGAAGCCCTATGCGACCTCACGGCCTTTGAGCATTGAGACCCTTGAGCTCGCGCCGCCGGGGCCGGACGAGGTGCTGGTGAAAATCGCGGGCGCGGGCGTGTGCCACTCCGATCTTTCCGGCATCAACGGCGACCGGCCGAGGCCGCTGCCAGTTGCACTCGGCCATGAGGCCTCAGCCGTGGTCGAGGAGCCCGGCTCGAACGTCAAGGATTTGAAGCGCGGCGATCATGTCGTGATGTCCTTCCTGCCGGTCTGCGGCGTTTGCCCAAGCTGCGCGAGCGGCCGGGCCTCGCTTTGCGAGCCGGGCCATGCGGCGAATGCCAGCGGCACGCTGCTTTCCGGCGCGCGGCGCATCACCTGCGACGGCGTGGAGATGAATCATCACAGCGGGGTCTCGGCTTTCTCGGAATATGCGGTGATCTCGCGGCGTTCGATGGTGAAGATCACCGATGCGATCTCCCTCACCCATGCGGCGCTGTTCGGCTGCGCGGTGATGACCGGCGTCGGGATGATCGTGAACACCTGCAAGGTCTCGCCGGGCCAATCGGTCGGCATTGTCGGGCTCGGCGGCGTCGGGCTTTCCGCGCTGCTCGGCGCCGTCGCGGCGGGGGCCGGGCGCATCGTGGCAATCGACATCCTACCGGAAAAGCTGGAACTCGCGCGATCGATGGGCGCCACCGACACCTTCCTCGCCACCGATCCGGAGGCCACGAAGGAGATCCGGGCGGCGACCAATGGCGGCGTCGATTACGCCGTGGAAATGGCGGGATCGCCCCGCGCCTTCGAGATGGCGTTCAGCATCACCCGACGCGGCGGCACCACCGCGAGTGCTGGGCTGGCGCGGCCCGATGCGATTTTCCAGATTCCGCCGGTCACCTTGGTCGCCGACGAAAGAGTCGTGCGAGGCAGCTACATGGGCAGTTGCGTGCCGTCGCGTGACATTCCGCGATACATCGACCTTTTTCTCGCCGGCAAGCTGCCGGTGGACAAGCTGCTGTCCAGCACGGGTCCGCTCTCCGGCATCAACGAAGCCTTCGACCGCCTCGACCGGGGTGATGTCGTGCGGCACATCATCGAGATGTAAACTGGAAAACACTTCGTCCTCTGCCATTACAAAGCGCCAAGGGCAGTGATGTCAAACCAGCCGATTCAATTGCTGCTGCTCGCGACGCTGGTGCTGGTGATCTCGGCCGTTGTGCCGCGGCTGCGGCCACACTGGCCGCTTTGGCTGAGGGTGAGCTGGCGCGTCGCGGTCTTTGTCGTGCTCACCGTGCTTGTCCAGCACATCCTAGGCTCGCCGTTGCGCCCGATCTACGGCAACGGCCAGGAAGGCGTGTTGTTTTGGGAAAAGCTCGTGGAAGCGGGCTGGTGGGTAATCGCCGCGCGCGTCGCGGTGGGCATCGTGCGCCTGCTTGTGGTGCTGGAGCATCGGCCACGGGAGACGCAGATCGTCTCGGATCTCATGGCCGGCGCGATCTATGTCGCGACGACGCTGGCGATCGTCAATTTTGTTTTCTCCGTGCCGATCGGCGGCTTGCTCGCGACCTCGGGCGTCATCGCCATCGTGCTCGGCCTCGCGCTGCAAAACACATTGTCGGATGTTTTCTCCGGCATCGCGGTGGGTTTGGAGCGACCGTACAAGGCCGGCGATCTGCTGTGGGTGGAAGGCGGTATCGAGGGCCATGTCATCCAGGTGACCTGGCGATCGACGCAGATTTCCACCGGGCACAACAACATCGCCGTGATTCCCAACAGCATCATGGCCAAGGCGCGGCTGGTCAATCGCAGCCTGCCCACACCGACGCGCGGCGATTCAATTGAGTTGAGGCTCGATCCAGCGGCGGCTTCGGACCGTTGCGTCGCCGCCCTGACCGCCGCGACGCGCGCCTGCCGTATCCCACTGGCACCGCCCGGGATCACCTGCACCGGCCTGCATGGTGACGGCGTTACCTACGAGATCAGCTTCACGGTTCCGTCGAGCGACCGGCTCGGCAAGGCCCGCGACGAACTCTTCACGCAAATCCAGCGCCATCTGCGCCATGCGGGAATCGCGCTGGCCGTTCCGGGCGTCGCAACGGTGCCCGCGATAGCGATCCCAACCTTGAGCCAATTGCTGGAGCAGTCGGATCTGTTCGGCGGTTTGCAGCCCGGCGACAGAGACTCGCTGGCGGAGCACTTCTCGCCGGTATGGCTGAAAGCGAGCGAGACGCTGATCCGCATCGGCGAGACCCCTGTCGCGCTCTATGTCATTGCGTCCGGTGCCGCCGAAATCACGGTGAACGGGCCGTCCGGTCCGCGTGTCGTGTATCGGATGAGCCCTGGCGAGACCGTGGGTGCGATCGGCCTGATTACCAATGCGCCCTTCATCGCCACAGCCACCGCCTTGACGCCGCTGAAGGTCTATCAGCTGGAAAGGGAGGCGATGATCGCCGCCATCAAGGCCAGCCCCGAACTTGCGAAGGGCTTGGAGGCCGTCGCGCAACGCGGCCAGGCGGCGCTGCGCGCGGATACCGCGCCCCATGAGGGCAGCGAACTCGAACACCCGGAGATGTTCCTTACCCGCCTTCGCAGCTTCCTGCGACTGCTGAACGGATAGAGCGCTGGTGCGATTACGTCGCTAAGCGGAGGCGACGCGTTCGCGCCAATCCTGCAACACGTCCTTGATCGTCTGATCCCAAGGCACGCGTGGCTGCCACTGCAACAGTTCCCGCGCCCGCGCCGAATCGCCACAGGCGAGCAGAATATCGCTCGGCCGCAGCTTAGCTGGATCCTGCTCGATCGCCACGTCCGTCAGCCGTGCTGCTGCTAAAAGCGCTTGCAGCACTTCGCCAACCTGTCGCGGCACACCCGAGGCGATATTGAGGATCGTGCCGGGCGCCAGAACTTCGGCATTGGTTATGCAATCAACATAGGCCCCGCAGACATCCCGGACATCGAGGAAGTCCCGCTTCGGCGAGAGGTCCCCGACACGGATCACAGGCGGTAAGCGGCCCGCTTCGATGAGCGCCAGTTGCCGGGCGAAGCTCGGAACCACAAAGGCATCCGACTGGCCGGCACCCGTGTGATTGAAGGCTCGCAGCCGAACGCAGCGCAAGCCACCCGCTGCCATGGCGCCCAATGCCAGATCCGCCGCCGCTTTTGTGGCCGCGTAGGTGTTGAGCGGGGCCAGGGCCACGGCCTCGTCCACCGCCACGCGGGATTTGAATGCGCCGCCATAGGCATCCGCGCTCGACGCGTAGAGCAGGAGGCAATCAGGCACGTGCTCACGCACCGCTTGCGCCAGATTCAGCGTGCCGTCGAGATTGACGTGCCAAGCGCGTTCCGAGGACCGGTTGGCCTCGGCGATCGCCGCGATGGCGGCCAGGTGGATGCAAACGTCAGGCCGGGCCGCGGCTATTTCGGATGTGATGGCCCGCCGATCGGTAATGTCGGCGGCCGACGAATGAACCATCGCGTCCGGGAAGGACTTCCCAAGCCGCGTGAGCATGTGGCCGCCGACAAAACCTCTGGCACCCGTCAGAAATATGCGGCGAGGATTCATACTAGGGCGGGTTCATACCACGTCCTGAGTTTCACGCGATATCTCGCAAGATCCGCTTCCACCATCTCGGTCGCCAGGCCAGCCAAGGGCGTCTCCGCGCTCCAGCCCAGCTTCGACTGGGCCTTCGAGGCGTCGCCCAGGAGGAGATCGACCTCGGCGGGCCGCAACAGGGCCGGGTCTGAGCGGAGGTAAATCTCGGGGTCGAGGCCGACATGACCGAAGGCGAGCCGGCAGAAATCCCGGATCGACGCGGCCTGGCCTGTTGCGATGACGAAATCCTCCGCCACGTCCTGCTGCAGCATGAGCCACATCGCCTGCACATAGTCCCGCGCATGACCCCAGTCGCGCCGCGCATCGAGATTGCCGAGAGTCAAATGGTCCGCCAGTCCAAGCTTGATGCGCGCCACGCCGTCCGAGATCTTCCGCGTGACGAATTCGATTCCTCGAAGCGGGCTCTCGTGGTTGAACAATATGCCGGAGCAGGCATACATGCCGAAGCTCTCGCGATAGTTCACCGTCATCGTATGGGCATAGAGCTTGGCACAGGCATAAGGGCTGCGCGGATAAAAGGGCGTACGCTCGTTCTGGACCGGCTCCTGGATCAAGCCGAACATTTCGGAGCTGGAGGCCTGGTAGAAGCGAACCTTCGGGCGAACGATCCGCAAGGCCTCAAGCAGATTGGCGGCGCCCAACCCTGTGACGGTCCCGGTGAGCAGCGGCTGTTGCCACGACGCTGTCACGAAGCTCTGGGCGGCGAGATTATAGACCTCGTCGGGGTTAGCCTGTTCGATCGCCCGGATGAGGCTGGAGAGGTCGGTGAGATTGCCGTCGATCAGCTCGACCTGATCGAGCACGCCGAGCCAGCGCAGCCGCTCTCCGACGACGTCCGAGGACGCGGAGCGGCGAAGCAGTCCGAAGACGCGATAACCTTTTCCGAGGAGCAGTTGCGCCAGATAGGCGCCGTCCTGACCGGTGATGCCGGTAATAAAAGCTGTCGGCATCTAGTGGGATATCCGCATTTGAAAGGTCCCTGTTGCTGAGTCCCGGCACGATGGCAATCGCGGACTCCGGACGGCGACTTGACGGGGCTCCGGGTCTTCCGGCGAATTCGTTCAAGACCCTCAGATGGTGGGTCGGCCAAAAGGATGCGCCGCGCGACGGCGGAGATCAGACATTGTGATGAGGTTGCGAGTGACCTGCCCACGCGGCGATTGCGGGATCTTTGCTTGAGACATTCGCGCGCCGTTAGCTTCTCTAGCGTTATTCATTGCAAACCTCGCTATCCTGATCGAAACACGCGATGACGTCGATCTATTCGACAAGGCTTAAACCGGAAGAAACAGCCCGCAGGCGGTATTCGGGGCGCTCCCTCAAGGTCTTGTCTGGGCTTCGGAGCAGAAATCGCCACGGCCCTCGCTCTGAACATGGCAAGGTCTCCGCGATGCCAGTTGATGGTGGGCCGTGCGCCTGCGATCCCTAGGTCCCGTCACCCGAGGGTTCCAGCCATGCTCATCCGAGTCATTGTCGCGCTGCTCTTGATTGCTTCCCTCAGCCGGCCAGCGCTCGCCGAGGATCGGCTGACGGTGGTGCTGGACTGGTTCGTGAACCCCGATCACGCGCCGCTCTTCGTCGCCGAGCAGATCGGCGCCTACAAGAAGCGCGGGCTGGAGGTGAAATTCATTGCCCCCGCCGATCCCTCGACGCCGCCGCGCGAGGTCGCGGCCGGTCAGGCGGATCTGGCGGTGAGCTACCAGACCCAGATTTATCTGCTGGCGGATCAGGGCCTCCCGCTGGTCCGCGTCGGCACGCTGATCGACAAGCCGCTGAACGTGCTTGTCGCCCTGCCAGCGAGCGGCATCCGCACGATGGCGGACTTCAAAGGCAAGCGCATCGGCTATTCCGTGCCGGGGCTGGACGAGGCTTTGCTCGACACGATGCTCGGCCATGCCGGGCTGCACCTCTCGGACGTGCATCTGGTCAACGTCAATTTCGCGCTGGTGACGTCATTGATGGCGCATCAGGTGGATGCGGTGACCGGCGCCTATCGCAACTTCGAGGTCAATGAGTTGAAGGAGCATGGGCTGTCGCCCGTCGTCATCGATCCCCAGGCCGAGGGTGTCCCGGCTGATGACGAGCTGATCCTGATCGCCAACCGTAAGTCGCTGTCGGACTCGCGTCTCCCCCGCTTTCTCGCCGCCGTGAAGGAGGGCGAGGATTATCTGCAAGCGCATCCGCAGGAGGCCTGGGAGGGCTTCATCAAGTCGCATCCGGATTTAAACGACACGCTGAACAAGACGGCTTGGTTCCAGACCCTGCCCTATTTCGCGGCCGATCCGTTTCGCTTGGATGGCCCGCGCTACACGAACTATGCGGATTTCATGCTGGCGCATAAGCTGATCGCCAAGACGCTGCCGCTCGGAGATTACGCCGTGCAGCTCAAGGAGCAGGAGTAGTCCGCGCATGACGCTCTTCCGTGGCCTGTCGGCCTTTCCCATCACGCCTTTCGACGAGAACGGGCGGGTCATTGCCGAGGACCTTCGAGCGCTGCTGCGGCGGCTGACAGGGCCGGAGGTCGGGTCGATCGGGCTGCTCGGCAGTACGGGCGCCTATCCCTATCTCACACGCGGGGAGCGGCGGCGGGCGATCGAGATCGCGGTGGATGAGGTTGGCGGGCGGGCGCCGCTCATGGTCGGCATCGGCGCGTTGCGGACGGATGAAGCGGTGGCGCTCGGGCAGGACGCGAAGGCTGCGGGCGCAGATGCGGTGCTGCTTGCGCCGGTATCCTACACGCCGTTGACCGAGGACGAGGCTTTTGTCCATTACGAGACAGTGGCGGGGTCGGTAGGTTTGCCGCTTTGCATTTACAACAATCCCGGCGCAACGCGCTTCGACTTCTCCGCCGGGCTGGTCGGCAGGTTGAGCCGGCTGCCGCATATCGTGGCGCTGAAGAACCCGGCATCTGGTGCCGATACCGCCGCAGAGGATCTCCGCCGGTTGCGGGAGGTGGCGGCGGCTGACTTCTCAGTCGGGTACAGCATGGACTGGAAGGCCGCCGAGGCGATGATCGCTGGGGCCGACGCTTGGTACAGCGTGCTCGGCGGAATTTTCCCCGGTCTTTGCGCGCCGATCATGTCAGCCGCTGAAGCGGGCGACGCGCGGAAGGTGCGTGATCTCGCTCAGCGTCTCGCCCGGTTGTTCGATCTGTTCGTAGAGGCCAGCAGCGTCCGGGTGGTTTATGCGATCGTGAACCAGCTTGGTCTCAGCAACGCGCAGCCGCCACGCCCGATGCTGCCGGTATCACAAGATGTCGCGCGGCGGGTTGGAGAAGCGCTGGAGACGCTGCGGCTAGTTTGAATAGGTCCGCCGCGTGTAGCCACCACTCGCACTCGTCATCCTCCGCGAAGGCGGAGGATCCATGCCTTGCTTGCTCCAGGAAGAAGGCGTGAATGGCACGCCTTCGCGTGCCATGACGGGTATTCCGCCGAACCATGTCCGTTGACGCCAGATACGCCAGTTAAATTTCGGCCAAAGGTCGGCATGGACGGCCCAAACAACCCTTCAGCAAGCCAGCTTCGGAATCGCGCGGGTAAGGTTCGGAAAGGTCAGGCCAAGTTCATGCAGCGCGGCGGTATCGCTTGCGAAACGCCCGCGGGTCATGCGGGTGCCGGACGGCACGAAGACCATGCTCCGCCGGTTCAGCTTATAGAACCACACCTTGTAGCGATGCGGATCGACATGCGCCTCGTTGCCCCAGATGAAGTTCCAGACCGCGAGGCCGTAGCCCTTCCTTCCGCCAAGATCGCCGACATAGATGCCGCCTTCCGCCATCGTATCCAGCGTGCGCGGCGTCCAGAGGCTGAGCTTGCCCCGGTTGGAGCCGAAAACCACCGCCTCATAGGCACAATCCGAGCCGCCGGTGGCCGCTGCCACTGCAAGCACCGCGCGGGAGTCTGGCGTCGGCCCGGGCAGCACAGCGTAATGCACCGTAGGGTTCAGCGTGCCGTCCGTATTCTGCTGGATCCTGAAATAGTCGGATTGCGTGCCACCCACCGCCGTGCTCAGCAACACGCGGCCAGCTTTATCCGTAACCACGACCTTCGGGAGCTGACCCACCGCCTTCTCGGTCTTGATGAAGACCTCGCCGATGCCCGGGAACACATCGCCCGAATGCTCCGCTCGCGCGCCCACGGTACCGAGGGCCAGCCCCACCATAAGCGCCGCGCCCAGCCGGAGAGGCCGCAGTCTTGTCGAGATGGTCCGCATGCTCGCTGTCATCCCAAGATCATGGTGCCGACGCCGCCCTCGGTGAAGAGTTCAAGCAAGCAAGCGTGTTCGACGCGGCCATCGAGAATCGTGGCACCGCGCACCCCGCCGCGCACGGCCGCGATGCAGTTCTCGACCTTCGGGATCATGCCGCCGCTGATCATGCCGCTCGCGATTCCCGCCTCCACCTGCGCCACCGTCAGCTCTGGCAGCAGTTCCCGATTCTCGTCCAGCACGCCGGGGACATCCGTCAGCATCAACAACCGGTGTGCCGAGAGAGCGGCGGCGATCGCGCTGGCGGCGGTGTCGGCGTTGATGTTGTAGGTCAGCCCGTCATCCCCCAGGCCCACAGGCGCGATGACCGGCACCAGACCGGCGCCGGTCAGCGCGTGGATGACGCGGATGTCGATATGCACCGGCTCGCCGACGAAGCCGAGGTCCAGGGCACGCTCGATATGGCTATCGGGATCGCGCTTCACCCGGGTCAGCTTGCGCGCCCGTATGAGGCCGCCATCCTTGCCGCAGATGCCAACCGCGAGCGCCCCCGCCTGGGTAATCAGCGACGAAACCTGTTTGTTGACGGTGCCGGCGAGAACCATCTCGACGACCTCGACCATCGCGGCGTCGGTCACGCGGAGTCCGTCCACGAAGGTCGATTGGATCGCCAGCCGCTTAAGCATCGCGTTGATCTGCGGGCCGCCGCCATGAACCACGACGGGGTTGATGCCGACCTGCTTCAGCGCCGCGATGTCACGCCCGAAGCCGGCGGCAAGGCTCTCATCGCCCATCGCATGGCCGCCGTATTTCACGACGATCGTGGCACCGGCATAACGGCGGAGATAGGGAAGTGCGCGCGATACGGTGGAGGCCTGTTCGGCCGCAATCCGATAACGCTCAGCCGCATTGGTCATGCGCGCGAATCCCTCCGGCAATTGGCAGGTTTTCAGCTAGTGGTCTGGCTCGCGCGGCGGGTCAAGCCGTCAGCTTCAGTGCCTGCGAGGGTCCGGGCTAAGCGTGATGTCTTTGGTCTTAGCCGTGTGCATTTCACTGCGTCTGCTCCGCGAAGGCAGAGCATCCACGCCTTACTTGCGTGACGACGGGAGGCGTGGATGGCACGGGGTGCCCCGCACGCCTTCGCGTGCCATGACGGATCCTTTGGGTCGCGGTTCAATAATAAATCACCACGTCTCAGGCCCGCCTAAGCCAGCAGCGCCGCGAAGGCGGCGCGAGCCTCCGGGATGCCGTCGCCGCTGCGGGCGCTGGTTACCAGCACCTCGGGAAAGCCTGCCGGATGGCTGCGGGCCATCGCCTCCAGGCTAGCCAGCTTGCGGGCCAGCGCGGGAGGCTTCAGCCCGTCGGCCTTGGTGAGGACGAGCTGGAAAGTAACCGCGGCTTTGTCGAGCAGATCCATCACCGCCGTGTCGGAGGGCTTCAGCTCGATCCGCGCATCCATCAGCAAGGCGATGCGGCGGAGGTTCGGGCGGCCGCGCAGGTAGTCGAACATGAGACCCTGCCAATCCTCCTTCACCGCCTTCTCGGCCTGGGCATAGCCGTAGCCTGGCATGTCCACGAGGGTCATGCGCCCGCCAAGATCGAAGAAATTGAGCTGGCGCGTGCGGCCGGGCGTGTTGGAGGCGCGGGCAAGCGCATGCTGGCCGGTCAGCGCATTGATCAGCGATGACTTCCCAACATTGGAGCGGCCGGCGAAGGCCAGCTCGATGCTGCGCGGTGCCGGCAGTTGCTCCAGCCGCTGGGCCGCGAAAAAGAAGGTGCAGGGCGCGGCGAACAGCAGGCGCCCCGCCTCGATCTGGTCGGCGTCGGGCGGCTTGTGGCCGATCGGCGCCGGGGTGCCGGGCTCCTCCTCCAGCTCGTCCCAGTCGGGCTCGGGCTCAGGCACCGGAACGGACACGCGGACGATCGGTCCGGGCGATACGCGGCTTGGCGAGGCGGGTGCGGCGCATGATGAACCACTGCTGTGCGACGGAGAGCAGGTTGTTCCAGCTCCAATAGATCACCAGCCCGGCCGGGAACCGCGCCAGCATGAAGGTGAAGATGATCGGCATGAACTGGAACAGCCGCGCCTGGGTCGGGTCGGGCGGCGGCGGGTTGAGCCGCTGCTGCAGCGCCATCGTGCAGCCCATGATGAGCGGCCAGACGCCAAGATGCAGGAACGGGGCGATGGCCGTCGGATCCCAGGGGATCAGACCGAAGAGGGTGAAGATATTGGTGGGATCGGTCGCCGACAGATCGTGGATCCAGCCATAGAATGGCGCGTGCCGCATCTCGATGGTCACGAAGATGACCTTGTAGAGGCAGAAGAACACCGGGATCTGGATCACCATCGGCAAGCAGCCCGAGGCCGGATTGACCTTCTCGGCGCGATAAAGCGCCATGATCTCGGACTGCTGCTTCGCCGGGTCATCCTTGAAGCGGGCTCGCACCTCGGTCATTTTCGGTGCGAGGAGCTTCATTTTGCTCATCGACTTGTAGGATTTGTTGGCGAGCGGGAAGAACAACAGTTTCACCGCGACCGTGAAGACCAGGATCGCCAGACCGAAGTTGCCGAGCAGGCGGTTGAGGTAGTCGAGCGCGAAGAAGATCGGCTTGGTCAGGAAGTAGAACATCCCGAAATCGACGGCCTTGTCGAAGCTCGGGATATTGAACTCGCTCTCATAGCGATCGAGCAGGCTCACCACCTTGGCGCCGGCAAAGGCATGGGTCTGGGTGGATGTCGTGCCGCCGGGGGCGACGACCTGCGCCGTATTGGCGATGAAGTCGGTCTGGAAGCCGGTCGTGCCGTTGATCTGCATCTCCCGCACATCGGCGGTCGCGCTGAGGCGCTGATCGGGGACGAGGGCGGTCAGCCAGTATTTGTCGGTGATGCCAAGCCAGCCGCCGTCGCTGCTCTCGGTATAGCCGATGCCATCCTGATGGGCGCCGTCGCTCTTGATCGACTTGTAGCTGAACTCGTGCAGCGTGCCTTTGAAGACGCCGACCGGACCCTCATGCAGAAGATAGAAACCTGCGGTCGTCGGCGTGTAGTCTCGGCGGATGCGGGACCAGGGATAGAGCGAGACCGGCTGCTTGCCGCTATTCGTGACCTGCTGGTCAACCGTGAACATGTAATGCGGATCGATCGCGATCACGATCGAGAAGGTGAGGCCCTGGCCGTTATCCCAATGCAGGGTAACCGGGTGGGCCGTGTCGAGGTTCGGCGCAGATGCCGTCCAGAGCGTGTTCGAGTCGGGCAGCTTCAGTGGCGCGCCGTCGATCGTGGCGCCGGGTGCGCCGGTCCAGCCGAACTGCAGGTAGTAGGGCTGCGGCTGGGTAGCCGGCTCGAGCAGCCGGACCAGCGGCGATTTCGGATCGACCGTCTCGTGATAGTCGCTCAGCACGAGGTCATCGAGCGTGGCGCCACGCAGGCTGAGGCTGCCATCGACGCGCTCGGCATGGATCGTGACGCGCGGCGCGGCGGCGGTGGCGGCCGCCGAGGTTGCCGTACCGATGCCGGGCTGCGCGCCCGCTCCCGGAGTCGTATTGCCGGTGGAGGCAGGCGCCGTGGTTTGCGCCAATTCGGGCGGTGGCTGAGGTAGATGCGGGCGCACCAGGAACTCGAACCCGAGCAGGATCGCGACCGAGATGGCGATCGCGATAATGAGGCGCTTCTGATCCATCAGCCGACAGGGTCCTAGGTTGAGCGCGAAGAGGCGGGAGGCACGGGGTCGCTCCCGCCGCCATGCCAAGGGTGGCAGCGCAGGATGCGGCGCCCCGCCAGATAGCCGCCGCGAATGGCGCCATGGCTGCGGATCGCCTCCAGGGCATAGTCGCTGCAGCTCGGCGTGAAGCGGCAGTTATTGCCGAGGATCGGGCGCAGGGTCAGCTGATAGGCCTTAACCAGCCCTATCAGAAGCGCGCGGAGCAGCGTTGCCAAAAAGTCGTTCATTCACGGCCGCCGATCATGACCGCTTGCCCCGCCGCGCTCTGGCGATGGCGGCATGGAGGTCATTCACCAGGTCTGGAAAGGGCCGTGCTGCGGTCTTGTCCCGGCCGATCACCACGAGGTCGAGGCCGCGATGGGCGTCCGCCTCCAGCGTCAGGCGTACGGCTTCGCGGAGGCGACGCTTGGTGCGATTCCGCACCACTGCGTTGCCGACCTTCTTGGTCACCGTAAAGCCGATACGAGGTGGCGCGTCGTCGCCACGCGAAAGAAGTTGCAACACAAGTCCGGGCATCGGCGCCTTGGCGCCGCGGCTCGCGACAGTGAGAAATTCCGCCCGGCGCTTAAGGCGCGCCGGCGGCGTCAACCGCGTCGGCGCCATGGCGACGTGCCCTTGCGATGTGCGGTCGGGCCTAGGCCGAGAGCTTCTGACGGCCCTTAGCGCGCCGATTGGCGAGCACCTTGCGGCCACCCACCGTCGACATGCGGGCGCGAAAGCCATGCCGCCGCTTGCGGACGATCTTCGAGGGTTGATAGGTGCGCTTCACGTTACTCTCCAGCTCTCTTTAACAACGCTTGGCCCCACCTCGCCGTCGAAGGGGGCCGCACGGTCATCCGCAGCAACGAAGGCGGCGCCCGTCACAGGCACCGTTTTCGGCGGCGGTGTATAGGGGCCGCCAGAAGCTCACGTCAATGCCACGCGGATTTTTGGTTCCAGTTGGCACCGGCCCTAACCCCCACCCGGCCACCCATCAGCGTACTGTCGGGGGTGGCCGGGCGGGGTGAGGGCGGTGCCGACTGGAACTTGGATCCGCTAAGAAGTTGCCGCCGCCTCGTTGAAGGCTCACTTACCCCAGGAATGACATTGAACGCGACTCCTTCAGACGCCCGGCAGGGCGGCATTGCTTTCGCTCTCCAGGGCGGCGCTGCGCATGGCGCCTTCGCCTGGGGCGTGATCGACCGCCTGCTCGAACGCGATGTCGTGCCAACGCGGGTCTGCGGCGTTTCGGCGGGGGCGATGTTGGGCGCCGTGCTGGTACAGGGTCTGGCGCAGGGTGGAGCGGCTGGCGGCCGAGCAGCGATGCATCGCCTTTGGCAGGGTGTCGCCTCCGCCGGCGCCCTCAGCCCGATTCGCAGCTCGCCCTTGGAAAAGTGGCTCTACGGCTGGGATCTGTCGAACAACATGGCCTGGGCCGGCCTCGAGACGACGATGCGGCTGTTCAGCCCGCATCAGCTCAACCCTCTTGGGCACAATCCGCTCCGCGCGCTTCTCGAGGAGCTGATTGACCCGGCGCTGCTGGAACATCCGGATGCACCGCGACTCCATGTCGGTGTGACCGACGTGGAGACCGGGGCGCCGGTGATCTTCGGCAATGACGCGATCACCGTCGACGTGCTGCTCGCCTCCGCCTGCCTGCCGCTGGTGTTCCCAGCGGTGGAGATCGATGGCCGCGCCTATTGGGACGGCGGCTACAGCGGCAATCCGCCGCTCCGCCCGCTGCTCAACCCGCTGCCCGACGAACTCTGGATCATCCGTGGCCAGCCCGAGCGGCGGCGCGGCGTGCCGAGGACCCCGGCCGAGATCATGAACCGGCTGAACGAGATCGCGTGCCACACGGTGCTGGAGACCGAACTCGCGGCCTTGCCGGCCGGCATCCTGCTGCGCTCAATCGACGCTGACCCTACGCTCGCGGAACTGCCGATTTCCAGTAAGTTCAACACCGAGTTCGACTTCCTGACGGAGCTTTTCACGGCTGGCCAGGCGGCGGCAGACGACGCCCTCGCGCAGCCGGCTGAGGCCACGCCGGAGCCACATATCGGCCAGCCCAACGCTTCTGCATGAGGAGGTCGGACGGCCTTCCTCGTCGGTTCTTCCTGCGGATCTTTATCGCCGCCGTCCTCGCTGAGGCCGTGACCCTTGCCCCCGCCACTGCTCTCTTGCCGATGGCGACCGGACCCATACTGGTGCTTTGCCTCATCGGTCTGGTTGCCGCCTTCGCCGTGGCCTCAGTCGCGGCGGTGCTGGCAAGGCGCTGGATCGCCACACCACTGGGACAGATCACCGGGGCGCTAACCGCGACGCGCGAGGAGCTGGACGCGCTTTCGCTGGCCTCCGTGGAGGCCGACGAGGTCGCGGCGCTTACCGCTGCCATCCATCGCCACGATCAGCGATTGCGCGACGCTCTCTGGCGGCAGAACCGGCTCGCCGAGCTTGGCGTCGCGGCGGCCAAAGTTCACCACGACCTTCGTAATCTGCTGACCTCGGCGATGCTGGTTGCCGACCGGCTGCAGGAGTCGGAGGACAAGGCCGTGAGCCGAGCGGGGGGCAGGCTGGTAAGTGCGGTGGAACGATCGACCGCGATGCTGCAGTCGGCGTCCGACTTCGCCGGAGAGGCGCGCCCTGCCCTCACCCCGTCGCGTTTTCGATTGGCCGAGCTGGTGGACGAGATTGCACTCAACCTCGGGGAAACGCACCGCTCGCTGTCGGTGGAGAACCGCGCCCCGGCCGAGCTGGAGGTCGAAGCGGATCGTGCTCACCTCGACCGCGCCTTTGCCCATGTCCTGCGCGTGGCAGCGGATGCCCAGGCAAAGGTCGCCGTGGTCGAGGCACGTACGGAAGCCCGCAGGATCGTCATTTTCGTGACCGACGACGGCACCGAGTTCGCACCGGCCATGCGGGACGATGCGTTCCGCGCCTTCTCCGGCTGCTATCGCTACGGGAGCACGGGTCTTGGCCTGGTCATCGCCCGGGACGTGATGCTTGCCCATGGCGGCGACATCACGCTCGCACCGGAGATGCCCGAGGGCCGCACCCGCATCGTGCTGACCCTGCCGGCTTAGGCGGCGACTCCGCTAGGCCAATCGCTCGGCCTCCCGCGCCTCGTTGCCGAGTTTGACGTGCCGGTTCTCCACCCCGAAGCCGACAAGCAGGGCGATCACCACCGCGACGGTGCCCGCCACCCCGGCCAGCGCCCAGCTGTAATTGTGGCCGTTCCGGGCACCGATCGCCGTTTGCAAGGTCGCGTTATACGAGGCGAGGAAATTGCCGAGCTGGTAGACGACGCCCGGGAAGGTTCCGCGAATTTCGCCCGGTGACAGCTCGTTTAGATGCGCTGGGATGATGCCCCAGGCGCCCTGCACCATGAACTGCATGAGGAAGGCGCCGAGGCCGAGCACCCAAGGCGACGAAGCGAAGGCCCAGAGCGGAATGACGAGCAGAGAGAGCAGCGACGCGATGACCATGGCGCGGCGCCGGCCGATATGCTGAGAGACCGCGCCAAAGGACAGCCCGCCGAGGATCGCGCCGATATTATAGGTCAAGGCGATCATCGTGATGGTGCCGTGGCTGAAGCCATGCTGCGCCTTCAGGAAAGCCTTGGGGTAGATGTCCTGCGTGCCGTGGCTGAAGAAGTTGAAGGCGGTCATCAGGATCACCGCGTAGATCGTGAGACCGATGTGGCGGCGCAGGACCTCGGTGATCTTGACCTTCGGCTTCTCCTGGATGCGTTCCCAATCCGGGCTCTCGGGAACGTTGCGGCGGATATAGAGCACCAGCAGCGCCGGCAGCGCGCCCACGATGAACAGGCCACGCCAGCCGACATAAGGTCCGAGAATGCCGTAGGCGAGCGTCGCCAGCAGATAGCCGCTGGGATATCCCGCCTGTAGCAGGCCGGAGACCCAGCCACGCCAGCGCGCCGGAATCGTCTCCATCGTCAGCGAGGAGCCGACGCCCCACTCGCCGCCCATGGCGATGCCAAAAAGGGCGCGCAGAAACATGAAGGCGAGCAGCGTCGGCGCGAGACCCGACAGCAGCTCCAGCCCGGAGAAGCAGAGAATATTGATCATCATGACCGGCCGCCGCCCATACCGGTCCGCGAGACGGCCAAAGATGAAGGCGCCGACGGCGCGCATCGCAAGCGTCAGAGTGATGGCGAGGCTGGCCGTGGTCAGCCCAACTCCGAAGGTCCGCGCAACGTCGTCGAAGACGAAAATCATGATGAAGTAATCGAAGGCGTCGAGGGTCCAGCCGAGGTAGGAGGCGACGACGACCCGGCGTGCATTTCCAATGTCTTGCATCAACCACCCCTTCCGCGGCCGCAGCTTCGATCGCTACGCCTTTGCCGAGGGCAATCCTGTCAGTTTCGTCATGAACTGCCAACCCGGCGCCGGCCGGCAGAAAACTCTGTCGTTGAGTTTTTTGGTAATATTCCCGTAACCTTCCTCATCATTTCGTGAAAGGCTGCGCATGACCCAGCCCACCGGGCCTCTTCGACCACCATCGCCGCACGAGCCGGAAGTTCTCGATAGCGATACCCAACATCTGCACAAGATGGGCTACGCGCAGGAACTTTCGCGCCGGATGCCACTCTTCTCCAATTTCGCCATATCATTCTCAATTATTTGTATTCTTGCTGGCGGCATCACATCGTTTCAGCTCGGATTCAGCTCGACCGGCGGTTTCAGCATCGGCGTTGGCTGGCTCATCGGTTCCGTCTTCGCGGTCATCGTCGCATGCTCGATGGCACAGATCGCTTCGGCCTATCCGACGGCGGGTGGCCTTTACCATTGGTCCTCGATCCTTGGCGGCCGGGGCTGGGGATGGGCGACGGCCTGGATCAATCTGCTCGGCCTCATCTTCGTCGTGGCCTCGGTCGATGTCGGCGTCTATCTGCTGTTCACCCAGCTGATCCTGACCAATATCTTCCACATCGACGTGTCGCATTGGGGGCTTACGCAGCAGGCTATCGGCGTGATTCTGATCACCGCGAGCCAGGCGCTGTTCAATCATTTCGGCATCCGCGTCACGACCAAGCTCACCGACTTTTCCGGCTACCTCATCCTGGTCACCGCCGTGGTGCTGACCATCGCGATGCTCTACGCGGCACCCTCGATCCATATCAGCCGCCTCTTCACCTTCGTGAACAATACCGGCGATGCGGGCGGCGGGGTCTTCCCGACCCATACCGGGCCGTTGATGGCCTTGCTGCTCGGTCTTATCCTGCCGCTCTATACGATCACTGGCTTCGACGCCTCCGCCCATACCTCCGAAGAAACGGTTGACGCGCAGCGGACGGTGCCGAAGGGCATGATTCATGCCGTCGTCTGGTCCGGCCTATTCGGCTACATCATGGCCTGCTCCTTCGTGCTTGCCATGCCCGACATGACCAAGGCGGCGAAGGACGGCGGCAACGTCTTCTTCAACCTGCTCGGCGGTTTGCCGATCGCGGTTTGGCTCAAATACCTGATCTTCATCGCGATCGTGCTGGCCAACTACCTTTGCGCGCTGGCCGGCGTCACATCGACCTCCCGCATGCTCTTCGCCTTCGCGCGCGACGGCGGGCTGCCCTTCTCGAACACTCTGAAGCGGGTGAACCCGCATTACCGCACGCCGGTTCCGGCGATCTGGACCGTCGCGGTACTGTCCTTCCTCGCGACGCTCTACTCGCCCGCCTTCAACGCGCTCGCCGCCGGCTGCGCCGTGTTCCTCTATGTCTCCTACGCCATGCCGGTTTTCGCGGGTCTTCTCGCCGAGGGCCGGAGCTGGACCGATTTCGGCCCCTTCCGGCTCGGCGCGCTGTCCAAGCCTTTCGCGGTGATCACCGTGGTTGGCGGAATTATCCTGCTCTACATCGGCACCCGGCCGCCGAACGACATTCTCGATAGCTACGCGATCGGCGCCCTGGTGCTGCTGGTGATCGGCTGGTTCGCGCTGGAGCGCCGCCGGTTCAAGGGCCCGCCGATTGGCGACGCCGCGATCCGCGCGCGCCAGGCCGCAATCCTCGCCGAGGAGCGGGCATTGGAGGCAGAAGCCTAAGACGACGCGGCGTTTCCCGGCCGGCGCCGTGTGTCGGCCGGGGTCAGCGCCAGTTCTTCGCGCGCCGAATTGCCTCAGCGAAACGCACCAGATCGGCTTCGGCCACAGGCGGGCCGGGCGAGTAACGGCGGCCATCCGCATGGGGCGCCGCCTGCGCTCGTCCCAGCCCCTCGGCGGCCATAAGCGCCGCGCCGAGGGCTGCCGCCTCACCCTCAAAGACCCGCACCTCGCGGCCGAGAGCGCGGGCCAGGAACCGGCAGAAATAGCCATTGCGCGATAGGCCGCCATCGATCGAGACAGTGTCCGCCAGTGGCAGCAACCCGCCTATCGCCCGCATGATCTCGGCTGCTCTGAGCGCCACGCCCTCCACTACGGCGCGCGCCATCTCCCGGCCGATCGTATCGATGCCAAGCCCGAGAAACGTGCCCGCCGCTGAACGGTCCCAATGGGGGCAGCCGAGGCCGGTCAGCGCGGGCACGAAGACGAGGCCGCGTTCCAGTGCCGAAGGTCCGTCGAAACTCTCAATCTCCGTGTAGTCCGAGAACAGCCCGATCCGCCGCGCCCAATCGACCGCCGAGGCGGCGTGATAAAGGCCGCCGTCGAGCGCATAGTCCGTGCCGCCCGGCCGCCGCCAGGCAACCGTCGTCAGCACGCCGTTGGTCGTATCCCGCACAGGCTCCGCGCCAGTCAGGGCGAGGGCGAAACCGCCGGTGCCGAAGGTGAACTTGAGTGCGCCCGGCTCCCGGCAGCCATGGCCGAACAAGGCTGCCTGCTGATCGACGAGCGAGGCGCGCACGGCGATGCCCTCGGCCGTCGTGCCGAAGTCGTCGGCGCTCGATAGGATCTCGGGCAGTGTCTCAGGCGAGATGCCGTAAAGGGCGCAGAGCGTCTCGTCCCACCGCTCGGTGTTGAGATTGAGCAGGCCGGTGCGCGAGGCGGTGGAGAGGTCGGTCGCGAAGCGGCTCGTAAGGCGATGGAGGAAGAAAGCGTCGCTCGTGCCGAGCCGAAGACGGCCGAAGGTCGCGAGACGCCGCGCCTCCGGCACGTTATCGAGGATCCAGCGCAGCTTGCCGGCGGAGAAATATGCGTCCAGCGGCAGCCCGGAATGCTTCAGGCTGACCTCCTCCGCTCCCGCCACGCGAAGGGTCTGCAGAAGTTGCTCCGCTCGCGCATCCATCCAGACGATCGCGGGATGGATCGCGCGGCCGGTCTCGGCATCGAAGGCGATAACGGTTTCGCCCTGATTGGCGAGGCCGATTGCCGCCGGTGACTCCGCCTGCCCCGCGGCAAGCGCCGCTGCAATACTTGCCAACAACTCCTCTGGGTCGTGTTCGACCTGGGCCGGCCTCGGGTGTGATTGGGCGTGGCGCCGCTCGAAGACCAGTCGGTGGCGGCCGTCCGGCCAAAGCAGCACCGCCTTGGTGCCTGTGGTGCCTTGGTCGATCCCGAGGATGGGCTGCGCGTTCACGCGATGCGCACCTCAGCCTCGGCAAAGTGCCTGCCGGCGAGGCGCCAGGGTGGAATGGTGTGGCGACGCTCCGCCAGATAGTGCCGCGGCCGGGACCAAATCAGTGTGCCGTCCAGACGGATCTCGAGCTTCCCGCGCACTTCTTCGGTTACCTGGAAGTGGATCGGCGCCATACCCTCCCCGGCCAGGCGCTGCGGATAGAGCGAGCGGATCGCGCCCGCCGCACGAATCAGGCGCGTGTCACCCAACGGCGGCAAAACCCCCGCGAGGTGATCGGCGATTGCCTCGCCCGCCGCCATGCCGTCGCGAAAGCACCGCCCAGCGGTTTCCACCGGATGCACGAGGTTGCCCGCAGCAAAATAGCCCGGCAGCTCGAGGCGGCGGAACTGGTCGATGGATGGGCCGCGTGAGCCCGGATCGACGAGTCCGGGATGATCGGCGAGGAGCGCCGTCTCGGGCCGAAATTTTCCGGTGAAGATCACGCCGTCACACGCAATGACTCTTGTCTGACCGGATGCGAGGCGCAGGCGTACGCCGGTCACGGTTGACCCGCCTTCAATCGCCTCGAGATGCGCGCCGCGCAGCACCGATACGCCGAAGGCATGCCGCGAGACGAGATGGGCGGGCCAGCGGGCGAGCGTGCGGAAACCCTCCCCGATCATCGCCGCGATCTCGATGCCGGCATGGCGGCAGGTCAGGATGGCCGAGAAGGAGACGACCTCAGTGCCGATGATCACCACCCGCCGCACCGGGCGCGCGCCTTGAAGATAGACCAGTTGCTGCAAAGTGCCTGTGGTCATGATACCCGGCGCCCGGATGCCGCCGACGAGCCGCGCGCTGCGCGGCGTCTCCCGCGCCCCGGTCGCGAGCAGCACGGCGCGGGCCCTCAGTTCATACGACCCTTCCGGACCGACGACACTTAGCTGGCCGTCCGGTTGCAGCCTACGCACCGTATGCCGGCGGCGTAGATCCGCACCCGCCCCCAGCTCCGCCGCAAGCCGGCGGGCGAAGTTCGGGCCGGTCATGAGGCGGCCGTATTCGGCGACGCCGTAGCCCGTGTGGCCACAATGCCGGGGAATGCCGCCCGCCTCCGACTCGCGCTCCAGCACGATGACATCGCGCCGTCCCTTCCTGGCCAATGCCCGCACCGCCCCCGCCGCCGTTGGGCCACCGCCGATCACCACCACGTCGCGTTCCGCGCTCATGGCGTGACCAGCTTGGGCGCGAGCGCCGCGACTTGCGCCGCGCAGTAGAAACCTTGGCAGCGGCCCATCATCACCCGCGTGCGCCGCTTGAGGCCACCGAGATCCGCCGCGGGCAGCGGCCCAATGAGCGCCGCCTCGATTTCCCGCCGGGTTACGCCTTCGCAGTGGCAGATGATCGCGCCGGGCGCCGGACCGTCGATCCCGCGCGGCCGATCCTCGGCCAGGTTCGGCATGCGGATAAGGTGCGGCGTTGGCACCGGACGCGGCGGACCGAAGTGACTCGCGTAAAGCGCGCGCACCATGGCCGCCACACCAAGCGAGGCGGTCAGCCCTGTTGAACGGATGCCGCAGGCGGTGATCCAGCGGCGGTCAGGTACCGCCTCCACGACATAATCCTGCCGCTCCGTCGCTGGCCGCAGCCCGGCATAGGTGGCGGTAATCTGTATGTCGCGCAGCGCCGGGAGCCGGGTCTCAGCGACCTCGCGCAGCATGCGAAGCTGGTCCTCCGTGGTCGTGGCATTCTCCCGCTCATCGACCTCCTCGGCGGTTGGGCCGACGAGCAGGTTGCCGTAGACAGTGCGGCAGAGAACGATGCCCTTCGTGCGCTCATTCGGCACTGGCAGCAGGATCGACTGCATCAACGCGGCGGCGGGCTTGTCGTAGACGAGGAACTGTCCGCGTCTTGGGCGGATCGCGAAAGGTGAGGTTCGCGCCAAAGCCTCAACGTGATCGCCGAAAAGACCGGCCGCGTTGACGACCACGCTGGCGCGCACCATTCCACGCGACGTCTCGATCACCCAGCCATCGCCATCGAACCGCGCAGCTGTCACCGCCGCATCGCGCAGCACGCGCGCGCCATGGGCCATCGCTTGCAACGCGTAAGCGAGCGGCGCCGACCACGGATCGATGAGGAACTCACGCGGCACCTGAACGGCGCCGAGTGCGCCACGGGCAAGGGCCGGTTCGCGGCGCGACAACTCCGCCACCTCGATGCGGGCGACGTCCGCCACGCCATTGGCCCGCGCCTTCGCAACGATCGCGTCGAGCTTCGCGACCTCTGTCTCTGTCCAGGCGACGACATGCGCGCCGGTTTTCCACAGCGGCAGGTTAAGGCTCTCATGGATCGCGAGATATTCGTCGTAGCCAGCCTGCATGGCGCGCAGTTCGACGCTGCCAGTGGGCGCATCGAAACCGGTATGCAGGATCGCGGAATTGGCCTTGCTGGCGCCCGACAAAATGTCTCGCCCGCGCTCGATAAGGACGACCGAGAGGCCCTCAAGCGCCAGGGCGCGGGCGATCGCGCAACCGACCACACCGGCGCCGATGATGGCGACATCGGCCGGTTCGATGGTCAGGGACGCCGCGCCGTGGCTTGCTAGGCGGGTTCCGTCACTCGGCCGCGAGGACATAAGGGTTGCTACGCCGCTCCGCCCCGATCGTCGAGCGGGCACCGTGGCCGCAGATGAAAACGACGCTGTCATCGAGCGTCATCAGCTTCGTGCGGATGGATTCCAGTAGCGCCTCCGTGTTCCCGTACGGGAAGTCCGTGCGGCCGACCGAGCCCCGGAACAGGACGTCACCGACAATGGCGAAACCCAAATCGGCGGCGATGAAAACCACGCTGCCGGGCGAGTGGCCGGGGCAGTGGCGCACCGCGAAACGGGCCCCGGCGATCTCGACCTCATCCCCCTCCGCGAGCCAGCGATCGGGCACGACGGGGCGCGCATCCGTGAGGCCATAGCCCTTGCCGGTGATCTCAAGATTGTCGAGCAGGAATTTGTCGGCCTCGTGCGGTCCCTCGATGGGCGGTGGTGTGCCGGCACGTGCGGCTAGCTCGTCCCGCAGCCGCGCTGCCCCGCCCGCGTGGTCGATGTGGCCATGCGTCAGCAGGATGCGGTCGATGTGGATGCCGAGTTTATCGATCGAGGCGAGTAGACGATCGACCTCCCCGCCTGGATCGACAATCACGCCATGCTTTGTCGAGTCGTCCCAGAGGATCGCGCAATTCTGAGCGAAGGGTGTGACGATCTCGATCGCCAGCTTCAGGGGAGTCGCCAAGGATTTCAGACTTTCTGATAGGTGACGAGTGAACCGTCATCGGCATGAAAGGAAAGACCGACCCAATCCCAGGCCGGGGTGAAATAGGTGTCGAACCGTAAGTCGCCACTGGCGTTGAAATGCCGCGCAGTGACGGTGCCACCACTCGCCGTCGGCAGGCTGACCAGCCCCATGTCAACCACATGCGGGTGCATGAGCCGGCCGTCTTCCGTATTCAACATCGGCCCGCTCAGCATCGCGTGATTCCATTGCGAGGTCGGCAGCGCATTCGGCGGTGCCACATAGGTCGCCGGGTGCCGCGTGCCCCGCGCCATGAGCTGCCCGTTGTCGCGCCATCCTTGGGCGTAGAACTTGGTGCCGTTCTTGTTCGTCGTCGACGAGAAACTCAGGAAAGTGCCGTTCTGCCAGGTTTCCGTCTCGTGATGATCGAGCGCGTATATCGTCACCATCGCCAGCGTGACTCTGATGTGAGCCTCGATCGTCACCGTCAGCATGCCGCCCGACTGGTTGAAGCTGATCGTCTCATGCCCGATCACATCGCCATGGCGCACGAGCTGGTAGGTTGCGTGGCCCGACGCCGGGATGACCTGTGCCAATGCCGGGTGGTCGAGCACCAGGGCTGTCGCCCCCGCCGCCGCACCCAGCAAAAAGCGGCGCCGACCCGGGACGCTGTTGCTCTGCTTCTCTGGCGCCACAACCGGAGATTGGAGCGAGTGAAAGAAACCGCCAATCATGCGGCGCGCCCGACAGCCCGAGGCAATGCTGTGTTGGTGGGCGTCTCGCGTTTCGCCAGTTCGAGGTGATCGAGCATCTGGTTCGTCCTCCTTCCTGCAGTCTCGATCCGGCCGGAGAGGCGAATCTGACATGGATGGCCAAGCGTCTTAAGCCTCAGCCATGTTTTACGGACAATAGGTGAGGATGGATGTCCCTGACGACAGGGGTCGGGTTTCGTGGCAGGATCGCGCTCATGCGTCAGCTGCTTCTGCTCCGGCACGCCAAATCAAACTGGGAGGACCCCAGTCTTGCCGATCACGATCGACCCCTCGATAGCGAGGGCCGGTCCGCTACTTCTGGTATGCGCGAGACAATTCTTGGCCTTGGCTTCGCACCTCAACTGGTTCTCGTCTCCTCCGCCCGGCGCACGCGCGAAACGCTTGAATTGCTTGAGCCGCTGCCGGGTTCGCCTCGGATAGAGCGGAGCAGCGACCTGTATTTGGCGAGCCCGCGGCAGATCCTTGACTATCTCGCGCTCACCCCGCGCGAGATCGAGCGCGTGCTGGTGATCGCGCATAATCCCGGCCTGCACGATCTCGCGATGATGCTCAGTGGGGCGCATGGCATAAGCCTGGGCGGCAAACTCACGAGCCGGCTGGCGCGCGGCCTGCCCACCGGCGGCCTGCTCGACTTCTCCGTTGCAGGCCAATGGTCCGACCTGCCGCACGGCGCGCGCTTGTTAAATTTCGTAACTCCCGCCGAAACTCGAGGAAACGCTTGAGCGCCATGAGTAAGAGGGGGCAGCCCGGTGCCCAGGCGCCCACGATCGAGATGATCTGCTCAACCGAGGTCGCGCTCGCCCTCCCCCGCCACGCGGCATTCGGGCGACCACGCGGCACCCGCAGCCGGTTTCGCACAGTGACCCGGACCTTTTACGACACTACCGGCTGGGACCTCGCGGCATGCGACCTGGCCTTGGTCGAGGCTGCCCCGGTATGGAGCGCCGAGACTGTGGGACGCGCGAGGCGCCAGGGTCCTGGGCGGCCCGTCCCGCCCTCCGCGACGTCTATCCACCCGGCGGGAATCGAGGAGCGCCTTGGTCATCCTTTGCCGGGCCCGCTCCGCCCCTTCGCAAGCCTGCACGG
Source organism: Acidisoma sp. S159 (assembly GCF_009766125.1). Lineage (NCBI taxonomy): Bacteria > Pseudomonadati > Pseudomonadota > Alphaproteobacteria > Acetobacterales > Acidocellaceae > Acidisoma > Acidisoma sp. S159. Next base: position 203,530 of record NZ_LMUG01000008.1, read on the forward strand.
CCGCTTGCAGCGACTAGGCCTGAACCATGACGGCGCCCCGCTCGAATTCCGCATCCTGAGCGGCACGCTGACTGCGGTGAACCTGCACGGGGAGATCACCGCCTCGCGTCCGGTCGCGCGCATCGAGATCGAGGGAGATGTCGCCGCGGCGCTGTCCTTCGCGAAGCTGGTCGGGCGGGACACCGCGCTCACGCCATCCCTTCGCAGCCTGCCGCATGAGGCATTGAAGCTTGCCGAGGCTACGCTGCCGGGGCGGGTGCCGGTGAGGCTTAGTCCGGAGATGTCCGCCGCCACGGCATTCGGGACTTTGCTGCGTGACCGGGTCAGCACGCTTCTCAACCTGCTCGGCGGGATCAAGCACGACAGCGGCGAGGAAAATGTCCACCAGGCGCGGGTGACGCTGCGCCGGCTGCGAGCGCTGCTTTTCGCCTTCCGGCCGCTGCTGGGAGAGACCGAGGAAGCGCTGAAACTCGCCTTGGGCGGGCTGAAGGAAGCCTTGGGTCCCGCCAGGGATTGGGATGTCTTCCTTGCCGAAACGGTGGGGCCGCTCGCGGATGGCTTGCCGGCGGAAGATCCCGCCATCGCCTGGCTACGGCAGACCGCGGAACAGCGGCGGAGGGAGGCCTATGCCACGCTTCTTCAATGGCTGGCCGGGGATGCTTTCCGGCAGCTAGCCTGGGATCTGGTGGCTGTCACTTTAGGTGAAGGCTGGAAGGGTGAGGCGCAGAATGAGCTTTCCCCTGAGTTGGCCGCAGAGCCGACGCTTGCTGAAGCCATCGACGCCGTCGCCTCGGATCCCGAGGCGGATGTCCCGCTGCCGCCCGCACTGTCCGAGCCAGCCTATGAGACGATCGACAGCTACGCGCGGCATCTGATTCATCGCCGCTGGAAGAAGATCGCGTGCCCCACGAGCGAAGTGATGGCGCTATCGGACGCGGACCTCCACAGGCTCCGGATCAAATGTAAGAAGCTGCGCTACCAGACTGAAATGTTTTCCGATGTTCTGCCTGAGCGTGAGGCGAGGAAGCTTGTCCAGCGGCTGTCTCAACTGCAGGAGAGTATGGGAAAACACAATGACGGCATCGTCGCGGCGGGTCTGGCGCGCGATCTCCGTCCGCCCAAACCTGACGCGCGCGCTGACGAGGCTTTAGGGCTGGTGCGCGGCTTCGGTGTTGGCGGCGGCCGCAGCGATCGCGGCGAGGTTCTCGAGCTTTGGCGCAAGCTGCTTAAGTCCGGCGCCTTCTAACTTCATCACTGCGACTGACCTCACACCCCGCGATGGCTGCTGCGCCGCGGTTGCTGCAGCAGCGAAGATTGCCAGGGTGAGCCGGCGATATTATGTGCTCTTGAAGGTATCCCACCTTTCCCTCCGAGCCATGCTTGTCGAGGGGTACTAACGCAAAGGGCGGCACAATGACCGATACGGCCAGTGGCTCGGCGACCGTCACGCTGAACGGCTCCAACCGGGTGGCGGAGTTGCCGATCATTACCGGCACAATCGGCCCGGCAGTCGCCGACATCCGAAAACTCTATGCCGACCTCGGTATCTTCACCTTCGACCCTGGCTATGGCGGCACTGCGGCCTGCGAAAGTAAGATCACCTATATCGATGGCGATGAGGGCATCCTGCTGCATCGCGGCTATCCCATTGCCCAGCTCGCCGAACAGTCGAACTTCCTCGAAGTCGCCTATCTCCTGCTGAACGGCTCGCTTCCGAACGAAGTGGAGATGGAAGACTTTCACACCGGCGTCATTCGTCACACCATGGTGCACGAACAGCTTCGCCGCTTCTTCGAGGGCTTTCGGCGTGACGCGCATCCGATGGCAGTGCTGTGTGGCGTCGTCGGCGCGCTCTCGGCTTTCTATCACGACAGTCTCGACATCAATAACCCCGAGCATCGCCGCATCAGCGCTTTCCGCCTGATCGCGAAGCTTCCGACAATCGCAGCCTGGGCCTACAAGTACTCGATTGGCCAGCCCTTCATGTATCCGCGCAACGACCTCGGCTATGCGGCGAATTTCATCTACATGATGAATGCGGTGCCCGCCGAGGAATACGTCGTAAGTCCTGTTCTCGCTCGGGCGATGGATCGTATTCTCATCCTGCACGCGGATCACGAGCAGAACGCCTCGACCAGCACGGTGCGGCTGGCGGGTTCGACCGGCGCCAATCCCTTCGCTTGCATCGCGGCGGGAATTGCCTCGCTTTGGGGTCCCGCGCATGGCGGCGCCAATGAGGCGGTGCTGAAGATGCTTGGCGAGATCGGGCACAAGGACAACATCCCGGACTTCATCGCCAAGGTGAAGGACAAGACGAGCCATATTCGACTGATGGGCTTCGGCCATCGCGTGTATCGCAACTACGATCCGCGCGCGAAGATCATGGAACAGACCTGCCGCGAGGTTCTGGCCGAACTTGGTATCAAGGATGATCCGCTGCTCGATCTGGCCATGGAGCTAGAGAAGATTGCGACGCACGATCCCTATTTCGTCGAGCGCAAGCTGTACCCGAATGTCGATTTCTATTCGGGCATCATCCTAAAGGCTATGGGCTTCCCGACGAGCATGTTCACCGTGCTCTTCGCCGTCGCGCGCACGGTCGGCTGGATTAGCCAGTGGAAAGAGATGGTCGAAGATCCGGCGAACCGCATTGGCCGGCCACGCCAGGTCTACACGGGCGAGACCGCGAGGGACTTCATACCGATGAGCGAACGGGCGTAACGCTCATTCGCTTCGCTTATGGGTCACGTCGCGGCGAAGGCCGCGATCGCGCGCAGGCCGCGGTTCGGATAGTCGGTGGTTATCGCCCCGACGCCCCAGCCAAGGAGGCGGGTCATTTCGGCTTCGTCGTTGACCGTCCAAGGGTTGACGAGCAGACCAAGCGCCTTGGCCTGCGCCACCTGCGCTTCACTTAGACCCTCGTGGTCCGGTCCCCAGGCTGTTATGGCACCTGCCGCAGCTTCGGCCGCGACGGCGCGCGGGATGGAGCCGCCATAGTCGGCGGCGGTCGGGCCATCCCACCAGAGGGCAGCATCGGCCAGGCTCTCCGCATCCGTCAGGAAGCCGAGGCTGAGACCGGGACAGCGTCGTCTTAGGTGGCGCAGCCCGCGCCAGTCGAAGGAGATGACGCGGGCGCGGCCGAGCCCCCCGCCCTCCTCCAGCACCGCCAAAACCGCATCGGCCATGACCTCGGGAGAGGTGCTGTCCGCTGGGCGGTCAGGGTGGGTCTTGAGCTCGACGCTGAGCATGACCTCCGGCCGCAAAGCGACGACCTCGGCGAGCGTCGGAATGCGCAGCCCGTCGAGGCCGCGTTGATCGGGAAAACGGCCCGCCTGGGCGCTCCCCGGGCGGATGCGACCTATGTCGTAACGTGAGAGTTCCGCCAAAGTCAGATCGAGCACGCGCGGTGTCGGCGCATCAATCCAGTCGCCATCCAGCCGGGTAAGATCGGGGTCGAGCCCAGGATCATGGCTCAGAACGACCACGCCATCGGCGGTGAGCGCGATATCCATCTCGATGGCGGTAACGCCAAGAGCGATGGCGGCGGCAAATCCGGGGAGTGAGTTCTCGGGCCATAGGCCACGGGCACCACGATGCCCGTGCAACTCGATCGTCATGGCCGAAAATCAGTCGGCGCAGTCGCAACCGTTGGTCGGCCCCTCGTCGGCGCGGACATGATGGTGATCGATCCACTCGGCAACGAGGCGGCGAGCCTCGGTGAGCGGTGCTTCCGGGTGGTGGATGCGGTAGAGGGTCACGCAGCTTTGGAAGGCCGACATGTCCTCGCAGCCGATCGACCGCAACTCGCCATAGGCGGTTGCCACGGCACGTTCGCAGCGCCTCGCGATGTTGCTGAACTGGCGAACCATCCGGGGTATCGGCTCCTCGCCTCAACGCAGCCGCGACAATCGCGGCCCTTGGTCGTCCTCTATCGGCGGTAGCCCGTGAATTCAAGCGAGCCACCGATAGCCCATACTGCCAGCCGGCGCGCCTTGCGGACAGGGTGTTTTCCACTAGAACCCCCAAAAGGAGATAAGGAGTTCGGACATGGCTGTCCCTTCCCGCAAGATCGCGGGGCATGCGAGCGACTGGGATCGGGACGCGGCCATGACCACGGCCCGCATCCTGCTCGAGATCAACGCGATCAATTTCCGACCCGATGAGCCTTACACCCTCACCTCGGGCTGGAAATCGCCGGTCTATATCGATTGCCGCCGCATCATCTACTTTCCCCGCGCGCGGACCCGGATTTGCGAATTGGCGGTCGAGAAGATTTATCGCCATATCGGCTTCGAATCGGTCGAGGTCGTTGCGGGCGGAGAGACCGCCGGCATCCCCTATGCCGCCTGGATCGCCGACCGCATGGCCGCGCCCATGGCCTATGTCCGGAAAAAACCCAAGGGCTTCGGCCGGAACTCACTCATCGAGGGCGATGTGCCGGAGGGCAAGCACACGCTGCTGGTCGAGGATCTGACCACCGACGGGCAGTCCAAGATCCGGTTCGCCAATTCGCTGCGCGATGCCGGCGCCTTCGTCCACCACGCCTTCGTCATCTTCTTCTACGGCGTCTTCGAGGGCAGCCTGGAGACTCTCGCGGAGAACGATATCGCCCTGCATTACCTCTGCACCTGGTGGGATGTGCTGGAGGCCTGCCGTGAACGCTCCTACTTCCCGGCCGCGGCGCTGGCCGAAGTCCATCGCTTCCTTGAAGCTCCGGCGGACTGGTCGGCGGCGCGAGGCGGCGCGACCTCGAACAAGCTCATCGCCGAAGGCTGAGTTTGGGGGCTGCCATGGTTTGACAGCGGCGGCGCGGCGCCCTAGACAGCGCGCCATTGCTGGGAATGTGGACGAGATGCGGCCTTCCGTGCCTCGCGCCCGCCACCCAAGGCGTTTCGGGCGGAGACTGCTCCTATTGGGGCCGGTCGCCGCCCTTTCGCTGTCTTCCGCCCCAGGGCGGCAGGCCGGGATGGACTACTGGCGCAACACGAGAAGGAGTAGCGCGTGACCAAGCGCCTCGAGAGTAAGTACAAGATTAACCGCCGCCTCGGCGTGAACCTTTGGGGTCGTGCCAAGTCCCCGATCGGCAAGCGCGACTACGGTCCCGGCCAGCACGGCCAGCGCCGCAAGAAGCCGAGCGACTTCGGCGTTCAGCTGATGGCGAAGCAGAAGCTCAAGGGCTACTACGGCAACATCAGCGAGAAGCAGTTCCGCAAGTATTATGAGGAAGCCGTGCGCCGTAAGGGCGACACCAGCGAGAACCTCATCGAGTTGCTCGAGCGCCGGCTGGACGCGGTTGTATACCGCCTGAAATTCGCGGTGACGCCCTTCGCGGCCCGGCAGTTCGTGAGCCACGGCCATCTGATGGTGAACGGCCGCAAGGTGAATATCGCCTCCTACCTCGTCAGCAATGACGACGTGATCGAGGTGCGCGACAAATCCAAGCAGCTGGCCGTCGTGCTTGATGCCGCCCAGAGTTCCGAGCGCGACGTGCCGGAATATATGGAGGTCGATCATCGCGCGATGAAGGGCCGCTTCTTGCGCGCGCCCAAGCTGACCGACGTGCCCTACCCGGTGCAGATGGAGCCGAACCTCGTCGTCGAATTCTATTCGCGCTGAGGGCGGTTTCGGCAGCATCGCCGGATCGGAAAGGGCGCCTGCGGGCGCCCTTTTTTTGTGGAGGCAGCCATGACCGACGTCGTGCTGGAAACGCCGCGTCTTCGCCTTCGCCGGTTCGAGTTGGCGGATGTGCCCGCCTTGCACCTCGCTTTGAGCGACCCCGACGTGATGCGCTACTGGTCAAACTTGCCGCATGAGACCGAGGCGCAAACGCGGACGTTTGTGGAAACGACGATCGCCGCGGTCGTGGCCGGAGACAGCGACGATTTCGTCATCACACAGGATGGCGTTGTCATCGGCAAAGCGGGCCTGTGGCAGGGCTCCGAGATCGGCTTTTTCCTCAGCCGCTCCCATTGGGGACGAGGCCTCGCGCGGGAAGCCTTGCAGGCCGTCATCGGCCGCGCTTTCGCGCGCGATGTGACCGCCATCACGGCGGACATCGATCCTCGCAACGACCGGTCCCTGCGGCTGTTGCTCTCCCTTGGATTCGAGAAAACCGGTGAGGCGCAGGCGACCTTTCGTGTGGGAGAAGTCTGGACCGATAGCGTCTACCTCGCCCTCCCGGCGCCGGACCCGTTGGCGAGATCGATCTATGCTCCTTAGAACAACGCGGATTGCGAGCGCCGGAGCGACGCAGGTTGCGAAGTGAGCTCCGGGCTCGACGCGGACAGCTGTGGCTGCATGACGGGAAGCCATGGCGCCTCTATCTCGCCGCCCGAGGGTAGACCCGCCAAGAATGGCGCGTTTGCGCCAAGTTCCAGATCCCGGTCCTCCCGGGCGACCGCGCCGGCGACGTCGCCGCTCGCCGATCGGTTATAGACAGATACTAGCGTTATTCCCAAGAGTCCCCCGCCAGCAAGGACCCATGGTGTCCAACCACCCATGAAACCGGCATTGGTCATAGGCGGCGCATAATGCGTAGTTCCCTGGGGACTGTAGACGTGGTGTCCGTAGGGCGAGCCTTCACCACCGCTAGCTGGAGGCTGCGAAGTCCAGCCCCATTCGCGGGCGATGTTACCGAAGAACCCCCCGATCACCTGGGGCCAGGTCCGGTTATCATGGCGAAGTTGGGGATAATGGTGGCGGCCATGTAAGTGATGTCGCTGATAGCCGGCCTCGAACGCCCCACCCGCGGCATGCTCCCGCGTCCATTCATTCCGTTGCGTCAGGTAGTTCGTGATCGCCGATGAAGCATTCTGCTGCAAGAGATGTGAGAAATTCGCCTCCGGTATCCAGCGGCCCCATTGCCAGACGAAGCCATCTCGCTCTTCCACAAACTCGCCACTGGCGGGGGGAATAATTCGAATGCCTGACATGGCTCAGCTCCGCGTCTTTTGTTCGCGGAGCATTCGGTGAAAGTGTTTAACCGGACATTAATATCTGGAATGCGGCGGCCCGCTCTTACTCAGCGCCAAGCAATTGTTCATCCAACAACATCGGCTCGCGACGGCAGAAGCGCCGCCGAACGCGACGCTTCTTCTGTACGCCTACCCGTCAGTGCTGGTAATAATAACCCGGCGGCGGCGGAGGCGGCGCTGCATAATAGTAAGGCTGCGGTGCCGCATAGTACACCGGCGGAGGCGGAGGCGCATAATAGACTGGCGGCGGAGCCGCATAGACCGGAGCGGCCAAAGCTGTGCCGAGCGCGGCGCCGAGCAGGGCACCACCGACCACCGCGCCAACGCCGTAGCCGCCATAATAGCCGCCACCGTGGTAGCCGCCGTACCCGCCATAGCCGCCGTGCCAGCCGCCACCGCCGCCATGCCAGTATTGCGCCTGTGCCGGAGCGGCCAGTGGCGCGGCGAGCGCGACCAGAAGGGCGCCAGCGGCCAGGCCGCGTTTGAGCGTAAAGCGTGAGAAAATCGTCATTGCTTCATCCTCCTGTCCCGCAGCTTACCAAGGTTCCGTAACTATTACGTATCAGTGGCGGCGCGGGGGACACCGATGCCGTTGACGAGTAACTTGGCGTGGAGTTGCGGTGGATCTAGGGCGGCGTTGGCAAGAATTGGCCGCAATTGCCTGCGATCGCGCGGGGTATCGGTCAGTCTCAGATCGACGCGCACCAATCGCGCAAAGGGCGCCAAAGCTCTGACTCTGCCCGGCTGCCGGCGGCCATGCCAACATGGCCCGCCGCTGGTCGATGGACGGCTGCGCTTTTCAGCGCAGTCGCCAGGCTTATGGCGGATTCCGGCGGCACGATGCGGTCCCGTTCGGGGATGGCGACGAAGCTCGGGCCTTTCCAGGCAGCGGGCTCGATGGGCGCCCCCGCAATCCGCCAGGCACCCCGTGCCGGCAGATTCTCGCCATACCACCCGCCAAGGCATTCGCGTGCGACAGGTGCCGCCAGCGGGATCCCGTCGTTCAGCCAATCCTCGATGGCCACAAACATGGTCGCGCCCGCGCCGGACTGTTCCAGCCGCCCGAAAGCGCGGTATTTACGCGTGACATCAAAGGGATCGAGACAGGCGAACAGCATCTGGAGCAAGTCGGTCGAGAGATTGCCGGTCACCGCCATGGCGGGCTCCAGCGCTGGGAGTTGCGCGGCCAGGTTTCTCGCCCGGTCTGCGTCTGGCGCGTGAAAATCCCAAGGCGTCGCCAACAGCGCCAATCCCCTCACCCGGTCGGGACGACGGACAGCGGCCGCAAGGGTGAGCAGGCCGCCCATACAATACCCCGCGAGGATCACGGGCTCCTCGAGGGAACCGAGCACTCGCTCAAGCCGGCCGGCGACATAGTCCGTGAGGGTGAAGCTGTTCTCGAGCGCTCCGGGCGCGCCCCAATCCAATAGGAGCGGTCGCATTCCCGCTGCGGCAAACCAGCGAAGGACCGACCGATTTTCCATAAGATCAAGGATATAGGATCGGTTTATAAGACTTGGAACGAACAAAATAATAGGTCCGCCGGCCCCCGGGGCATAGTCCAGCAAGCGGCTGCTACCCTCATGCCACAGCGTAGGCGGCTCCGGCATCGCGCGGGAATAGGGGTGGCGGCGGTAGGCGGCGATGCCTTTCAGTAGCGCGCGGTCCTGAGTCCAGGTTTCCGCAAGAACGGCTTGCGCGAATTGCCCCTCAGTTGCCGACCCGTCGCGCTTTAGCAGCTCGGCGAGGCGTGCGAGGGGGGGCGCCGTCGCCGCCGCTGTCCGCTGGGGCCAGATAGCGCTCCAGCTCGGCCACGCGCCGCTCGAGACGGCGGATCTCGTCATCGCGAGAGTCAGGTGCAGCAGCAGCGGGCGGGGGCCCCGGCGATGGAGAGGGCCCGGCGGATTGGCGCGAGCGGTCACTTGTTGCTCCGGATGGCGGCCAGCCGGCATTGGGATACGGCACGCCCTGGGGCATCGCACGCACCATCGCCTGGGCGGCACCGCCCCAGAGCGCCATCAACGAGCCCCAGGATTGCTGCGTCTCCGGGTCGGCCATGAAGGCGGTGATCTCGCTCTGCCAGATCGTGATCCAATCCTCGGCAAGCTTGCGGAGATCGCCCTCCGAGTCGTCGGCGGGCGGGTGACGCTGGTCCATGTCGCATCCATACTCCTGCACCGCACATTGGGTAGTGTCCCAGGCGTCGGTCACCCGCTATCATTATGGCGGAATCGCGGCATATTGAAGTCGTGGTGGCCCGCTAGCCTTTCCCACAGAGCCCCTTACGGAGGTGGACCGATGCCGCAGCCCGAAGCCCCGCCCCCCGGTACGGAGGCTCACGCCAAGCCCCCGGTCGTTGTCAAAAAGTACGCTAACAGACGCCTCTATAACACTGAAAGTTCAAGTTACATTACGCTTGACAGCCTGGCGCTCATGGTGCGCGAGGGGCGCGATTTCGTGGTATTCGACGCGAAGTCGGGCGAGGATATCACGCGCGGCGTGCTGACTCAGATTATCGTTGAGGAAGAGAGCAAGGGCAGCGCCCTGTTGCCGACCGCCTTCCTGCGTCACCTCATCGGCTTTTATGGCGACAGCATGCAGGGGGCCGTGCCGCGCTACCTCGAACAGTCGATGGCGAATTTTACGACACAACAGCAGCAGCTTCGCCAGACGATGCAGCAAACCATGGGAAACCTGTTTCCCTTCGATATCGAGCAGGTCAGCCGCCAGAACATGGCGATGATCGAGCGGACGATGAGCCTGTTTAGCCCATTCTACCGGGGCGAGGGTGGGGTGGAAGAGGGCGCTGCTACCGCACCACCGGCGGATCCGAGGGTTGAAATCGCCACCCTGAGAGGGGAGTTGGCGCGGCTGCAGAAGGAGTTGCGTGACGTCCGGACCAAGCTTGCCGAGGTGGCGACGCCAGCAAGTGGCACGTTGGGGAACAAGTCCGCTGCGGACTAAGAGACTGCGGTCCTCGGAAAAATGCTTTAAAATCAGTCTGTCACTACTCACCGCGCGCGAGGCGGACTGTCACGCCTAAGCGTGATCATCCAAGCTCAACCCTGACCCAGACCCCGTCGTGGCACGCGAAGGCGTGCGGGGCAGCCCGTGCCATCCACGTCTTGCCTTTTGTCCCACAAGCGAAGGCGTGGATGCCCGGCCTTCGCCGAGCATGACGCGGTGGCATGAGCGCGGATCGGATTAGAGACATCCGGCCTTGGTGCGAACCAAAGATACCAGCCTCAATCCGCGAAGCGCGTCACCGGGACGCCCGCCACCGGGCTGGGCAGCAAAAAGAGCCCGCCGGCCTGCGGATAGCGTGCTTGCACCTCGGGTTCCTTGGGCAGCCCGGTCGTCACGAACAGGCCATGCGGGGAGAAGCAGGGCATGGTCGGATTGGGCACAGGAATCGCTATCTTCTCGACCAGCTGCCCATCCGGCGCGAAGCGATTGACCACCCCCGCTCCGGCGCCCGCCGACCAGTAGCCGCCCTCCACGTCGGCGGCGCCACCGTCTGGCCGCCCTTCCGCCTCGGTCAGATCCGCGAAGCGCTGCCGGTTGCTGATCTCGCCAGTAGCGGTGTCGAAATCCCAGGTATCGATCCACGGGCCGCGAGTGTCGGAGTGGAACATCTTCCGGCCGTCCGCGGTCCAGGCAAGGCCATTCGAGTTCTTCAGCCCCTCGACCTTGATCTCGACCTTACCCTGCGGCGTGATGCGGTAGAGCTTGCCGCTTGCCGCGCCGTCGCCGCTCTCGTTGATCGTGCCTACCCAGAAACAGCCATCGGGCCCGACCTTGCCGTCATTGAGGCGGTTGCCCGTAGGCTCGCTGATCGCGGCGAGCGGCGTCAATGTCTCACGGCCGAGATCGAAGATCGCCAGAGCCTGCTTCTGACAAATCAAAATCCGACCCGAGCGGCAGAGACCAAGGCTGCCAAGCGAGTCAGGGAAGGTCCAGACCTGATGCGCGGAGGTTGCGGGGTCGAAGCGATGAAGCTGGCCGCGCGGGATATCCGCAAAATACAGCAGGCTCGCTTCGCTGTCCCAGACCGGGGATTCCGCGGTGCCGCAACGGCTGTCCAGCACCAGTCTCGCGGTCTTCATGTCGCTCATCGGCGCGTCCTTGCAAGCAGCATCCGTTGGTCAGATGGTCTTACCTCAGGATAGCGAAAAGAGCCCGACCGCCAACGTCACTCCGGCGTCACACTAAGAGACCGCTTGATAGCAAGTCTCTAAGCCGCGTCGACCGCGCGGCGATCTCGCCGGCTATCCTGCTCGGGGGTGCGACCGGACTCATCCGAGGCGAGCGCATCGAGAATGGCCTGGCGCAAACCGGTCAGCTTGCGTTCGTTCTGAACCTTCAGGCCGAAGACATCCTTGACGTAGAAGACGTCGATAGCCCGCACGCCATAGGTGCTGACATGGGCCGAGGCGATCTGCATGCCCTGGTCGGTGATGGCCGCCGTTACGTCATGCAATAAGCCCGGCCGGTCGCGGCCGTTCACCTCGATGACCGTATGGGTATTGGAAGCGTGGTTGTCGATGACCACGCGCGGCGGCACATGGATCGCCCGCATTCGTTGCCCTAGCAGCGCATCCGACAGGCTGCGGATCTCGGCCGCAAGACGCAAGCGGCCGGAAAGCGCCTGCTCGATGAGCACCGAAAGCCGAGCCAGGCGCTGCGGAGATGCGAAGATGCCGCCCGCCGCATCCTGGATCCAGAAAGTATCGAGCGCCATGCCGTTGGTCAGCGTGTGGATGCGTGCGTCCACGATCGAACCGCCCGCTATGGCGAGTGCGCCAGCGATGCGGCTGAACAGGCCGGCATGGTCAGCGGCATAGACCGTCACCTCGGTCACCGCGCGATTGTGCAGCACTTCGGTGCGGACGCTCAGCGGCGCATTGGTGTGACTCGCATCATGGATCATCCGCGCGTGGCGCTCATGGGTGGATGGATCAAAGCTCAGCCAATAGGCGGGATAGCCGAGGTTGAGGAAGGTGTTGATGTCCTTCTGCGACCAGCCCTCCAGCCGCTCCGCCGCCGCTTCCTTCGCACGGGCGACGCGCACGTCGCGCTCGGTGGTGGCAAGGCCGCCGGCGAGCACTTCGGCGACGTGGCTATACAACTCGCGCAGCAGCGTCGCCTTCCAGCCGTTCCAGACTTTCGGTGATACGGCACGCATATCCGCGACGGTAAGAACCAGAAGCAGCTTGAGTCGCTCGGGGGATTGGATGGTGTCGACGAGATCGAGGATGGTCTTGGGGTCGTCAATGTCGCGCTTGAAGGCGGTCTGGCTAAGAAGGAGATGATGCAGCACAAGCCAAGAGACCATTTCGGTCTCCTCCGCCGAAAGTCCGAGCATGGGACAAACGCTGAGGGCCAATTCAGCGCCGAGAACGGAATGGTCACCGCCCCTGCCCTTCGCGATGTCATGCAGCAACACAGCCGTGTAAAGCGCGCGACGGGATTGCAGGTGATCGACGATGCTGGAGGCAATCGGCGCCGCCTCTGCGAGATCGCCGCGCTCTAGCGAAGCGAGAATGCGCAACGCCTCGATCGTATGCTCGTCGACGGTAAAGACGTGGTAGGTGTCGAACTGCATCTGGCCGACGATGCGCGCCCAATCTGGCAAGAGCCGGCTGAGAAGGCCGGTCTCGTTCAGCATCGTCATCCAGCGCGCGCCATCCGAGCGCGGCTCCTCACCGTCCCAGCCGCACAGCAGGTCGAGGAAGATCGCCATCGCCTCGGGCTCGCGACGCAAGGCGATGGCCGAGCGTTCGTTGCGTATCATGGCGCGCAATGCGAGGGGATGGATGCGCAGATGGCGTTCCCGCGCGATCTGCATGATCCGCAACATCAGGATAGGCGAGGCCGCCGGGTCTTGGGCGGCACCGAAGACAAGTTGGCCATCCGCCAAGGCGAAACCCGATTGCACCAAGCTTTCATCAGCGCCCGCCGTCAGGGCCGGCGTGCCACGCGCAATGCGGACGAGCTCAGGCTCCAGCACATGGGAAATCCGGGCGACGTCGCGCGCCGTCAGGAAATAGTGGCGCATGAAACGTTCCACGCCGTCCTGCACACCATGGCGCGTGTAGCCCATGCGGGCTCCAACGATGGGCTGCAGATCGAACGTCAGGCGTTCCTCGGGCCGGCCGGCGACGTAGTGGAGATGAAACCGCACTGTCCAAAGAAAATCAGCGGAACGGTTGAAGTGCCGTGCTTCCCGCGTCGTCAGCATCGGGCCGAAGGGGCCGTTCTTGGTCAGTAAGTCCTGGACGCTGTCGATGTCGAAGACATAGCTCGCGATCCAGTGGAGGAAATGCAGATCGCGTAACCCACCGCGTCCTTCCTTGACGTTTGGCTCGACCATGAACGGGCTCTCGCCGTAGCGGCGATGGCGCGAACTGCGTTCCGCCTGCTTTACGCGGATGTATTCGGCGGCGCCTGCCTCGCGACACTGGCCACGAAACGTGTTTCGAAAATTCGCGAAGAGTTCCTCATCGCCAACCAGACAGCGGGCATCGAGCAAAGTCGTGCGGATCGTCGCGTCCCGCTTGGCCTCCGCCAGGCATTCGCTTATGGAGCGCGTGGCATGGCCGACCTTCAGGCCCAAATCCCACAGGAAATAGAGCATGAACTCGACGCCATGCAGCGTGCGGTCGGAGGGGTCGGCCTCGGTCAGAAACAGCAGGTCGATGTCGCTGAAAGGGGCGAGGTAGCCGCGCCCGTAGCCGCCCGTGGCCACCACGGCCATGCGGTCGGTGGCACCCGGCACCGCGTCATTCTGGGTATAGGCAACCAGGGTCGCGATGACCGCATCCATCTGGCAGGCGAGATGGCGCGCCGCGGCCAGACCGGAAATCTCGTCGCGCTCGAAAGCGTGCTGGACCTGGTGCTGCACGCGTGCCAGGTGACGGCGGAAAGCGCCGAGAGCAGCCTCACGCGCGACGCCGCCGGCCTCGCCGGCCAGTTCGGCGAGGGCGTCGGACAAGGCCGCGGGCGCCGCTGCCGCGCCACGCGGGAAAGAGGTTTCGGTCAACATTCCTTTAATGGTAACTGTTCCTCTTCATCAGGGCTAGAAAGCAAGTCTTTCAGCACGTAAAGGCTGTCCAGCGCTTCACGCGGGCTCATTGCTTCAGGATCAAGCCCTGCCAAAGCGGCCCTCAGCGGATCCGGGGCCTCCGCCACCGTTTCGGCAGGCACCAAAGCCCGGTCCTGCGCGGCGGCAAAAAGAGGCAATTCCGCCGACTCGGTCAGCGGCGCCGCCTTTTCGAGAGTCGCGAGCAAAGCCCCGGCGCGCTTGACGACAGGCGCCGGCACGCCGGCCAACGCCGCGACATGCACACCCCAGCTGCGGCCAGCCGCGCCTTGCGTCACCTCATGGAGAAAAACGACGCCACCTTTCCAATCCTTCACCCTCATCGTGGCGGCTTGCAATTGCGGAAGGGTGAAGGACAGGCGGGCGAGTTCGTGAAAATGCGTGGCGAAGATGGTGCGGCTTCGAATCGTATTGTGCAGTGCCTCTAGCACCGCCCAAGCGATTGCCAGACCATCGAGCGTGGCGGTGCCACGACCAATCTCATCGACCACTACAAGGCTGCGCGGGCCGCCTTGGTTGAGGATGGCGGCGGTCTCCGTCATCTCCACCATGAAGGTGCTGCGGCCGCGTGCGAGGTCATCCGCCGCGCCGACGCGGGAGAAAAGCCGGTCGACGATGCCGATTTCCGCGCGGGCCGCCGGGACGGGCAAACCCGCCTGGGCCATGATGACAATGAGGGCGTTCTGCCGCAGGAAGGTCGATTTTCCAGCCATATTCGGCCCGGTCAGCAGCATCAGGCGGCGTCCCGGTGACAGATCGCAGTCGTTGGGAACGAAGGGAGCACCGCCGGAGATGGCCGCCTCCACCACCGGATGGCGGCCGCCGGTGATGCAAAAGGCCTCATCCGCCGTCACGATCGGCCGGCACCAGCCGGAACCGGCGGCGAGCCTCGCGCAGGACTGCAATACATCGGCCAGTGCCAGGGCAGCGGCGCAGCGGGTGATGGCGGCGCGTTCGGCCAGCACGCGATCCACCAGATGCTCGAAAACGAGCTTCTCGCGGTCCGCCGCGCGTTCGGCGGCAGCAGCGATGCGGGTGTCTAGTTCGGTCAGTTCGACGCTGGTGAAGCGTGCCCCATTCGCCATGCCTTGGCGCAGCACGAGGTCGGGATGCGCGCGCAGCCCTTCCACCGCGGCGGCCGGGACCTCGATCACATAACCCATCTGGGCATGGTGGCGGATCTTGAGACTGCCAACGCCATAACGCTGCGCGTAGTCGAGCTGAACCTGCCCAAGGATTTGGCGCTGCTCGTCCCGCAGCCTGCGCTCGGCGTCGAGTTCCGGGTCGAAGCCCAAGGCGATGGCACGCCCATCCTCCAGCCGCGCCGGCAGCGGATCGGCCAGAGCCCGCTCCAACAATGCGGCGAGCTCCGGCAGGCAAGCGAGATCCGTGGCGACGCCGGAGAGCACAGGCGGCAGCGCGCCCTGCAGCAACTCCGCAAGATCGCAGGCGGCGCGCAGCCCATCCCGCAACGCGGCGAGATCTCGCGGGATGCGTTGCCCCAGCACGAGGCGCGCCAGAGCCCGGGCGATGTCCGGGGCCGCGCGCAGCCTTTGCCGCAGACCCTCGGCCATTGCCGCATGGGACGAAAGAAAGTCCCAGCCGTCCTGACGATGGAAGATCTCCTCCCGCTCGGTCAGCGGTGCCTGCAACCACGCCTCGAGCAATCGGCCGCCACCCGGTGTCACGGTGCGGCGGATGGCTCCGAGCAGAGTATGGGCCGCGTCACCGCCCTGCCGAGGCGCGCAGATCTCCAGGCTGGTGCGGGTGGCCGCATCCATGGCGAGCGACCCGCGCCCACCTTCCGGCCGGGGGCGAGAGAGATGCGGCTCCCGACCGGCCTGGGTGCGGCGAACATAATCGACGGCGACGGCGGCAGCGGAGGCTTCCTCATCCGTGAAGCTTCCGAAGGCGTCCAGGCTGGCGACGCCGAACATGCCGGCCAGCCGCGCACGCGCCGCCTCGGGTCTCGGCACCACCACCGGATCGGCGCCGCGCCGCGACAACCAGCCGCCGAGGTCGACGCCATCGCCGCCGAGGATTTCAGCCGGATCAAGCCGGGCGAGCAGTGCCGGAAGTGCGGCCGGCGCAATCGCCGCTGTCTCGAACTGGCCGGTCGAGATGTCGAGCCAGGCAGCCCCAAGCGGGGCCAGGTTGCCGCGTGCTACTGGCTTGGGGGGCGCCAGCGAGACAATAGCGAGAAGCAAGTTCGGCCGCACGGCTTCGAGCAGCGCGTCCTCCGTCAAGGTTCCGGGGGTAATGAGGCGAACAACTTCGCGCTTCAGCGGCCCTTTGCCGGTGCGGCGGCGCGGATCCTCGGTTTGCTCGGCGAGTGCCACGCGAAAACCACGGCGAATAAGACGGGCGAGATATGCCTCCTTCGCATGCGCGGGTACGCCGCACATCGGGATCGGGCTTCCGCCGTGCTCGCCTCTTGCGGTCAGCGCGATATCGAGCGCGGCGGCGGCCGCTTCCGCATCGGCGAAGAACAGCTCGTAGAAATCGCCCATCCGAAAGAACAGCAGCGCGTTCGGATGCTCGGCCTTCATCGCGAACCATTGCGCCATGGAAGGCGACGCGCCGTCCGCATTCGGAATCCCCATAGTCTTCGTTTAGCCGCCATTTAGAGCGGCGCGAAGACCGCGACTGGGCTTCCCCGACAGGCTGAGGCGCTTCAGTATGGGCTCATAAGACGAACCTAGGGGAAGCTGCCATGGCCGAAGGCGACAAGGATCGGCGCACCACGCGCGTCTCGGCCGAAGAGGCGCTGCTCCTGCACTCTTCCGGCCGCCCCGGCAAGCTCGAGACCCGCATCAGCAAACCGCTGCTTACGGCGCGTGACCTCTCCCTCGCCTATTCCCCCGGCGTCGCCGAGCCTTGCCTGCGCATCTTCAAGGACCCCGACCTCGCGTACGAATATACGACACGCGGCAATATGGTGGCCGTGATCTCCAATGGGACGGCGGTTCTGGGCCTCGGAAACCTTGGCGCCCTCGCCTCCAAGCCGGTGATGGAGGGCAAGGTCGCGCTGTTCAAGCGCTTCGCCGACGTCGACGGCATCGATCTCGAGGTCAGCACCGAGGACGTCGATCAGTTCATCAACTGCGTGCGCTACCTCGGCGCGAGCTTCGGGGGCATCAACCTTGAGGACATCAAGGCACCGGAATGTTTCATCATCGAAAGCCAGCTCCGCGAGATGCTGGACATTCCGGTATTTCACGATGACCAGCACGGCACGGCCATCGTTGCCGCAGCCGGTCTCATCAACGCCTGCCATCTGACCGGCCGCGCCCTCGCCGAGACCCGCATGGTCGTGAACGGCGCCGGTGCGGCCGGTATCGCTTGCATCGAGTTGCTCAAGGCGCTGGGCATGCGGGCGGAAAATATCCTGCTCTGTGACACCAAAGGCGTCATTTTCCAGGGCCGCACCGAGGGTATGAACCAGTGGAAGGCGGGACATGCCGTTGCGACAACGAAACGCACACTCGCCGATGCCTGCGCGGGCGCCGATGTCTTCTTTGGCCTCTCCGCCAAGGGTGCGCTGACCGGGCCGATGCTGGCCAGCATGGCGGCGAACCCGATCATCTTCGCGATGGCCAATCCGGATCCCGAGATCACACCCGAGGACGCGCATGCCGTGCGCCAAGATGCGATCGTGGCCACCGGCCGCAGCGACTATCCCAATCAGGTCAACA
Source organism: Acidisoma sp. S159 (assembly GCF_009766125.1). Taxonomy (NCBI): domain Bacteria; kingdom Pseudomonadati; phylum Pseudomonadota; class Alphaproteobacteria; order Acetobacterales; family Acidocellaceae; genus Acidisoma; species Acidisoma sp. S159. The sequence continues at coordinate 221,301 of NZ_LMUG01000008.1, forward strand.
ACGTTCTCGGCTTTCCCTATATCTTTCGTGGCGCACTGGATGTCCGTGCGCGCACCATCAATGAGGAGATGAAGATCGCCGCGGCCCATGCGCTGGCCCAGCTCGCGCGGGAGGATGTGCCGGACGAAGTCGGTGTTGCCGGATCCGGGGCGCGCTTCAAGTTCGGTCCGACCTACATCATCCCGAACGCCTTCGATCCGCGCTTGATATCCCGCATTTCACCGGCTGTCGCGAAAGCGGCGATCGATTCGGGCGTGGCGCGCAAGGTGCTGCCCGATCTGCGCAAATACGCCCGGGAATTGTCGGGAAGGCTGGACCCGACGGCGCTGGTACTCGACACAATTATGGAAGCAGTGCGCTCGCGGCCAAAGCGCGTGGTTTTCGCCGAGGGTGAAGAGGAGAAAGCCGTCCGCGCCGCCTATGCCTTCCGCAATGCCGGTTATGGGACGCCGATCCTGGTGGCCCGAGAGGAACGGGTGAACGCCATCGTGCGGGATCTCGGCCTCGGAGATCTTGGCGGGATCGAGATCCAGAACGCCAAGCGCTCCGGGCGCAATCGCGACTACGCGCAATTCCTCTATGGGCGGCTACAACGCCAGGGCCATCTCGCTCGCGATTGCCAGCACATGGTCAATATCGATCGTAACGTTTTCGCCGCCTGCATGGTCGCTTTGGGGGATGCGGACGCAGTGGTTACGGGCCTGACACGTCCGACTTATGTCTGCCTCGAGGAGATCCAGCGTGCGATCGATCCGGCACCGGGTGGTGCCGCTTTCGGTCTGACCTTGATGGTCGGTCCGCGCGGCACGCTGTTCGTTGCCGATACGCTGATCCACCCGCGGCCCACAGGCGAGCAACTCGCCGACATCGCAGTGGGCGCCGCGGCCGCGGCGCGGCGCCTGGGCCATGAGCCACGCGTCGCGCTGCTTTCATACTCGACCTTCGGCAACCCGATGTTCGAGGTGGGCGAAGCAAGCCGGCAGGCTGTCCGCGTGCTTGAGGAACGCGGCGTGGATTTCGAATTCGACGGTGAAATGAGTCCGGATGCGGCGCTGGAGCCCGCTGTGCGCGCGCTGTACCCCTTCTGCCGGCTGACTGCCCCCGCCAATGTATTGGTCATGCCCGGACTGCATGCTGCCCATATTACAACGCGGCTCGCATTTCGCATGACTGCTGCGCAAGGTGGCGGTAGCACGATTGGCCCGATCCTGCTCGGCATGGCAAAACCTGTCCAAATCCTGCCGATGGACGCTTCTGTTAGCCAGATCGTTGATCTTGCATGCCTCACCGCCTATCAGGCCGAGCCCGTCTAAAAAGCCGCCTCACAGAAGAATTTTCGCCGAAATTGAGATGCGCTCCAATCCATCGCCAGCCGAGGACGGTCTTGTAACGAAAGCACATGGTTATGAGATCGATTCAAAATGATGCCATCTCGATTAAACGCGACTTGGATTCTTCTATTAGTTGTTATATCGTAATTTGATTATTCTGATATCGATCCAAAAAATTTTGCTTTGATTCGCGACGCTAGGTGCATCCAAAAATTTGCGCTCTGACAAAATATCATCAACACGCTCTAGGTCTTGATCGTCCCCAAGCGCTGATCTTCGTGTAGAAGGGCTGAACAGCACGCAAGGTTTGTCATGGGTGATCAAGCGAGAGAGGAGCATGCTCGACACCGTGCATTTCGAGAATTTCGTAGCGAAGAGACCTTCTAGTCGAGGGGCCCTCCGCCTAGCCGCTTCGCACAGTCCGAAGTGTAAAGGATCACATGCCCAGCTTCTATATAGGCACGCGCATACTCACTGAGCGCGGTCGCGTGAAGGTCGAAAATCTACGCATCGGCGATAATGTTTTGGCCTGGCCTAATGTCCCCATGCCGATCCGGTGGATCGGACGTAAGATGTACCGAGCTCCCTTCACGAAAACAAACCCGGGAATCGTTCCAGTGCTGATCAAGGCCGGGGCGATCGACAAGGGTCGACCCTTCCGCGACCTACGCGTGTCCCCACTGCATTGCATCCATGTCAGTGGCGTATTGGTGCCCGCGAACAAGCTGGTTAATGGTGTAACGATTCTGCGTTGCGAGAATCTCGACGAGGTCTCGTATTTTCACATTGAACTCAGCCGCTCCGCGCTTCTGGTTGCTGAGGATGCGTTTGCGGAAAGCTATGTAGATCGTGGCAATCGCGGCATGTTCTTGAACGCGGAAGAATCCGCGGAGGCCGCGCGGCGGCAGGAATTAACCCCATCCTGGAGTTCCTGCGCACCACTCGTCGAGCAAGGCCCCGAGCTCGAACGCATCCGCGAACACCTCGCTTTGCGCGCGGGCATCATTCCCGCCGAGATCATGGAACGTCCGCAGCAGGGCCCACTAATCGGCTACCTCGAATGGGCGGATCACGTAACCGTCTCAGGCTGGGCTTGGCTCCCCGAGTTTCCCGACACGCCGGTGGTGCTCGAAATTCGCGATGGCGCCGAGACGATTGGGCGCGTCATCGCCAATCTTCCACGAGAGGATCTTCGTAAGGCCGGCATCGGCTCCAGCCGACACGGCTTTCACTTGCAACTGGCACGCTCTCTCGACCCCTCGCGCCTTCATTCGCTCTCCGTGGTCCGGGCCGAGGATGCCACCCACCTGCCCGGCTCGCCGCGCACACTCCGTGCCCAGCCGACCTTGCAACGGCTCCAAGAATTCGATCTTGAGCGCCTTGCGGTCGATAGCTCGGATGTCGAAATTGTCGAGATGCTGTCGTGGCTCAAACAGCAACAGGCGAAGCTGTCCGAAATCCTGGGCGCGTCGAACGCTTCCTCCTCATGGCTTGACCTTGAAGTGGCAAATGCGCTGGCTTCACGATCTGTGACCAGGGGTGCTCCCGTAGCCAGCAGTGCCGCCACGGCCAGCAGCACAAGAGTGACGCGCGTAAAGGCGAGCTAGCAGCAGACCGCGCGACAGCCAACTTTGCGATCGCCTCGCCAAGCGGCGGGGTCCCCGCTACAGAAGCCGGGGACCAGGAAAGGCGATCAGCAATGGCCGACATGCCGACCTTCGCTACCCCGCCGGGCTTCCTCGGCCTGCCACATGGCGGCGACCCTCACGCAGAACTGGTAGTCGCTGGCATCCCACTCGACATTGGTGTCACCAACCGCTCCGGCGCCCGCTCCGGACCTGCGGCGATCCGCCAGGCCAGCCGCATGCTGGTCGATGGCGAGCACCCTCATTTCTGGACCCGCGTCGATACGCTGCCACTTGCCGATATTGGCGAGTTTCGCATCCTGCTGGGCGACCTGACGCGCAGCCTCGCCCTCATTGAGGAGCAGGCGGCGCCGCTGAAGCATTTGCTGGCCCTCGGCGGCGAGCACGGCATCACGCTACCGCTGCTGCGCGCGCTGCGGAAACGCATCGGCGAGCCGCTCGGGCTGGTTCATTTCGACGCCCATGCCGATACCTGGGACGATAACTTCGGCCAAGTCTATGGGCACGGCTCAGTCTTTTTCCACGCCATTAACGAGGGTCTGGTCGATCCCCGCCGGATGATCCAGATCGGCATCCGCTCGCCCATCCAGCGCGAGATCTGGGATTGGACGGTAAGCCAGGGCGTCACGATCCTGAGCGCGCAGGAAGTCCATGAGATCGGCCCGGCCGCTGTGGCCGCTCGTGTCCACGAGGTCGTCGGCAATGCCCGTCCCGCCTATTTCACCTTCGACGTCGATTGCCTCGACCCCGCTTTCGCGCCGGGGACGGGAACGCCGGAGATCGGCGGTCTCGCCTCCTGGCAGGCGCAGGCCATCATCCGGCGATTGGGCGGCATTCCCTTCATCGGCATGGATGTGGTGGAGGTTCTGCCTGCGCATGACGTGAGCGAGATCACCGCGCTGGCCGCGGCGACGGTAGTCTGGGAATATCTCGCTTTGCTGTTCCGTCCCCAGACGCCCGACTAGATGCGCAACCTGCTCACCGATATTCCAGGCGTCATGGTCGGTCACGCCACCGACCTCGCGCTCGGTTCCGGTGTGACCGCGATTCTGTTTGACCCGCCGGCCATCGCCTCCGTCTGCGTGCTTGGGGGCGCGCCGGGTGGACACGACACGACACTTCTCGAGCCTGAGATGACCGTCGAGAAAGTCGATTCGGTGGTGCTCTCTGGCGGAGCAGCCTTCGGCCTGAGTGCCGCGAGCGGCGTGCAGGCCTGGTTGCGCGGCCTCGGCCGTGGCGTCGCCGTCGGCGCGGCGCGCGTTCCAATCGTGGTGCAGGCGATCCTGTTCGATCTCCTCAATGGCGGCGACAAGGATTGGGGCCGCTACCCGCCCTATCGCGAGCTTGGCTGGCAGGCGGCCGAGGCGGCACGGTCGGGTGCCTTCGCCCTCGGCTCGGTCGGCGCGGGCACAGGTGCCACAACCGCGACCTTCAAGGGCGGCATCGGCTCGGCGAGCAGCGAGACGGAAACCGGCTACCGCGTCGCGGCGCTGGTGGCCGTCAACGCCGTAGGCGCGGCCAGCTTGAGCGATGGCCCGCATTTTTGGTCGGCGCCCTTCGAGCGCGACGGTGAATTCGGCGGTATCGGCTGGCCGTCTCCGATGCCGGCGGACGCCCTTACGCCGCGCCTGAAGGGCGCCGCCCCACCCCCCGAAACCGGAACCACCATCGGCCTCATTGTGACGGACGCGCCGCTGACCAAAGCACAGGCCAAGCGCCTTGCCATCGCCGGGCAGGACGGGCTCGTGCGGGCGATCATGCCAGCGCATCTTCCGTTCGACGGCGACACGATCTTCGCCGCCAGCACAGGCGAGGGACCGGCAGTGGATCCCATGGTGCTCACCCTGCTCTGCCACCACGCGGCGCTCACCTTATCGCGCGCCATCGCGCGCGGCGTGTTCGAGGCGACCGCCCTGCCCTATCCCGATGCGAAACCCGCCTGGCGGGACCGCTTCAGCACGATGCCTCGAAATCCAGCGCCAGGTTGAGCAAGGTCGCCTCGGACCACAGCCGCCCCACGAACAGCAGCCCGGCACCGCCGCCGGAGGCGTAGGTGCCAGCGGACACGGTGATGCCAGGCAATCCAGAGATATTGATCTCCGAAACCGCGGTCTCCAGGATCACAAGGTCGCTTTCACGGGGCGGAATCGCCTCGCGCGTCTGTGGCATCACAATCGCATCAAGCCCGGCAGCGTCCATGACCTTGTCGAATATGTCGAGGTAGCTTTCGCGCGCCGCAACGAACTCCGACATGTCAGGCGCCTCACCATAATTCTCGACCAGAGCTGCAAAATTCTCCAGCTCGTAAAGATAGCCCAGCGAGCCTGAAGGGCCGAGCGGGTCCGCGCCGGTGACGCGCCGCAAAGTCTCGATCGAGTGGATCGGTGCGCCTGGGCCGAAGCCCGCGAGGTAGCGCTCCAGGTCATAGGCGACATATTCCTCACCCCGCGGATCGTAGGGCATGCCGCGCAGCAAGCGGGCGAGTTCCGCGAAGCCACTGCCGGCGAAGGGATCGGGCACCAGCAGCGCACCCTGGCGCCGCAGCCGCTCCTGCGCGGCGGCGTAGAGCGTCTCGGTCTCCGATGAGAGCGGTGCCGCGCGCCATCCCGCCCCATAAAGCCCGAGCTTGCGTCCCTTCAGCGCGCCGGGGCGGAGCGACGCCGCATAACCCCCTTTCGGCCGGTGGCCGATGCCAGCGACCGTCTTCGGATCGGCCGCCGTATATCCCGCGAGCACATCCAGCGCGATTGCGGCATCCGACACGGTGCGCGCCACCGGCCCCACGACATCCCGCGTGCTTCCAGCCAGCGGCATGACCCCCGCATTCGATATCAGGGCAAAGCTCGGCTTGATGCCGACCAGGCCCTGCGCGGCAGCCGGGTTCTGGATCGAGCCGCCGGTCTCCTCGGCGAGGCCGATCACCGCATAGCCTGCCGCGACCGCGGTGGCACTGCCCGCGCTGCTGCCGCCGGGCGCGCGATCTGGCGCGATGGCGTTGAGCGTGGGGCCTGCCCAGCTGTCATTGGCGTGGGTGCCGCTCGCGCTCATCACCGGCACATTGGTCTTGCCGAGGATCACCGCGCCCGCCGCACGCATGCGGGCGACGACCGGTGAATCGCGGCTGGGAATGAGATCGGTGCCACCCGCCCTGCTGCTGAGCTTGAACCAACCGCCGGTCGTCGGCAGTCCCGCGATGTCCATCGTGTCCTTGACGACGATTGGGACGCCCGCCAGAGGCCCGGCACCCCCCCCCGCAGCAATGCGACGGTCGATCGCCCGGGCCTCATCCAGCGCATCAGGATTGGTCGTGATGATGGCATTGAGCCTGCCATCGAGGCGGTCGATTTCACCTTGAGCCTGTCGGAGGATCGCTTCGGCCGTCGTCTCGCCGCGCACCAGCGCCGCTTGGATTTTCGCCACCGTCCACTCGCCGGGCTTCATTGGGCCGATCTCCTTCGCCTTGGGTCGAAGCGGTCGCGCAGACCGTCGCCCAGCATATTGAGGCCAAGAACCGCAGCAGCGATCGCGAGGCCCGGAAACACCGCGAGCAGCGGCGCTGTGTAGATATAGGTTTGCGCCTCGTTGAGCATCCGCCCCCAGCTCGGCGCCGGCGGCTGGGCGCCCAGCCCCACGAAGGACAGCCCCGCCTCGGCCAACACGGCAAGCGAAAGCTGGATGGTGACCTGGACGATGAGCAGGCCAAGGATATTGGGCAGCACATGGACCAGCGCGACGCCTCGGCGAGTGCGGCCGAGGGCGCGGGCGGCGCGGGCATAATCCTGCACCCAGATCGCCGCGGCGGCGCCACGCGTGGTGCGGGCCAGCACAGGGGCGGTGAAAACGCCGATCGCGATGATCTCGGTGATCGCTCCAGCACCGCGCAGCGCGGTCAGCATCACCGCCGTCAGCACGGCCGGAAAGGCGAAAGTAAGATCGGCGCCGCGCATCACCGTCTCATCGGTCCAGCCACCGCGTGTCGCTGCCAGCATCCCGGCGGGCACACCGATCGCGGTGCCCAGCAGCACCGCCAAGGCGGCGACGGCCACGGCATCCTGGGTGCCGACCATGACCATGGAGAATACGTCGCGGCCAAACGGATCTGTGCCGAACCAATGGGCGGCGGAGGGGCGTGACAACCGGTGGATGATGTCGATGGCGGTGGGAGGATAGGGTGTCCAGACCAGCGAGAGCGCGGCGAGCACGAGCATACCGGCCGTTAGCGCGCCGCCGATTGCCAGCCCCACCCTCACGCCGTCGCCTCCACCAGCCGGGGATCGATGGCGGCGTTCAGCAAGTCAACGGCCGCGTTGACGATGATGACAATGCCCGCGAACAACAGGACCAGATCCTGCACGACGACGAGATCCCGCTGCGCGATGGCCTGGAACAGCAGCGCGCCAAGCCCCGGCAGGGCGAAGACATTCTCGATGATAATTGTTCCTGCCAGCAGAAACGAGAATTGCAGGCCCATCATCGTGATGATCGGGCCGAGCGCATTCGGCACCGCGTGACGCCAGACGATGCGGCGCTCGCGCTGACCCTTCGCGCGCGCGGTGCGCAGATAGTCGCGGCTGCCAATATCGAGCATGGCGCCACGTGCAACGCGCGTGAGGATCGCCGCCTGAGGCAAAGCGAGCGCCACAGTCGGCAGGATCAGCGCGCGAAACGCGGCACCGGCACCATGCCACCAGCCGGGAAAGCCCCCAGCCGGGAACCAGGCTGCGTGGACCGCGAGCACCAGGATCAGCAGCAGCCCGACCCAGAAATCCGGCAGCGCCACGCCAATCTGGGTGAGGCCCATGATCCCGACATCCGCCAGCCGCGCCTTCCGTACTGCAGCCGCGACGCCTAGCGGCACAGCCAGCACGCCAGCCAGCGCCATCGCCATCACCGCAAGTGGGAGTGTAACGGCCATGCGTTGCAGAATCAGGTCGGAGACCGGAATGTCATACGCTGTGCTACGCCCGAAATCGCCGCTCAGCAGGCTGCCGATCCAGTGCAGATAGCGCAGCCAGACCGGCAGATCGATGCCGAGTTGATGGCGCAGCGCCGTCAGCGTATCGGGCTGCGCATCTGGCCCCAGGATCACCAGCGCCGGATCGCCAGGCAAGATCTGCAGCACGACGAAGACAACCAGCGAGGCAACCAATAGAGCCGCGACGAGCGTCGCCAGACGGCGCAGGAGAAAGGCGCGCATGCCGTCGTCGCCGGCTTAGGGTGCCCAGTATGCGCCGGTCACATCGTTGATCGGCATCGGGTCATTGGTCCACAACCCGCGAAGCTTCGCGTTCCACACGCCGATCTTCGGCAATGCGAACAGGAAGATATTGGGCTCGTCGGCGGAAAGCTGACGCTGCAATTGTTGCAGCAAGTCGGCCTGTTTCGCCGCATCGGTAGCCGCGATGTATTGCGCATAAAGAGTCTTGTACTGGTCGCTCGCATAGTTGAAGTAGTAATGCGGGCGCGCATAGATATCGAGGTCGCGCGCCTCGGTATGCGCAATCACCGTCGCGTCGAAGGCCGATTGTCCGAACACCTGCGCCAGCCATTGCGCCCAAGCCACCGACTGCAGCTTCGCGTTCAGACCGACCTGTTGCAGATAGGCCGCGATCAACTCACCGCCACGCTGCGCGTAGCTCGGCGGCGGCAGCATAATGGTGAAGCTCGTGCCCGGCGCCACACCGGCTTGCGCCAGCAAAGCCTTAGCCTTGGCGGGATCGTAGGGATAGGCGCCCGTAAGATCCACGTAGCTCGGATCTTGCGGCGTGTAATGCGAGCCAATCGGCGAACCCAGCCCCGAATAGGCCGCATCGATGATCGCCTTGCGATCGATGGCATAGGCGATCGCCTGGCGCACGCGAACGTCGCTGAAGGGCTGGCGCGCGTTGTTGAGCGCCAGGATCACCTTGCCCTCGTCATGACCGATCGCGACGGTGAAGCGCGGATCCTGCCGAAACCGCGCCACCGCCTCGGGTGCCGGAAAATTCGTATAGGCGTCGAGCGTGCCCGACAGCAGCGCCGCCGTCGCCGCGGCAGGATCGCCGATCACGCGAAATGTCACCGCTTTGAGCTTGGGCGCGGCGCCCCAGTAATGATCGTTGCGCAGCAGCTCGATACGGTCGCCGGGAACCCAGCGGCTGAACACGAAGGGCCCCGTGCCAATCGGATGCGCCTTGTTTCCGGCCGCAGTTTTCGGCGCGATCATCACCGCGTCGCCCCAGGCCATGTCGTAGAGGAATGTCGATGTCGGCTGCTTCAGCTCAACGACTGCTGTATCCGGTGACGGGCAATCGACGGATGCGATCGGCGCGAAGAGTTGCTTCTGCGCGTTTATGCTTTCGGGCGCCGCGGCACGTCCATAACTGAACTTGACGATACTGCAATCGAAGGGCGTGCCGTCATGGAAGGTCACGCCGGAGCGCAGCTTGAAGGTGTAGGTTAGCCCGTCCTTGGAAATCTCCCAGCCGCTCGCGAGATCGGGCTGAACCTGCCCGTTCTCGTCGATATGCGTCAGGCCCTGGAAGATATTAGCGTAGGTCACCTCGCGGATCGCCGACGCGGCGCCTGCAGTCGGATCGAGGCCGGGCGGTTCCAGCGGCAGGCCGAGCGTCAGCGTATCGGGCGGCGCGGCATAGGCGGCGCCCGTACCGATCACCAGCGCCGCGACCAAGAAAACGCCAAGCTGCCTCATGCCAATCCCTTTCGGGGCGCCCTCGCCCCTTCTCTCCGGTGGAAGCGCGGTACGCGGGTGAGTGTTCAGGCGAGCTTGGCGCGACGCCGCCAGCTATGGAGGATGAACTCCGTATAGCCATTGGGCTGCGCGCGACCTTTCAGCACCAGGTCACAGGCCGCGCGGAAAGCCGGGCTGTCATAGTCCGGCGCCATGGGATGATAGTTGGCGTCGCCAGCATTCTGCCGGTCCACCACCAGCGCCATCCGGTGCAAGGTCTCCTTCACCTGCGCGCGTGACGTCACACCATGAAGCAGCCAATTGGCGATATGCTGGCTGGAGATCCGCAAGGTCGCGCGATCCTCCATCAGCCCGACATCGTGGATATCCGGCACCTTGGAGCAGCCAATCCCCTGCTCGACCCAGCGCACCACATAACCGAGAATGCTCTGGCAGTTATTGTCGAGTTCCTGCTGCACATCCTCCGCCGACCAGTTCTCGCCGTCGGAAAGCGGCGGCGTCAGCAGATCGTCCAAGGAAGCGCGCGGACGGCTTGCGAGAGCGTGCTGCCGTGCCGCCACATCGACTGCGTGATAATGCAGCGCATGGAGGGTCGCGGCGGTGGGGGAAGGTACCCAGGCGGTTGTGGCACCGGCATTGGGATGGCCTATCTTCTGCTCCAGCATCTCGGCCATACGGTCTGGCGCGGCCCACATGCCTTTGCCGATCTGCGCGCGTCCCGGCAGCCCGCAGGCGAGGCCAATATCGACGTTGCGATCCTCGTAAGCCTTGATCCAGACAGTGGATTTGATGGCGTTCTTGCGCACCACCGGCCCGGCCTCGATCGCGGTATGGATCTCGTCACCGGTACGGTCGAGGAAGCCGGTATTGATGAAGAACACGCGATGCTTCGCGGCGTGAATGCAGGCGGCGAGATTGACGCTTGTCCGCCGCTCCTCGTCCATGATGCCGATCTTCATGGTATGGCGCGGAAGGCCGAGCAGATCCTCGATGCGGCCGAAGACCTCATTCGCGAAAGCGACTTCCTCCGGCCCATGCATCTTGGGCTTCACAACATAGATCGAGCCCTCGCGGCTGTTGCGCAGCCCGCTCCGCCCCTTGAGATCATGCATCGCAATGAGCGCGGTGACCGCGCCATCTAGCAAATTCTCCGGGATGTCCTTGCCCTCGGCATCGAGCACCGCATCCGTTATCATGTGATGCCCAACATTGCGCACCAGCATGAGGCTGCGGCCTGGCAGCACAACTTCGCCGCCAGCCGGCGCCCTGTATATGCGATCGGGTTCGAGCCGGCGTTCGACCGTATGGCCGCCCTTCTCGAAGCTTGCGGTAAGCGTGCCCCGCATCAGACCAAGCCAGTTGCGGTAGACGAGGATCTTGTCCTCGGCATCGACCGCGGCGACGCTGTCCTCGCAATCCATGATGGTGGAAATCGCGGATTCCAAAACGACATCAGCGATGCCCGCCGCATCGACCTTGCCGATCGGATGCGCGCTGTCGATCAGCAGCTCCACATGCAGCCCATGGTTGCGCAGCAGGATCGCGCTTGGCTTCGCGGCATCTCCGCGATAGCCGGCGAAGCCTGCAGGGTCACGCAGCCCGGTTTCCGTGCCATTCGCTAGCGCCACTTTCAGCGCACCGTCAGACACCGCATAGCCAGTCGCATCCGCATGCGAGCCGATGGCGAGCGGCGCCGCCTCATCGAGCAAGGCGCGCGCTTTGCGGATCACGAGCGCCGCACGTTCAGGGTTGAGGCCGCGTCCACGCTGCGCGCCGCCTTCCTCCGGAATCGCATCGGTGCCGTAAAGCGCGTCGTAGAGGCTGCCCCACCGCGCGTTGGCGGCGTTGAGCGCATAGCGTGCGTTGGTGATGGGCACGACAAGCTGCGGCCCCGCCACTGAAGCAATCTCCAGATCTACGTTGGTCGTCTGGATCGTGAACGGCGCAGGGTCAGGCATCAGGTAGCCGATGCTCTCCAGAAACGCACGGTAGGCGGCGGGGTCGCTCGGCCGCCCGGGATGGCGGCTGTGCCAGGCGTCGATCTCGGTTTGCAGCGCGTCGCGGCGTCGCAGCAGCGCATGGTTGCGTGGCGCGAGATCATGAACCAGGGCGCCGAAGCCAGACCAGAACGCCTCCGGAGAGACGCCGGTTCCCGGCACAACCTCCTCCCTCACAAAGTCATGGAGGGCGGTGACGACCGACAGGCCGCCGATCTCAATTCGCTCCATCGACCTTCTCCTCATTCAGTTTCGTCGAGCCGCCATTGCCGAAACCTGCCGCCGTCGGCAGCAACTCCGCCAGCAGGACGGTGCCGCCCCAGCCGCGCACCATCTCCGCGCCCACGACATCCGCCGCATGATTGGATCCCTTGACCAGGAGATCCGGGTGCAGGGTATTGATCAGGGAAATAGGTGTCGTCTCGTCGAAGAAACAGACCAAATCGACCGAGGAAAGGCAGGCTAGGTTCGCGGCGCGCTCGGCCTGCGGTCGCGGTCGCTGAGGTTGCCGGCCGCCATTAACGATTTTCGCGATGCTCGCATCGCTATTGACCGCCACGATCAGCCGGTCGCAGCCCGCGCGCGCCTGTTCCAGCAGGTGAAGATGACCAGAATGCAGCGTGTCGAAACGCCCATTGGTGAAGCCGATGCGCCAGCCTCGCCGGCGCCAGCGCTCGGCCTGTTCCACAGCCGCCGCAAGGGTCACGATCTTGGCGCGATTGCCATCGAAGGGGGAGAGCCGCGCGATGATATCGTCCTGCCGCGCGACGGCCGTTCCCACCTTCCCGACCACGATTCCCGCCGCGACATTGGCGAGCCGTGCCGCCTCATGCAGCGGCAGCTTGGCGGCAAGCCCAGCGGCGAGAGTCGCGGCCACCGTGTCGCCAGCTCCAGCGACGTCATGCACCTCCAGCGCCTCGGCGGGGAAATGCCAGGTCTCAGTCTCGGTGATGAGGCTGAGACCATGCTCGGACCGCGTCACCAGCACCGCGCCGAAGCCCAGCCGGTGACGCAGAGCCTGGGCGGCGATGACGATCTCCTCATCGCTGTCGACCGGCAGGCCGGTTACGGCCGCAAGCTCTCGGCGGTTGGGCATGATGACATCGGCGCCGGCGTAGTCCTCGTATTGGTTGCCGCGCGGATCGACGAGAACCGGCCGGCCCGCTGCCCGCGCCGCCGCGATCAGCTTGCCCGCGATCCCGGCGCCAAGCACGCCCTTGCTGTAATCGGAGAGGATGGTGACCGTGGTCGCTGCGATGGAATCGCAGGCGATGCGGAGAAGCCGCTCCCCGAGTTTCGGGTGCAGCGGAGCCGGATCCTCACTATCGGCGCGCAGCAGATGCTGGCCACGCGCCACGAAGCGGGTCTTCACCGTGGTGACGCGGCCGCCCTGGACCAGCAGCCAGGGCTCGACGCCCGCCTGCCTCCCGATCAGCGCGGTGAGGTCAGATCCCGCAGCATCATCGCCCACCACCGACACGAAGGCGGCGCTGACGCCAAGAGCGGTGACGTTGCGCAGCACGTTGGCGGCGCCGCCGGGCACCGACATTTCGCGCTGCACGCCCAGCACGGGCACTGGCGCCTCGGGGCTGATGCGGGTGACCTCGCCGTAGTAGTAGCGATCCAGCATGGCGTCGCCAACCACGAGAACGGAGCCGCGGCCGAGCCAGCGGGCGGCCTCGGCGAGATCCTGGGGCGGGTTATCGGTCGGAGCTGGTGTCGCGGAAGAGTCGTTGGACATCGGCTTCCAGATAGCCGCTCTGGCCGGTCCCTGGTAGTGGCAGGCTACAGGGCGCCTGGGAGGATGGTTGATCCCCTGGGATCGTCGTGGTAATCCGCGCCCCCTGTCCCGGTGGGGGATAGTTTAGCGGTAGAACTCCCGGCTCTGACCCGGGCAGCCTTGGTTCGAATCCAGGTCCCCCAGCCAGTCCAATGAATTCGGTCGTCAGCCGCTTAACCCAAGGTCGTTGTTAACCCGAGGTGCTTGCGGAGATCTTCCCCCGTCACTCGCCTCAGCTCGCTGGCCCGACGACTGCGGTCACCGCGATCACGTAGAGGCTGCTCGGATAGGTGCGGCAGAACTTCGCCACCTTGTCCATCGCGTCTTCCATCGTCACCGTATAGGCCTTGTTGAGCAGGAGGCTGGTGATCGTCAGTGAGCCGGCCATGAAGGCGTAATAGCCCTCATATTGGAGGTCTTTGACCTCCGGCGGCTTGCCGGGCTGGTTCGAGCCCGCCGTCTGCGCATCGTTGTGCTGCCGCGCCACGAGAAACTCGGAACAAGGACTCTTGCCAAAGCCATAGACCGCGAATGTTCCGGGCGCGTTCCGCTTCGCAAGGGCGGGCGATGTGGACAGACCTGCCGCGACGAGCGCGAACGCCAGAATCCTCAGCTTCATTCCGACACCTCAAAGTGGTTCAGACGGCTTTGGCAAGCGACCGGCCGGGATCGCAGCTTACGCTCATGGTCTTTGAGCGATCTAGTGCCACGGAACTGCCGCCGGCGAGACGGCGATCTCCCTTCGGCGAACCCGCTTCGTGACTCGGGCCGTGGTGGTGGTAGTCTCCCTCGCCTGTAAGAGCATCCAACGAGGGAACGAGACCTTGATCCATGTTGTCGCGATCATCACCACGAAACCCGGCCAGCGCGGGACGGTGTTCTCATCCTTCCGGGACATTATTCTCGAGGTCCGCCGGGAAGAAGGCTGTGTCGAATATCGCGCCACTGTGGATATCGAGGGCGGCCCCGAGACCTGGGCGAAGTTCGGCCCCGACACCTTCGTCGTGATCGAGAAATGGGAGAGCAAAGAGGCACTCGAGGCTCATAGCGCTTCGGCCCACATGGTGGCCTATGCGGCGCGGGTTAAGGACCTCATCGCATCCCGAGCCATCCACGTTCTCGAACCGCTCTGAGCCGCCCAGAAACACAGGAGAACCCGCGGCACATGCGGGTCAGCGCCATCACCCTCGCGGCCTCACGCGATGGCTGAGCAATGTGCCGCGGCGAGCATGCATCGGCCCTCCCGATGCTCCCAAATACGCGTATAGGCATACCGTCCCTCGAAGGCCGTGCCGTCCAGCTTGCCGCCGACAGTGGCGGTCACCGTAACCACCGCGCAACTCCCCATCAGCCTCGTTTCGAAATCCTCGATCGTCATGCTGCGGATCCGCAGCGAGCCGGACGAATGCGCGATCAAGCTGTCGATCTTGTTGAGGCGTTGCCCCGTCTGATCGGTAAAGACGAGTGCTGGACTGAGAAGATCGCCAATCGCCTTGACGTCGTTTGCGAGAACAGCCCGCCGCAAACGTTCTTCCGCATCGTCGATTAGCGCGGTTGTCACCATTAGCCCCGCTCCTTGCGCGTCCGGGACCGGGCTACAAAACGGCACTAACTCCGCTCCGGTCCGGCCCTCGGCGTGACAATCTTAAGGGTCTCGCGCCGCTTGCCCAAGCGCTCCCAGCGCTTGCCTCATGCGACCGTCGCAGACCTCTTCTCACTCAGCGTCTGACCGCCCACGGATAAGGCAGGGCTAGATTCGTTCTAAAACAGTAATGTATGATTTCGCCGGGCATGAGGTAGGCGCGGCGGTGTTGGTGGTCGGAATTTTACGGGCGGCGGTCTTCATCCCATTGCCTGACTCCCCAGGGTTTTTGGACCCGCTGGAAGCACGAGCCTGGGCGCGCGCCTATCTGAGAGATCATCCCGATCTTCTTCAGCCTGGTTTGGACGCGCTCACCTGGCGCGCCATGGAGGTTCCGGACGAGGACGCCCGGTGACTTCATCGGGGCGTCGACGATGGAATGGGGCGCCGGCGGCTATTTCACCCACGGTCCGCCATGCGGATATCCGCCGCCATGCCAGCCCCCGTGGTAACCGCCGTGCCAATAGCCGCCACGGTAGCCGTAGCGGGGGTAGACACGATGGTTGAAAAACCCGAACGCGAAAACCGGCCCACCAAAATAGCCATAGGGGCCATAGCCGAAGCCAGCATAGGGGTCGGCGTAGAAGCCGGATCCCGTATCGGCATAGATGGGATAGGCCTCGAGCTTGTTGCCGTTCGCGGCCATGCATTGGATATACGAGGCGTCATAGACCCGCTGCAGGCTCGCACCCGAATAGGCGCCGTTCGTCGCCCCGGTCGCGGCACCCAGCACGAGCCCCGTCCCAGCACCGACGGCTGCTCCGGCGCCCGCATTCCCGGCGGCGGCACCGATCGCCGCTCCAGCCGCCGCGCCGACCGCAGTTCCAACCGCGGCGCCCGCGACACCGCTCGACCTCGCCGCCTGGTTCGGCGAGGTGGGTCCGGTCTGCGCTTGTGCATAGTCACGGCAACCCGCGTCATCGGCCTGGAATTGCGGTAAGGTCTTGTTGGGCCCAGGAACTTCGAGCACCGTTGGGCCATCGGGAGGCGCCGCGCATGCGCTCAGCCCTAAGATGCTCGTCAACGCCAAAGCGACTCCGCACCGCATCATGACTTGCTCCTTGCCGCCGCCCGGTTTCCCGGCGACTCCTCAAGGCTGAAAACACCCGCGCTGGGGCTTTCTATTCATCTCTTCGATCCGTGGACCGGGCATAGCTGTCAGGCGAGAGGCACCTTAGCTCACATAGCAGCCGGATAGGTGGAAAGCCCTGTCCCGCGCTCCCCGTCGCAGTTCAAGCGAGAGTGTTTTCGGTGCGCCTTAGCAACGTTTTGTGCTATCGAACTGCTGGCACGGACGCCCCCGCCTCTCGCAGCCTCCCGCCCGTCGTGACCAAGCCCAACAAAGAGTAGCAAGCTCGTGCCCCGAGATCGCCGCCCCAGCGCCGAACCAGATTATGCGCAGCTTTGGTTCAAGGGCCGGGCCATCTCCTTGCTCACCACGATTGGCGCGCGGGTCTTCGTCGGACTTGTCTTAGTGATCGCCGTCATCGCGGACCGCGTGAGCGACCGCGGCGGCGAAACCGTCATATTGGTGATGCTCTGCGCCCCTTGGGCGCTTGTCGCGATCTTGCTGCCCATTGCGATCTATCGGGCTTTCGTCCCGAAAATGACCCCTCACGAACGCTGGCTCGCCCGCAAGGCCGCCGAACCATGGCCGGATCCGACACCCTGGAAGGCGAAGAACCCTCTCGATTTGGGGCCGTATCGCGTTCCCCAGACCCCGGACGGGACAAAACGCGCGAAACGCATCGAACCGCGCTTCTAACGGAAGCTCAAAGCCGCATCTCGAAAGCCACCATTCGCCGGGGGTAGCGTCGCACCGGCGTCTCGTCTACCCGGAGCCCTGCGGAGGCGTCAGCCGCCCGCGAGGTCAGGAGGCGGCGAGATGGGCGGCATTTCCCCGAGCCAAGCGGTAGCGCGGCTCGAATTCAACTACGAGCGGGCCTGCAACGCCCTGCGCGACGCGCTCTCGCGCTACGTCAATACCGGCGTCGCACCGACCGCCGCCGACCGCCGCGCCTTCCGCTACCCGCAACTCGGCGTATCCTGGCAGCCGAAGGGCGCCATCCGCTACACCACCCGCGCCTGGGCCAAGCTGCAAACCCCCGGCGACTATGCGACCACCATCACCCAGCCGAGCTTCTTCCGCGCCTATCTCCTTGAACAGCTCGAACCCCTAGTGGAGGAATTCGGCGCCACGCTGTCCGTCGGCGTCAGCGACCTCGAAATCCCCTATCCCTACGTCACCGAGGTCGGCGACGAATTCGTGCGTGGCGAGGTGCAGGTCGATGACCTCGCGCGTGTCTTCCCAACGCCGATGCTCTCATCGGTGGGAGACGAGGTGGCGGATGGCTTGTGGCGATTCCATGCCGACCGGCCCCGCCCTCTCGCTTTGTTCGATGCGGTGCGGACGGACTTCTCTCTCAAGCGCCTCACTCATTACACCGGCCTGGATTGGCGGCGGCTTCAGCCCTGGATCCTACTCACCAATTACCAGCGCTATGTCGAGGGCTTCGTGCGCCACGCCCTCACCGAGATCGCCCGGCCGGACAGCCCCTATGTCGCGCTCCTCCTGCCGGGCGGCGGCCGCGTGACTCGGGAGACACCGCCGGCGGAAGCGGCGGAAATCGTCGCGGCGAGCCCATGGCAGCGCTTCCAGATGCCGGCCTATAGCTTGGAACGCGAGGACGGCCAGGGTATTACCATCGCCAATATCGGCGTCGGCCCGTCGAACGCGAAGAACATCACCGACCACCTCGCGGTGCTGCGGCCCAATTGCTGGCTCATGATCGGCCATTGCGGCGGTCTGCGGCAGAGCCAGGTCATTGGCGACTATGTGCTCGCCCATGGCTATCTCCGGCGGGACCGCATTCTCGACGATCTGCTGCCGCTGGAAGTCCCGGTGCCCGCGCTGGCCGAGGTCCAGGTCGCGCTGCAGGAAGCGGCGGCACGCGTGACCGGTGAGCGGGGCGAAGCGCTCAAGCGACGGCTGCGCACTGGCACTGTCGTAAGTTATGACGACCGCAATTGGGAACTGCGCTGGAGCCAGGAGCGGCGGCGCATCAATCTCAGCCGTGCGATCGCGGTGGATATGGAAAGCGGCACCTTGGCGGCGCAGGGCTATCGGCTGCGCGTCCCGTACGGCACACTGCTCTGCGTCTCCGACAAACCGCTGCATGGAGAGATCAAACTGCCGGGCGCTGCCACCGCATTTTATCAGCGCGCTGTCGGTGAGCATCTCGCGATTGGCTTGGAGACTATCGAGCTGCTGCGCGGTCAGGTTCACTCGCTGCATTCGCGCAAGCTGCGTGCTTTCGACGAGCCGGTGTTCCGCTAAAGCGTGTTTGCCCATGATTGAACCGCGACCCGCCTATCCGTCATGGCACGCGAAGGCGTGCGGGGCACCCCGTGCCATCCACGCCTTGCTTGTCGAGAAAGGAAGGCGTGGATGCTCGCCTTCGCCGAGCATGACGACGGTGGAATGAAAACGGTTTGAACCGAAGACATCCTGCTGCACACCCCATGCCTCAGTGGTGCCAAGCGGCGCTCGTGTAGAAAACGCGGCCGAGGCCAATGGTGAATATGAGGCAGCCGGAAAGGCTGTACGCCAGGCACGCTAGTTTGAGCGAGCGGTGGCGGCCGTAGTCGCGCGCGAAAAGGAAGCCGCCAGCCGCAGTCATCGTGATCGCGATCCAGTTTAGGAAGATGACATGCGCGAAGCCGAAGGTGATCGCGCTCGCCAGCACCCGCCTCGCATTTGTCGGAAGAATAGCCGCGTACCGCATGAAGAGCAGTGCGCGATACAGCACCTCCTGTGGCCAGACTGATAAGACCGGGTAGAGCACCATGATGATCGCCCAAAACAACGGTCGCTCGCGCGGCAGGCTGAGGAACCTCTGGGGCCAAAGAAGCCATGTTGCGCCGGTAATAATGTGTGCCAGCACGGCGAAGCGGAGGAGCACTGCGCGGATCTCGGCGCGACTGTCCTTCGGAACCGGCTGGACGCCTCGGGTGGCGACGTAGGCGATCAGCGCGCTCACCCACAAGACTAGGAACAAGACACCGGGCAAGCGAACCAAAAGCACATACAAAGGGCCTCCTCCATAGATCAAAGCGAACTCCGCGATGAGCCATAGTCGGAAGCCCCTGCCTGAAGTGGCACCCTTCGCCGCCGCCATGTCAGGCGGCGAAGGGTGTTTTTAGCCGCCTAGAGAAGGCGCAGGCGGCCAATCAGGTAGCCGACGCCGATCAGCACGAGTGCCGCTACCAGCGGCTGGTCGCGGATCATGTCGGCAGCGTCACCCATCACATCCTCGGCCTGGCCGCGTGCCTGGTTGACCTTGCCGCGCACTTGCGTCCGTGCGTCGCCGGCGAAATCGCCGACTGCCTCCTGCACCTTACCCGCCGCGTCGCGCGCCGCGCCGGTGAACCTGTTCTCGCTCATGCGTGGTCTCCCTTTAACCTGCGCCACATCTGGGAGGCCGTTCACGCTTCGCAACCGCCCGCCGCGCGTCTGTGAACGACTCAAGCGGCCTTTCTTGTGATGGCGCGCAGTGCCGCCAGGGCGCGCGCCCGCCCCTCGGACAGATCGACCTGAGGACGCGGGTAGGTTTCGCCCAGCTTCACGCCAGCGGCCTCCAGCGCCTTCACGGGCGCCGACCACGGTTCGTGGATATACCGACTCTCCAGCTTCGCGAGTTCGGGCACCCAGTGCCGGACGTAAGTGCCCTCGGGATCGAATTTCTGGCCTTGCAACACCGGATTGAAAATGCGGAAGAACGGCGCCGCATCGGCCCCGCAGCCGGCAACCCACTGCCAGTTGACGGCGTTGTTCGCGAGATCCGCATCCACCAGTGTATCCCAGAACCATGCCTCGCCCTCCTCCCAAGGCAGCAGAAGGTGCTTGACCAGGAAGGACGCCGTGATCATGCGGACGCGGTTATGCATCCAGCCGATCGACCAGAGCTGACGCATCCCGGCATCGACGATCGGCACCCCGGTCTTGCCCTTCTGCCACGCCCGGAGTTGGCCCGGATCATGCCGGCGCTCGAATTTCTTGAACTCCGCCCGCAGGGGCGCATCGGGGGTTTCCGGATGGTGCCACAGCACATGGGCCGTGAATTCGCGCCAGACGAGTTCGCGCCGATAGGCTTCGGCGCCAGCCCCATGCGGCTGCGGCGCTTGCGCCACGGCGTGCCAAAGCTGGACCGGCGAGATCTCGCCCCAATGCAGATGCGGCGACATCGAGGAACTGCCATCACTCGGGATATCGTTCCGCCCCGTCGCGTAACCCGCGAGACCATCGTTCATGAAGGCTTGAGCGCGTCGCTTGGCGCCTGCCTCGCCTGGCTCCCAGCGGCGCGAAAACGCCGCATCCCAGGGGACGGCGGGCAGCAGCCGCCAGGCATCGAGCCGGTCGGGCGTCGAGAGCTTCGCACCTTTGAGGCGCCGAGGCGCCAGGACCGGCTCGGGGACATGCGTGGCCTTGGCGAAGGCGCGCGCAAAGGGCGTGAAGACTGTGAAGGGCTTGCCGGCTTGCGTCCGTACGGCGTCGGGATCGTGCAGCAGGCTCGTGCGATGCTGGACAAGCCGCCGCCCCTCCGCCGCGAGACCAGCCGCGACCTCGGCATCATCCGCCTTCTCCCAAGGTTCGGGCATGATCCCGGTATGGACCTCGGCGGCGTCGACCTCGCGGGCGAGCGTGAGAATTGTGCTGACGCGCGGACCGCGCCGCAGCAGCAGATCGGCACCTCGGGCGCGCAGGCCTTCCGCCAACCGTTCCAGGCTATGATGCAGCCACCACTGCGAGGCGGCACCGGCCTTCCAGCCACCCGGCCCCTCATCATCGAGCACGAAGACCGGCAAAACGAAGCCATGGGCCTTGGCCGCCGCGCGCAGCGGCGCATGGTCGTTCACGCGAAGGTCCCGCCGATACCACACGATGGCGGGACCGGACGCCGCACTCACACTAGGTTGTCTCGCCAATCCGCCCGCTCCTCACTCGACGCCACGCATATGGGCGCTAATACCTGAGCGAGAAGCGAGATCGTCCGCCTTATCGGTGACATTGATTTATCGAGCTGAGATTTATCAAGCTGGCGGCGACTGGCCTCTCCCAGCAGCATAGTGAAAGAACCAGCATTCGAAGTAACGCGCCTCAGCAGCGAAACTTCAGGATCCGGCAATCGCCAGCCCGTCGAATAGCGACATCTGCTTGTTGCCCGTTGCCGATACCGTCTCCGGCACTCGAAATTGGCTGGTGTTCAGCGGACCCATTCCAGCGTCCAGGCCATTCTGCCGCACCGCACGCTCGAACCGGCGGCCAATGAGTTCCGCATATGGACCGGTGCCGGTGAAGCGATGCCCGAAACGTGAGTCATTGAGGTCGCCCCCGCGCATCTGCCGCACCAAGCTCAGCACATGGTTAGCGCGGTCAGGCATATGCTCACGCAGCCAGGCCTCAAAGATCTCGCGGAGTTCCAGCGGCAGCCGCAGCAGCGTGAAGCCGGCCCGCTTGGCGCCCGCTTTCGCGGAAGCCGCAAGGATCTGCTCCAGCTCCGCATCGTTCAGCCCTGGAATCATCGGCGCCGCCAGCACACCGACTGGCACCCCGGCCTCGGCCAATGCCGCGACGGCCCTTAGCCTAAGGCTGGGCGCCGAAGCGCGCGGTTCCATGCGGCGCGCCAATTCCCCATCCAGCGTCGTGATGGAAATGAAAACGCGTATCAGCCCGAGCGCCGCGAACTCCTTCAGCAGGTCGAGATCCTGCACGATGCTCGCTGACTTGGTGACGATGCTGACAGGGTGCCGAAACCGCAGCAGCACCTCCAGAGCCGCGCGTGTCAGCTTGAGCTTTCGCTCGATTGGCTGGTACGGATCGGTGTTCGAGCCGAGCGTGATCGGCTTCGCGGTATAGCGCGGCCGCCGCAATTCCTTGTCCAGCAGCGCTGCGACATCCGGCTTGAAGACAAGCTTGGTCTCGAAATCCAGGCCAGGCGAATAGCCGAGATAGGCGTGGGTCGGACGCGCGAAGCAGTAGACGCAGCCGTGCTCGCAGCCGCGATACGGGTTGATGGATCGGTCAAAGCCAATATCGGGACTGTCGTTTCGCGCGATGACTGTGCGCGACGCGTCGCGAATGAGCGTGGTCTCGAGCGGCGGTAGAGCGGCGAAGCAATCCTCCAGCGAACCCCAGCCGTCGTCATAGGGCGTGGCGGAAGCGCTTTCGAAGCGCACACCCGGATTGGTCGTGGCGCCACGTCCCTTCCTTGCCAGGCTAGGCGCGGCGGCGACTGGCTCCTCCTCGACCGCATCGTCCACGGCTGGCGCGACGGTCGGTCGCGGCGCCACGGCGGCACGCCTCGACGGCGCCATAAGCGCCTGGCGAAACACCATCCGGACTTTTCGTTCGGTCTTGCCTGGCACTCCGCCGGTTTCGGTCCCGGCCGCGACTGCTTCGCCCATCTTGCGCCCCGCTTTCTGGCTGAGAACAAGATGGACAGGCGGGGCACCGCCGTCAAGAACGAATAGAGAACATCGGTTTTGCGCCGACAGCGACGGCGGCAAATTCCACCCGAAAGCCCAATGAAACATTGCGTTAAGCAGGTGACGCCGGCCGCACTCCATGCCTAAAGTTCTGATATCGGCCGGCGATGGGCGCCGTTGCGCCCCCTCAACTGTCACAAAAGTGACGTTGTGGCTCGCCATGGCCGCCTGTATCGCCCCTCCGCACCCCATCGTGCGGATTGTCTTCGCGTCTATCCGCCTCTCATCTGACCCTACCCCAGGAGATCCTGATGCCGATCGACCCCCGCCTTCTCGGACGACGCGACTTCGCCAAGCTCGGTTTCGGTGCCGCGGCACTGGCGACGGCCGCGACCATTCCCGGCCTGCGCCACGCCTATGCGGCGGCGATGGATGCCACCAGCGACATGAATGCGCTGATCGCGGCGGCGAAGAAGGAAGGCACGCTCAACGCCATCGCCCTGCCGCGCGACTGGGCGAATTACGGCGCGCTGATGGACACCTTCACCCAGAAATACGGCATCAAGATCAACGACGCGAACCCGGACGGTTCCTCCGCCCAGGAAATGCAGGCGATCCGCAGCCTCAAGGGGCAGGACCGGGCGCCGGATGCCGTCGATGTCGGCCCGTCTTTCACAACCGCGGGCGTGCAGAAAAAGCTTTTCGCACCGTATAAAGTCGCGACCTGGGAGACGATCCCGCACAACATGAAAAGCCCTCAGGGCTATTGGGTCGCTGACTATTTTGGCGTCGTCTCCTTCGCGATCAACAAGAGCGTCGTGAAGAACTCGCCGCAGACCTGGGCGGATCTGAAGAAGCCCGAATATAAGGGCATGATCGCGCTGAACGGCAGCGTGCTCGGCGCCGCCGCGGCCTTCTCGGCGGTCTTCGCGGCCTCGCTCGCCAATGGCGGCACCTACGACAACATCGACCCCGGCATCGCCTTCTTCGCCGACCTCGCCAAGCGCGGCAACCTCAACCCGGCCGCCGCGACCGGTCCCGCGCTGCTGGTCAGTGGCCAGGCACCCATCGTCATCAACTGGGATTACCTGGCGCTCGGCTATCGCGATGCCGCCGTCGGCAAAGCGGTCATCGACGTTGTTGTTCCGAGCGGCGCGCCACCTTATGGCAGCTACTACTGTCAGGCGATCCCGACCGACGCGCCACATCCCAACGTTGCACGCCTGTGGCAGGAATTCCTGTATTCGGATGAGGGACAGCTTCTGTTCCTCGCCGGCTACGCGCATCCCGCGCGCTATGCGGATATTGCCAAGCGGAATCTCGTCCCCGCCGAATTGCAGAAGAAGCTGCCGCCGGCTGGCCCCTATGCCGAGGTGAAGTTCGCGACCCAGGAGCAGATTTCCAAGGCGCAGAAGGAAGTCGCGGCGCAGTGGCCCCGGATGGTCAAGATCTGACGCTCGGCCGCGAGTCTTGAGCCAGGCTCTGTCCACTCACAAACCAAGGCCGATGGGCGCGCGGATTGGCGCGCTCATTCCCTGGCTCTTCGTCGGTCTCTTCCTCGCCTTTGTCTGCGCCTTCCTCATCGCGCCGACTTTGGTGCTCGTCGTGCAGTCGGTCACCGGTGACAACGGTTTCACGCTGTCGTACCTGGCTCAGCTCGGCGACTATCAGTATCGCGTCGCGTTCGAGAATTCCGTGATCCTGTCGGCCGCTTCGGCGGTCGTCGGGTTGATTTTCGGCGGCCTGCTGGCCCATGCCGTGCTGCGGCCGGGCGCGCCCGGTTTCTTGCGTTCAGCTGTGACGAGTTTCTCTGCGGTCGCCGCGAATTTCGCCGGCGTGCCGCTGGCTTTCGCCTTTATCACGACGCTAGGAACATTGGGCTTCGTGACGGTGGCGTTGCGCAGCATCGGCATCGACATCTACAGCCACGGCTTCTCGCTCTATTCGCTGACCGGTCTGACCATCACCTACGCTTATTTCCAAATCCCGCTCATGCTCATCGTCATCATTCCGGCGCTCGAAGGTTTGCGGACGACGTGGCGCGAGGCGGCTGACAATCTCGGCGCGACCGGCGGCCAGTATTGGCGGCTGGTCGGCCTGCCGGTGTTGTTTCCGTCGTTGCTCGCGGCCTTCCTGCTGCTGTTCGGCAATGCCTTCTCGGCCTTCGCCACGCCCTTTGCCCTGACTGACGGCAATATCGCGCTGGTGCCGATCGACATCAGCAATGTGCTCTCGGGCAATGTCATGTCCGATCCGCAAGTGGGTGCCGCGCTCTCCACCGGAATGATCGTGGTGATGATCGTGGTGCTCGCCATCTACGGCCTCATCTCGCGGCGCGCCGCGCGGTGGAGGCGCTAGCATGAGTGCCACACTCTCCCGCAGCGGCGGGCCGCGCGTCGGTCTTGGTAACTGGATCATCATTCTGGCCTGCGGGCTGTTCTTCCTCGTGCCGCTGATCGTGACGGGAATTTTCAGCCTCTGGGAGGGTGGCCACAGCTATGGTGTCTCCTCCTATGTTCTGTTGATCCATAGCAGCGGCTTCTGGCGCAGCCTGTTGCTGTCTCTGCAACTGGCGATCGAGACGATCCTGCTGAGTTTCGTGCTGTTGGTGCCTGCGATGATCTTCGTCCATCTCAAGGCGCCGAAGCTCAAGCCGCTTTTCGAATTTATCGCCACCCTGCCCTTCGTGATCCCGGCCATCGCCCTGATCGCCGGTCTCAGCACGCTCTACACAGGGCCGAACTGGCTGATCGGAACACCGAACTATCTGGTCATCCCATATTTCTTCTTGGCCCTTCCCTATGGCTACCGCTCGATCGATGTCGGACTCAACACGCTGGATGTGAAGACGTTGACCGAAGCAGGGCAGTCGCTCGGTGCTGGCTGGGGGCGCATCATCGTTCTGATCCTGCTGCCCAACATGACCGCCGCGCTGGTTGGCGCCACGCTGCTGACGCTCACCATCGTCATGGGCGAGTTCACCTTCGCCAGCGTGCTGCTGTTCAAGACTTTCGCCGTCTTCATCAACGACACTGGGCAGAACGCCGTGACCGAGGCCGCAGCCCTGTCGCTGTTCAGCTTCGTGCTGACCTGGATCGCCATGCTCGGCGTCATCGTTGCCGGCAAGCGGCAGCGCACCCGCATCGGCGCCCGCTGATGAGACGGCCAACCCCCATCAAGGAGCGCGCCCGATGACCGGGGTTACCCTCACCGCGATCCGCAAAACCTACGGCACGCGCACCGTTCTCGCCGATATCAATATGCAGCTGGACCAGGGCGAGTTGCTCTGCCTGCTTGGCCCCTCCGGCTGCGGCAAAACCACGTTGCTGCGTATTCTGGCGGGGTTTGAGACGCCGGATTCCGGGCAGGTCGTCATCAACGGCCAGGATGTCAGCAGCCTGCCGCCGAACAAGCGGCGGATGGGCATGGTGTTCCAGGCGTACAGCCTCTTCCCCAACCTGACGGCTTTGCAGAACGTCCGCTTCGGCCCGCGCGTTCGCGGCCTCGGCACCACTTCCGAGCAAACGAAAGAGGCGCAGCGGCTGCTCGCGATGGTCGGGCTCGCCGCGCATGTCGATAAGTTCCCGCACCAGCTCTCTGGCGGCCAGCAGCAGCGCGTGGCGCTGGCGCGCGCGCTCGCGGTGCAACCAGACATCCTGCTCCTCGACGAGCCGCTATCGGCGCTGGACGCCAAGGTGCGCGTGCAGCTCCGCTCTGAGATCCGCCGTATCCAGCGCGAGATCGGCATCACCACGGTTTTCGTGACGCATGACCAGGAGGAGGCGCTGTCGATTTCCGACCGCGTCGCCGTGATGAATGAGGGTCACGTGCTGCAGATGGCGGCGCCCGCCGCGATCTATCGCCAGCCCGCAGACGCCTTTGTCGCGCGCTTCATCGGCGCGGGCGGCGTGCTCGCTGGCCGTACCTCTGGAGCAACCGTGCGGATCGGCGAGATTGCTTTGCCGTCCGATGCCGCCGCCGCCATGCCGTCTGGCACCGAGGTCGAGATGTTCCTCCGCCCCGAGCATGTGTCGCTGCATGATGCCCCGGAGGGTGCGCCAGCAGGGTCCGTGGCGGCGGAGGTCGTGGATCTAACGTTCTTCGGCTCGCTCAGCCGCATCAAGCTGGGTCTGACGGGCGCCCCGACCGGTGACGACGCGGGAAGCGGCGAGATTTGGGCCGACCTCTCCAGCGCCGCCGCCGAGCGTTTCGTGCCAGGTACGAAAGTATGGGCATCCTGGCCGTCAGGGGCGCCACGCGTCCTCGCGCGTTAGCGCTACACGTTATTCGATATTGTCGGCCACCGTATCGCAGGCCGCAGGCTGGGGCGGCGCAGTGGTCGGATGGGTCGGGATCGTCGAGGTCACCGTTCCGCAATCGAGCGCAGTGCCCGTCGGCAGCCCGGCGAAGAGCTTCATCGTGATGAGGTCGCCTTCCTTGGTCTGCAGGATCGGTTGCCCAAGCGGCTCGATGATCCGCGCAAAATTCGGCTCAGAGGTCCGATCCGCCTGCCCGACCCTGCCAAACAGCACCCACACCCGGCCACCGGTCGAAAGATGCTGCGCCGCCTTATAAACGTCGAGCGTCCAGGCATCCGCAGGGATCTCGTCGCCCTGCCGCTTGAGGAAGAAATTCATCATGTAGACGGGCAGGCCATCAGAAACGAGCACGACGTCACCTGGTAACATTGCCTGTCGCAGATCCTGGCCCGCCAAATCCCAGCGCGGCTTGGTCTCGGCCCGGTAATAGGGCGCGAGATTGATGGCCGCGAGGAGGATGAGCGCGAAGGCGGCCCCACTCTGCCAGCGCCGCGGCAGCAGGCTTACGCCCAAGCCGACGAAGAGCAGGAAAGGCACCGAACTCCACAGCAGGTAACGCGGCATCCATAGCGGCTTGATGAACGAAATCAGGAGGATAGTCAGGGGCGGCATGAAGGCGGCGATAGCCAGCGCGCGGAGCATGGTGCGCGACAACCCGGGCGTCGCGCCGCGCTGCAAGGCGCCCGCGACCGGTTGCCGCTGCAGATAGGCCAGTCCCATCGCGGCGAAGACGACGATGGCCGCACCGAAGCCCGGAATGGCAGCCGGCAGCAGCTGGAAGCTGATCAGCCGCGAAGTCCGCATGAGATAGAGCGAGGAGATCGTCGAGAAGAAGTGGCGCAAGGTCAAAGCGGGCACCCAGTTGGTCGCGTTGCCCATATAGCCATGCGTAAAGATGTCCATCGCGACGAACCAGGGCAGCGAGAAGCCCAGCACGATCGCCTGCGCCACGAGCCAGCGCAGCAGGAAGCGCCGACGGTCGACCCGCGCGTCAAAGGCGATCGCGAGCGCCGCGAGATTGGCCGAGATCAACCAGAAGAACGCAACGCTTAGCACATTGAGGGCCGCCAGGGTGCCGAGGGTATAGAGCACCCAGGGCGCATGCCGCGCCGAGGAATCGCGCCATGGTGCCGAGGCGGCGCGAGGGTCGCGGGCCAATTCCACCAGCCCCAGCAACCCGATCGCCATCATGCAGATGACGAAGCTGTAGGAGCGCGCCTCCTGGCCGTACTGCACCTGTAGCGGAGAAAGTGCCAGCAGCATGCCGGCGATCAACCCGGCTCGCCAGCCACCAAGCTGCCGTCCGATGAGAAACAGCACCGCGCAGGATGCCGATCCGAAGATCACGGAGGGGATGCGGAGAATCGCCTCGGTGGTACCGAAGGAGGCGAGCATCGAGGTGATCATGAAGTAGGACGGCAAATGGTGATGCGCGAGAGAGTCGGCGATCATGTCCCAGAACGGCAGGCTCGACCGCGTGACCGTGGTAATTTCGTCCAGCCAGTACGGCATGCTCGCAACACCGTAGTAGCGCGCGAAGAAGCCAACGAGGAAAACGGCTGAGAATAACAGCAGCGTCGCATTCGCCTCCGCCCATAAAGCGAGGCGCGCGCGTGGCCGTTCGGCGATGCCGGCTACGGGTTGAGGCTGGGAGGCGATCGACATTTAGTCTCCATACGGCATTAGCCGCCAGAGGAAGTTAACGGCCGATGGGACCGCCTACCAAGGACGAAGATGGCGGGGGATTGAGGCAGCTTTATAGCTTGTTAGGTAGCACTTTGTGGCGCTTTGTTGCCGCCTGCGTGCTCAGAAACGCCCGAGGCTGGCCGGTCACGAAGGACGGCAATCGTTGCTCTGGCCGCCCCATCAGGCGCGGCGCGAAAGATCGCCCAGGAAGCGGTCGCGCCACGCCGACAGGCTGTTGCGTCGTAGGACCGACATCATCTGCGCGTGCCGCTCCCGCCGCTCACGCAACGGCATCGCCAGCGCCTTCTCGATCGCATCTGCGATATCATCGGCATCGTGCGGATTGACCAGCAGCGCCGCCGTCAGCTCGGCGGCGGCGCCGGCGAATTGCGACAGCACGAGAACACCGGGATCAGCCGGATCCTGCGCCGCGACATATTCCTTGGCGACGAGGTTCATCCCGTCCCGCATCGGCGTCACCAACCCGACATCGGCGAGCGCATACATCGGCATAAGCTGGTGCCGCGCGAAGCCCTTATTGAGGTAACGCAGCGGCGTCCAATCCACCTCGGCGAAGCGGCCGTTGATGCGCCCGGCCTCTCGCTCCAGCTCCAGCCGGATCTCGCGATAGGTATCGACATCGGCCCGCGACGGCGGTGCGATCTGGAGGAAGGTCACATCCCCCCGCGACGTGTCCTGTCGCTCGAGAAACCGCTCATAGGCCAGGAAGCGCTGGCTCAAGCCTTTGGAATAGTCGAGCCGATCAACGCTGATGATGAGGCGGCTTTCGCCAATAGAGTTGCGCAGCCGGTTCATCTGCGGGCAGTTCGCCGGCGCCTCCGCCTGGCGGCGGATCTCATCGACCTGGACGCCGATCGGATAGACACCGGTGCGCAGTACGCGACCGAAAGCCATGATGGCGCGGCCGGGCAGCAAATGCCCGTCCGCCTCGCGGAGGATATAGTCCTCAAAGGCGCGGCGGTCGGTCTCGGTCTGGAAGCCGACCAAATCGAATTGGCAAAGCGCGCGCGCCAATTCGGCGTGCGGCGGCAAGGTCATGAAAACCGAGGCCGCGGGGAAAGGCGTGTGCAGAAAGATGCCGATGCGATTGGTCGCTCCGCCTTCCCGCATCGCTGCCGCGAGGCCCAGCAGGTGGTAGTCATGCGCCCAAATCACGTCATCGGGCGCGATGCTATCCAGCAGTGTCTTGGCAAACAGCGCGTTGACGCGGCAATAGCCGGCGTATTCATCGCGAGAGAAACGAGCGAGCGCCGTGCGGTAGTGCAACACGGGCCACAGCGCGCCATTGGCGAAGCCGCGATAATATTCCTCGTAATCCGCGGCGCTGAGATCGATCGTACGGAGGAGGATCCGCCCCTTCGCCTTCTCCGGCTGAGCGGTAGAGGCTCCGGCGGCGATCTCCCCGCTCCAGCCAAACCACAGCCCGCCTTTCTCGTTGAGCGCATCCAGCACACCGGCGGCGAGCCCCCCAGCGGTCGGTTGCCCCTCCTCGATCGGGGCGATGCGGTTGGAGACCACGACCAGCCTGCCTGCCTGGGCCTGCCAGGAGCGGCGGGGCGCCTGCTCCAGCAGATCCGAGTAAGCCCGACCGAAGACCGTCTCTTCCATGGGAGCGCTTCCCTATGTCCCTGCGAATGAGCTGAGCCGCGTGCGAAGCATATGGGAGGCCTAAGCCGCCTTGGGGAGGTGGACGACGTTTTGCTTGGACAAAAGATCGCGATACGGACCGGGGCGAAGAGAGAGGTCACGCGGCGACCCGTCGTCGATAACGCGACCCTGATCCATCACGATGATCCGGTCGAAGCTCTGTAGCGTCGAGAGACGATGCGCGATGGCGATCACCGTGCGGCCTTCCATCAGCGTATCAAGCGCCGCCTGGATCGCCTGTTCCGAGCCGGTATCGAGGGCGGAGGTCGCCTCATCGAGCAGCAGAACCGGCGCGTTCTTCAGCAGGGCGCGTGCAATCGCGAGGCGCTGGCGCTGGCCGCCTGAAAGCTTGGTGCCACGATCGCCCACGACGGTATCGAAGCCCTCCGGCAACGCCTCGATGAACTCGCGGCAATGCGCCATCTCGGCGGCCGCCAGAACCTCGGCCTCTGTCGCGGTCGGCCGGGCGTAGCGGATATTCTCCAGCACTGAGCGATGGAAAAGCGAAATGTCCTGCGGCACCACCGCGATACCCTGGCGGAGGCTTTCCTGCGTCACGCGGCTGATGTCCTGGCCATCGATGAGGATGCGGCCTTCATTCGGATCGTAGAAGCGCTGCAGCAGGCTGAGCATGGTGGACTTGCCGGCGCCCGAGGCACCGACCAGGCCGACGCGCTCGCCGGCGGCGATCTTGATGTCAACGCCCTTCAGGATGTCCGGACGGCCGGGATAGCCGAAACCAAGTTCCTCAAAAGTCACGGCACCGGCGGTCAGCAGCAGCGGACGCGCCTGGGCGATGTCCGGCAGAGCATGGGGAACGAGCAGCGTCTCGGTCGCTTCCTCAAGCCGCGCGACATGCTGGGTCAGATCGACCAGCGCGACGGCAAGATCCCGTGTGCCGTGCAGGATGGTGAAGCATAGCGAACCAACCAGCACGATATCGCCCGAGGTCGCGTGACCACCCTGCCAAAGCAGGATCGCCCAGGCCATGACACCGGCGGAGAAACCCGCCGTGACGACGGCATGCAGGAGACGCAGCTTCTCAAGGTAGATCAGGCTTCCATGGCGCGACTTCATCTCCGTCGCGATGGTCTCGCTCATCCGGCGAGATTCGCGCAGCGTCGCACCGAAGGCCCGCACCACGCCGATATTGCTGATGATATCGACGAGTTCGCCATCCACCCGCGCGGCAGAGGTCGCATAGGTGCGGTGAAGCGGACCGCCCTTGCGGGCCAGCATGAAGATCACCGCGGCAAGACCCACGCTGATCGCGAGCATGACGATCGCCATAAGCGGATTGACCGAGGTCACGAGGGCGATCGAGAAAATCACCGCGACGACGGGCGGCAGAACATTCCAGGCAATCGTATTCTCAGTCGTGAACACGGCGTTCGCGGTCGCCGTAACCCGGCCGGCGAGCGTGCCGGGCAGGCGGTCAGCGAAGTAGCTCGGCGAATGACCGGCGAGATGCGCGAAGAGGTCGCGGCGGACGTCGCCGGTGACCCGAACAAACAGCCCGGCCGCGATCCAGCCGCCCACGCGCCACATCAGGTTATCGGCGCAGATCAGCACCGCGAGCACGCCGAACGCGATCCAAACGCCCGTCACGGCCGCCGCCGAATGGCCGTGCGCGACCGCGTCGATCACGTTCTTCAGGCCGTACTGCGTCAGCACCGAACACAGCACCGCGATCAGTACCGACCCGAGCACGCCGATATGGGCAAGCTTATGCCGCCCGGCAAAATGAAGGAGAAAGTGGATCGGCTTGGAACGCAGGCCGAGTAGCGAGGGCGCATGCTCCGCCGTCACTGTCCGCTCCGTCGTCCCAGCTTCGCGAGCACGATTGAAACCGCGCATGCCAACACTCCAATAGACTTCGATATCGCTGCGGCTGATTGCCTGGCCAAAGCCATGGCCCCGCCGCCTGCTTGAACGAAACCTAAGAGAAGATCGTAGCGGAAATAGGGCGCATTTTACGGAATTGCCAAGTTTTCAAAGCTTTAGCGCCGAGATTTCGCCACATTCACGGAAGATTTTTATACCTGCCGTTATCGGGCTGAGACCAACCATTAAGACTTCCGGCTATCCCACTGGAGAGTCTGGCATTCGCCGGAACGCTCAGCATCGGACCGCACAGGAGAGTATCCCGCCCATGCGTATCGCCCAGGTTTCGCCTCTGTATGAGGCTGTTCCCCCTCGCCTCTATGGCGGCACCGAGCGTGTCGTCTCCTTCCTTACGGAAGAACTGGTGGCGATGGGCCATGACGTAACATTGTTCGCCAGCGGTGACTCTATCACCCGCGCACGTCTCGAGCCGATGTGTGCCGAGGCCCTGCGCCTCGATCCCTCGATCCGTGATCGTATCGCTCCCCATTTGTTGATGATGGAGGCGATCCGCGACCGCGTGGATGAGTTCGACGTCATCCATTTCCACAACGACTACCTGCCCTTCTCGCTGTTCTCTCGCCAGGCAACGCCTTTCGTGACGACCATCCACGGCCGCCTCGACCTACAGGAATTCATAGACATCTACGGCGCTTTTCCGAAGGTGCCGCTGATCTCCATCTCCGACAGCCAGCGCGCGCCGGTGCCGAACCTGAACTGGCTGCGGACAGTCCATCACGGACTGCCGCTCAATCTGCTGACGCCGCGCTCGGTCGAGCCGAGCTATCTCGCCGTGCTCGGCCGCGTTTCGCCGGAGAAGGGTGTGGACAAGGCGATCCGCATCGCCGGCCGCGCTGGGATGCCGCTCAAGATCGCCGCCAAGGTCGATGCAGCCGACGAGGAGTATTTCCAGGCCGTGATCAAGCCGCTCCTGAAGCAGCCGCATGTCGAGTTCATCGGCGAGATCAACGAGCGGCAAAAGCCCGAATTCCTTGCCGGCGCCCATGCCCTGCTCTTCCCCATCGACTGGCCCGAGCCCTTCGGCCTGGTGATGATCGAGGCCATGGCCTGCGGCACCCCTGTCATTACCTACGAGCGCGGTTCCGTGCCCGAGGTTATCGACGAGGGCGTAACGGGCTTCGTCGCGCGCGATGAGGCAGACGCGGTGCGTGCTGTGCGTCGCCTCGGCGAAATCAGCCGAGACGGCGTGCGCGCCCGCTTCGAGCAGCGCTTCACATCTCGCCGCATGGCCGAGAACTACCTCTCGGTCTATGAGGAGATGGTCGAGCGCCGCCCGCGCCCGGCGCTCCGCGCTGTCGCGGGCTAACGCGCCAAGAGGCTGACAGGTGCCTGATCGCCATGACGCTGTTGGAGATCAGGCCCGGCCTCACTTTGGATGACGAAACCATCGAGTTTCGTTTCGTCCGCGCCTCGGGCCCGGGCGGCCAGAACGTCAACAAAGTGTCAACCGCGGTAGAGCTGCGGTTCGACACCCGGCGCTGGCCGGAAATGCCTGCCGCAATGGCACCACGGCTGGCGACCCTTGCCGGCCAGCGCATGACGCAGGACGGTGTTGTCGTGATCTTCGCGCAGAGCTACCGCAGCCAGATTCGCAACCGGGAAGACGCCACTGAGCGGTTGGTGGCGCTTCTCCGCGAGGCTGCTGAGGTACCGCGCCGCCGCCGTCCGACGCGGCCGACACTCGGCAGCAAGACGCGAAGGCTGGACACCAAGACCCGCCGAGGCAACGTCAAGCGGATGCGGGGTTCGCCGGATTCATCGAGCTGAGATGAGGAGAATCTCCCCGCCCTGCAAGCGAGGGGTTGGGGGTGGGTTCGGCATCGCGACGGTAGGTTTCGACCCAAAGAACCCACCCCAAGCCCCTCCGTTGCTGGGAGGGCAACCGGCAAGCAAGCCCCCTTAGCCCAACACCATCAACGGCTTGTAGCCGCCAATTGCTGTGCGGTTAGAAAGCGGATGTTGCGCTGGACCGCATTCCGCACCGTTATCTCGTGACCCTGCTCAAGCGCGGTGATCATCGCCGCCATATCCTCTTCCACGCGCTTCATCTCCTTGTAGATGGGATGGCGCCCGGCGCCGTAGCCGTTCTTCCTTAGGTGCTCCAGGATCATCCAGGCACGGTCGTAAACGATGCCCGCACCCTTCCAGGCCGGCACACCGCCCTTGCCGCCACTCACCGTGTCGTAGCTCATGGGTATGTCTTTCATCCTGGCCGAAATCGACAACCGCCGGGGGTCCCGGCTGGATCATGTGCCCGCTTGGTCATAGGCTTCACCCCTGACTGGGGCGGGAATCGAAAAGCATGCGACGCTTGATCACCTCGGGATCGCCCTTCGAGGCGACCATCGGCTATTCCCGCGCCGTGGTCGACGGCGCATGGGTCTTTGTGAGCGGCACGACCGGTTTCGATTACGCGACCATGACGATTTCGCCCGATGTGCGCGAACAGGCCGAACAGGCGATGCGCAATATCGGCCAAGCGCTGACCGAGGCCGGCACTTCCTTCAATGATATCGTTCGCGTGCGCTACATCCTGCCCGATGCCGCCGATTTCGAGCCGTGCTGGCCGGTGCTGCAACGCTATCTCGGCGAGGTCCGGCCAGCAGCGACCATGCTGGCAGCGGGCCTCCTCGATCCGCGCATGAAAATCGAGATCGAAGTCACGGCGCGCCGAGCAAGCGTACCCCCAGAAGGCGACCGCTGATGGCCCCCCTCGTCTCGGTCGGTCTTGCCGTCGTCGCGGTTCTCGCGCTGATCGTCCTCATCGCGCGTTTCCGCATTAATGCGTTCATCGTGATCTTCGTCGTCTCGCTAGCGCTCGCGTTGGCCGCTGGCATGCCCGCGGCGAAAGTCGTGACCTCTTTCGAGAATGGCGTCGGCCATGCGCTCGGCCATATCGCGATCATCATCGCGCTCGGCACCATGCTGGGAAAGATGCTGGCCGAATCGGGTGGCGCCGAGCGGGTCGCCGAGACGCTGATCCACTGGTTCGGCCCGAAGCGCATCCACTGGGCGATGATGCTCATCGGCCTGATCATCGGCCTGCCGGTCTTCTTCGAGGTCGGTTTCGTCCTGCTCATCCCGGTCGCGTTCAACGTGGCAAAGCGGACGGGCACGCCGCTAATTCTCGTCGCTTTGCCTCTGGTGGCGGGGCTTTCGGTGGTCCATGGACTGATGCCGCCGCACCCGGCGGCGATGCTCGCGGTCCTAGCCTTCAATGCGCCGATCGGGCCGACAATTCTCTACGCGTTGATTGTAGGCGTTCCCGCCGCCATCCTCGCCGGGCCGATTTTCGCCTCCTACCTCGCGCCGCGCATGCGCCTGCCGGACGAGAATCCGATGGAGGCGCAATTCGTCAGCGCGGAGCAACAACGTGTCCTCCCCGGCTTCGGCATCACCATGGCCACCATCCTGCTGCCGGTCTTCCTCATGCTGTTGGGAAGCTGGGTCGGCCTCCTCACCACCAAGGGCTCAGCGGCTTACGAGATTCTAAATTTTCTGGGCAATACCGATATCGCGCTGCTGCTGGCGACGATCCTGAGCTTCTATACGCTCGGCATCGCACGGGGCATCTCGCGTGACACGATTCTCAAATACACCAATGAATGCTTGGCACCGACCGCGATGATCACCTTGCTGATCGGTGCGGGAGGCGGTTTCGGCCGTGTGCTGATCGATAGCGGCGTGTCGCAGGCAATCGTGACCGTCGCGACCGGGGCGCATGTGCCGCTGCTCGTTCTCGCCTGGCTGCTCGCAGCACTGGTGCGTCTGGCGGTGGGTTCCTCGACCGTCGCGATGACCACCGCCGCCGGTATCGTCGCGCCCATCGCGCTGCATTCGCCCGGCGTCTCGGCGCCGTTGCTCGTGTTGGTGACTGGTGCGGGCTCGCTGATCTACAGCCACGTCAATGACGGCGGCTTCTGGCTGGTGAAGGAGTATCTCAATATGAGCGTGGCTCAGACGCTGAAGAGCTGGTCGGTGCTGGAGACGATCATCTCGGTGACAGGACTGATTCTGGCGCTCGGCCTGTCCTTGGTTGTCTGACGCGACGGGGGTTCCGCGAATCGGCACCGCGGGTTGGAGCATTCCGAAGGCGGTCGCGGATGCGTTTCCAGCGGCCGGCAGCCACCTTACGCGCTACGCCGCGCGCTTTTCGGCGGTCGAAATCAACTCGTCGTTCTATCGCCCGCATCGCCCCACGACCTATGCCCGCTGGGCGGCAAGCGTGCCGGAAGATTTTCGCTTCTCGGTCAAGCTGCCACGTTCGATCACGCATGAGCGCAAGCTGGAGGATGTGGCGGAACCGCTTGACCAATTCCTGACCGAGGTGTGTGCGCTTGGTGACAGGCTTGGCCCTATGCTGATCCAGCTGCCGCCCAGCCTGGAATGCGAGCAGGCAGTGGCCGAGCGTTTCTTCACTCGGATGCGCGAGTGCTTCGATGGCGCGCTCGTCTGCGAACCGCGCCATGCGAGCTGGTTCGAGGATCGGGTCGAAGCAATGCTGGCGGCTTTCCGGGTCGCTCGAGTCGCCGCCGACCCAGCGCCAGTTGCGCGCGCGGCCGAGCCAGGTGGCTGGCCGGATCTCGTCTATCGCCGCCTGCATGGCGCACCGAAGATCTACTATTCAAGCTATGCCGCGACGGAACTCGACTGCTACGCGGCGTCGATGCGCGACGCGGAGGCGGCGGAAAGCTGGTGCATCTTCGACAATACGGCGCTGGGCGAAGCAACCCGGAACGCGCTGGACCTGCTCGCCGGCTGCGGGCGTAACAACTAAAACCCGCCAGGTGGGACCCTGAGCGACGGCGGCGCCGGGCGGCGCGCGGCCTGGATGACACTGTCCAGCGCGGCGAGAAAGCGTGAGCGGTCCTGCTTTGTCAGCGTCGATGGGCCGCCGGTGGGCAAGCCTGTGGCGCGCAGATGCTCGGCAACCGCGCGTCCAGCGAGGGCACTGCCGATATTGTCCGAGGTCCAGACATGCCCCTTCGGCGAAAGCGCTCGTGCGCCCCGAGCCAGACAGCGGGCCGCGAGCGGGATGTCGGCGGTGATGCAGACATCGGGCGCCTCGACGCGATCGGCGATCCAATCATCCGCCGCGTCCGGCCCCGCATCGACGGTGATCATCTGCACGTTGGGCCGCCCGGTCGGCCGGATCGGCCGCGACCCGTTCGCCACCACAAACACCGCCAGCCCAAGCCGATCCGCCACGCGATAAACCTCATCGCGCACCGGGCAGGCATCGCCATCAACATAAAGGATGGTCATCTCAAACGAACCGCGGCCTGGGGCCGCCGGCCGCAGCGGGTCGAGGGCGGAGCCCTCGCCTTGCCTCAGTGACCGCCCTGCATTTCGCCAAGATAGGCCTCGCGCACCGTCTCATTCTCCCGCAATTCGGCCGCGGAGCCCGAGAGGATAACCTGCCCGGTCTGCAAGACATAGGCGCGGTTGGCGATGAGCAGTGCCATGGCGGCGTTCTGCTCCACCATGAAGATCGAGACGCCTTGGCGATTGATCTCCTGGATAATGTCAAAGGTCTGCTCGACATAGAGTGGCGAGAGACCCATCGACGGCTCGTCCATGCAGATCAGCCGCGGCCGGGCCATCAGCGCGCGGCCGATCGCGACCATCTGCTGTTCGCCACCCGACAGCGTGCCGGAGACCTGATCGCGCCGTTCCTTCACACGCGGAAACAGCGAATAGACCCGGTCGAGATCCTGGTCGAATTCGGCGCCCTTTTTGCGCGTATAGGCGCCCATCTCGAGATTCTCGAAAACCGTCATGCGGGGAAACAGCCGCCGCGCTTCCAGCACCGGCGCGATGCCGCGCTTCACGCGCTCCACAGTGGCGAGACCCTCGATGGCCTCGCCCTCATAGATGACGCTGCCGGAAGTTGGGCGGACGATCCCCATGATCGTCTTCATCGTGGTGGTCTTGCCCGAGGCATTGCCGCCGAGCAGGCAGACGATTTCCCCCTGATCGAGCCGGTAGTTCACGTTCTTCAGAACGTGAAGGTCCCCGTAATGCGTATTGACCATACGAAACTCAAGCACGGGCGGCGGCCCCTCTGCCCAGATAGGCGGTTAGCACCGCTTCATTGCGACGCACCTCGTCGGGTAGGCCCTCGGTCAGCTTCTCGCCATGGTCCAGCACGATTACCTTCGACGCGATGCGCGTCACCACATCGAGCTTATGCTCGATGATAAGGATGGTCAGGCCGAGCGCGTTCAGCCCCTTGATCTGCTCCGCGAGCTCAAGCGATTCCGACGTGTCCATGCCGGCCGTCGGCTCATCGAGCAGCAGAATGCGCGGACGCGAGGCCAGCGCGCGAGAAATCTCGACGCGGCGGCGGTTCGCGTAGGACAGCCCTTCCACCGTGTGATTGAGACGCGGCACGAGACGGTTGCCGAAAATTTCGGCGATCTCTAACACCCAGCTCCGCGCGACCTTCTCCTCTTTCAGATTGCTGGGGCCCCAGAAGACGGTGCCGATCGGGCCGCTGCGCAGACGCGCATGCTGACCAACCAGGATATTGTCGAGCACCGTCATGGTCGGGAACAGCCGCAGGTTCTGAAAGGTGCGCGCCACGCCCGCCTTGAGGATCTCATGTGGCTGAAGACCCAGGATCTCCGCCCCGTTGAAGAGGATGCTGCCTTCGGCGGCGCGTGTGAGGCCGGTGATAGTGTTGAAGAGCGTCGATTTCCCGGAACCGTTCGGCCCGATGACGGCGACGACGCTGCCGGCAGGCACTGTGATGTTGATCTTGTTCAACGCCACCAACCCGCCGAACCGAACCGTCACGTCATTGATCTCGAGCATCGGCACCGCACCCGGCGCGTGGGCGTAGCGCTCGCCACTGATCTGCGACAGGCGAACATCGCTCGCCGCACGGCGCTGCACCGAGGCATGCTGCTGCTCCGTGGTCAGCGCCCGCTGACGGCGCGCGGCCGGAATGAGACCTTCTCGCCGGTAGAGCATCATCGCGACAAGGATAATGCCGAAGATAAGTTCACTCGCCTGGGTGAGATCGAGGGAGCTTATGTAGTCGGAGCCGATGGCGGTGCCGAGCGCGTCGATCCACTGTGTCAGCGAGCCGAGGAACCAAGTCTGCAGCAGTTGCAACAGAATGGCGCCGAGCACCACGCCCCAGATGCTGCCGAGACCGCCGAGCACCACCATGACCAAGATCATGACGGAGACGGGGAAACCGAACATGTCGGGTGTCGCGGTCTGTAGCTTTGCGACATAGAAGGTTCCGGACATTCCGGCGAAGCCGGCGCCGATACCGAAGGCCAGCAGCTTGAAGCGGACGAGATGAATGCCCATCGCGCTGGCGGCGATTTCGTCATCGCGGATTGCCATCCAGGCGCGGCCGATGCGGCCGTCTCGCAGACGGGTGCTGACGAAGATCAGGAAGGCGATGAGGCCGAGGCCGACGTAGTAATAGGGCGTGGCGTTGATGCCGAAGTGATAGCTGCCGATTTGCGCACCGGCGATGCCGTTCAAACCTGCGGCGCCATTGGTGAGTCCGGTCCAGTTGCGCGCCACGATGGGCACGATCTCGCCGAAGCCGAGTGTCACGATCGCCAGGTAATCGCCGCGCAGGCGCAAGGTCGGCGCACCAAAGAGCACGCCGAAGAAGGCCGCGATGAAGGCGGATACCGGCAGCATGATCCAGAAGGAGACGGTGAAATGCACGATGGCATGGCCGTTTTGCACGACCTTCTGGACCAGGCCGAGATAGGCGAAGGGTTGCCAGAAGACACCCCAGTCGGGGGTGATTTGCCAGGACGTCAGGATGCCGAAGGAATAAGCGCCGATCGCGAAGAAGGCCGCGTAGCCGAGATCGAGCAGGCCGGCGAAACCCACCACGATGTTCAGGCCGAGCGCCAGTGTCGCGTAAGCCGTCGCATTGGCCGCCGCGTCGATATTGGCCTGATCTCCGCTGAGGATCGGGAAGATCAAGGCGAGGATCGCGACGACGGTGATGACGGCGTATTGGACGCGCGGCCGCTCGAAGGGCGCGGTCAGCCGTGTCCAGCGGCTCGTCGCGACCTGCACGGTGTGCAGCGCATTGACGTTCTCATGACCAGGCGTGTTGTCCAGGATCGTGGGGTCAGGTGTGGAATCCGGGGAGGTGGTGGTCGTTTCCATCGCGCCTCTCCTCAGGACTTGGTGGGCGCAAGGCGGCCAAACAGGCCCGCCGGACGGCAGATGAGAACGAGAACGAGAATCGAGAAGATGATGACATCCGCCCATTTGACGGCGATGTACTGACCCGCGAGCGATTCGATGAGGCCGATGATGATACCGCCCACCATGGCGCCAGGAATATTGCCGATGCCACCGAGCACGGCGGCG
Organism: Acidisoma sp. S159; assembly: GCF_009766125.1. Classification (NCBI taxonomy): domain Bacteria; kingdom Pseudomonadati; phylum Pseudomonadota; class Alphaproteobacteria; order Acetobacterales; family Acidocellaceae; genus Acidisoma; species Acidisoma sp. S159. The sequence goes on from NZ_LMUG01000008.1 coordinate 261,809, forward strand.
GTGAAGGCACGCAGTCCGGCGGAGAAGCCGATGCCGAAGCTCGTGAAATTGTAATAGAGGCTGAAGATCAGGCCTGCCGCTCCCGCCAAGGCGGAACCCATGAAGAAGGCGGTCATGATGACGCGATTGACCTCGACGCCCATCATCAGCGCGGCGTCCGGATCCTGCGCCGTGGCGCGCATCGCCTTGCCGAGCCGGCTACGCTGCACGAACCAGAAAAGGCCGCCCATCAACAGGGTCGAGATGACCCAGATGAGAATCTGGAAAACGGTGATGCGGGCGCCGTTTATGCCGCCGATATAGAATGACCAGTGCGGGATCGGATTGGGATAGTTCTTCTCGTTCGCGCCTTGAGTCAGCAGCACGACGTTGGAGAGAATATACGAGACGCCAATGGTGGTGATCATCGCCATCGGCCCCTTCACACCGCGTAGCGGCCGAAGGGCGAAACGTTCGATGATGACACCAAGAAACCCACAGGCAATCATCGTGACGACAAGAACAACAAGCAAAACGCCGACGAGCGGCAGCCCATGCAGTAGCACGGACTGGCCCTCAATTCCAAAAAGGTGAAGCACGCCCATGGCGATGAAGGAGCCGACCATGAAGACGTTGAAGTGAGAGAAGTTGATCAGCTCTAGGATGCCGTAGACGATCGTAAAGCCGAGAGCGAGCAGCGCGTACATCGCGCCCAGGCTGAGGCCATTAATGAGCTGCTGAAGCAGCAGGTCGAAAGGGGTCATCCGCACCTGACTAGAGCTGGAGAATAAAACGCCCGGAGCGCGCGCATTGCGGCTCCGGGCGGAGAAGATCAGCTCTGCGGCGCGTTGCCGACGAACTTGAACTGGTGCTGCGGATCACCGTCCGGGAACTTCGGATCATGCGTGATGCGGAACACACTGACGATGCGCTGGGTGATATCGCCATTCTTGTCGAAGGAAACCGCCCCTTGCAGCGTCGGGACAGTTCCGGATGCGATCGCCGCGCGAACCGACTCACGGTCCGGCGTTCCGCCGCTCGCAACTACCTTATTAATCGCGGCGATGATGACCTGAACACCGTCGAAGGCGGTGATCGCGTAGTCATCGGGCGACTCGTTGAACTTGGACTGATAATCGCCAATCCATTGCGACAGCTTCGTATCATCCGTGAGATGCGGCGATGCGTTGCTGATGTACCAGCCTTCCGCCGCAGGGAAGCCGGCGCCGGTCAGCACGTCCGGGCTATACATGCCATCCCCCGCCCCCTTGGGGATATTCGGCACGATATCATAGGCCTGCTTGACGAGCTTGACACCCGCCTGGGCAACGCCACCGAAATACAGCGCCTCGGCACCGAGCGACTTCACCTTGGTCAGGATCGAGCTGTAATCCGCCGCCGTTGGGTCAAGCCTGTCACGCCCGAGCACCTTGATGCCCTGAGCCGCTGCCTGCTTCTGGAAGGCATCCGCGAGACCCACGCCATAGGCGCCGCTGTCATCGAGGACGTAGATGCTCTTAACCTTGAGCGTCTCGGCGAAGTAGTTCGCCATGTTCGGGCCCTGGAAGGCGTCAGTTGTCACCGTCCGGAAGAACACCGGCTTGCCGCCCGGCATGTACTGCGCGGCGAATTGCGGGTTGGTCAGGTCCGGATTGGTGGCGGCCGGGGTGATCATCGTGAGGTTGCCCTCGCTGAGGATCGGCACCATGGCCTTGGCCGAGCCGCTCATCTCCGGCCCGATCGCCGCGAGAACCTTCTCGTTGGACACCATCTTGCGCGCGTTGGTGGCTGCCTGAGCAGGGTCATATTGCCCGGCGGTCGGCGTCGCGTCGTTCAAAACCATCGGCTTCAGAGTGTAACCGGGGACGGCTTTCGAATCATTCGCCATCGAAATGCCGAGGAGCGCGCCATTCATGATGCGCTTGGCCCCAGCCGCGTCACCACCGGTTATCGGCAGATTAATGCCGATAATGATCGTCTTGTCAGCGGCTTGGGCCCCGTGCGGGAGACCCACGACAGCGGTAAGGGCGGTGGCAGCGATCAGTGAGGCGAGGAAGCGTCGCTTTAGCATATGGACCTCCATGTCCGACATAGGTGGCATGCAACTCAGCTTGGTGCCATCGCAAGGGGAGCGCAAGCAGGAATGGGGCCACGCGACCCGATGGCCGGAGACTAGGAGGCTAAAGATTTACGAAAGATTGCGATCGCGGCGAAAACGCGCGCGGGATGAGGGGGCGGGCTAGCTATTTCGACAGTCTGCTCAAAGGTCGGAGCACTGCCCGCAGCCTCAGCGATTTAAATCGAGTGCCAGGTAGAGGCGACGCGCGGCAAGTGGTAGCGAGACGATAAAAGTCTATTGTATCAACACGAACTCACGTGTCTCGTAAGCGTTGGCGATTCGCTAGACGTGGAAGCTTTCGCCGCAGCCACAGCGGCCTTTCTCGTTCGGATTGGTGAAGGTGAAGCCGGCCGAGAGCTTCTCCTTGCGGTAGTCCATGATCGTACCGATCAGGAAAAGGCTGGCCTTGCGATCCACCAAAACGGTCTGGCCTTTATCGGTCACACGCTCGTCAGTTGGGCCCGCGGCTTCCACCCAGCTCATCTCATAGGCCATGCCCGAGCAACCCTTGGTATTGACGCTGATGCGCAGCAGCATGCCGGCCTGGCCGCCAGCGTAAAGCGAAGCCAGCCGTTCAGCCGCGGCGTCACTGAGCTGCATGAGCGGCGGCAAGGCGCGGCGCGGCGGCTTCGGCGGGGCGCCAGCGGGAACGGAAATGGCGGATTGGGTTACTTCACTCACTTGCTTCAGCTCCCTCAGAACATGTTCAGGGACAGGCGGGCTTCGTCGCTCATGCGGCTCATATCCCAAGGCGGATCCCAAACGGTCTCCACCTCAACACCAGTCACGCCCGGCACCATCTCGACTGCCTGCTTCACCATCTCGGGCAGTTCCTGAGCCGAAGGACAAGCAGGAGCAGTAAGGGTCATCTCGACCTTGATATGGCCCTCGTCGGAGATGTCGATCGCGTAGATCAGGCCAAGCTCATAGATATTCACCGGGATCTCGGGATCGTGGACGGTCGCGATGGCGCTGATCACGTCATCCTCACTTACCCGCTGCGCGGATGCGGGCGCGACTTCACCCTCCGGCGTCCAGGAGTGGTGGAGGGCGGTCTCGGTCTCCGGCGAATGGTCCATCATCGTCATCTCCATTGCGCCCGGGCCAGAGCAGATTGCACTGCTCTTTCTTCGTATGAGATGAGCAAGCTCAAACGAAGAAGGCCCGAACGCGGTCCAGCGTATCCGCGAGGAAATCGATCTCCTCGATCGTCGTGTAGAGGCCGAAACTCGCGCGCGCGGTGCTGTCCACACCCATGCGGCGCATCAGCGGCTCGGCGCAATGATGGCCGGCACGCAGCGCGATTCCCGAGCGATCGGCCAAGGTCGCCACATCATGGGCATGGGCGCCGTCCAGCGTAAAGGAAATCACGCCACCCCGATCCTGCGCCCGCCCGATGATCCGCAGGCCCTCGATCGCGGACAGCCGCGCGATGGCATGCTCCGTCAATACCGCCTCATGAGCCGAGATGGAATCGTAGCCGACCGCCTCGATATAGTGGATCGCGGCGTCCAGGCCGATGCCCTCCAGGATCGCGGGGGTTCCCGCCTCGAACTTATGCGGCACCCGCGCCCAGGTGGTTTTCTCGAAGGTCACGGAGGAGATCATATCCCCGCCACCCATCCACGGCGGCATCGCCTCCAGCAATTCGGGCCGTGCCCAGAGCGCGCCGATCCCTGTTGGGCCATACAGCTTATGGCCGGTGAAGACGTAGAAATCGGCGCCCAGTGCCTGCACGTCGATCCGGCGATGCACCACCGCCTGCGAGCCATCGAACAGCACCTTCGCGCCATGCGCGTGGGCGAGCGCCACGATACCCTCCGCCGGTGTATAGGTTCCGAGCACATTCGACATATGGGTGACGGCGACGAGACCGACGCGGCCATCCTGCAACAGTGCCTCGAGGCTCGCCATATCCAGCTCGCCCGCATCCGTCACGGCGGCGACGCGTAGCTCGATGCCATGAGCATCCCGCAGCATCTGCCACGGCACGATGTTGGAGTGATGTTCCATCTCCGAGATCACCACCGCCTCGCCCGGCTTCATCACACCGCGCCCGTAGCTATGGGCGACCAGGTTGATCGCCTCTGTGCTGTTGCGGGTGAAAACGATCTCGTTGCGGGAGCCTGCGTTGAGCAGCCGCGCGACGGAATCGCGCGTCGCCTCATAGGCTTCCGTCGTGCGTTCGCTCATCCAGTGGGCGCCGCGATGGATATTGGCGTATTGCGTTTCCATCGCACCGACCATCGCGTCGATCACCACGCGGGGCTTCTGCGCGGAGGCGGCGCTGTCGAGAAACACCAGCGGCTTGCCGCGCACGGTCTGCGACAGAATCGGAAAATCGGCACGCAGCCGCGCGATGTCATCGACGCCGATACGGCTTGGCGCGATCACATTCATGACGCAAGCGCCTCCGCCGCGCGGCCCGTGGTGTTCCACCAGGTCTCGACAGCATGTTCCAAAACGGCGCGCACACCCTCATGCGTCACCGCCTCGAAAGCATCAGTGAGGAACGCGCGCACCAGAATCATTCGCGCCTCGGCGGCGGCGATGCCCCGGCTGCGCAGGTAGAAAAGCTGCTCGGGATCGAGCGCGCCGACCGTCGCGCCATGGCTGCACTTCACGTCATCCGCGTAGATCTCGAGCTCGGGCTTGGAGTTGATCTCCGCATCCGGTGACAGCAGCAGCGCCTGGTTCATCTGGTAGCCATCGGTCTTCTGCGCCACGCGCGCGACTTCGATGCGGCCCTGGAACACGGCACGCGCCCGGCCGATCAGCACCGACTTCACCGTCTGGCGCGATGCACAATTCGGCGCGTCATGCGTGATGACCGTCGTGAAATCCGAAAGCTGCGTGCCGCCCATGATCTGCGCCGCGTTGAGATGCACTGCTGCCTGAGCGCCGCCGAGCCGTGCATGGATCTCACTGCGGCCAAGCTGCGCGCCGAGCGACAGCGAGAAGCTGTCATACGTCGCGCGCGCGGCGGTATCGACATAGACCGTTGAGAGGTGGAAGGCCTCGGCCGATTCCTGCTGCAAGCGGACATGCGTGAGATGCGCGCCCTCTGCGAGGTCGATCTCGATGACCGGATTGTGCAGATATTCGCCCTCCCCGGCCGAAACTTCGAGCAGGACAAGGCTGGCGCCGCGACGTAGCCGCAGGCGATGCCTGGGATGGCTCGCTACCCGGCGATGCTGACCGCTCGTGAGCTGGCCGAGCAGCAGGAAGCCGCCATCGATGCCCTCCGCCACATCGATAATGGCGCCATCTTCGGCAAGCATCGTGTTGAGCGCCACCAGCCGGTCACGCTTGGGCCGGGCCAATAGATCGAAGCCGCTGGAGGCGCCGCCTTCAGCAAAGGTGCTGGTCGTCACATCGGGCGGCAGTGCGGAGAGATCGCCGCGAAACCGCCCATCCACGAAGATCAGGCGGGGGCCCGCGACGGCGGGCAGATGCGCGATGAGTCGCGTACCATCGCCGGTCTCGGCCACCGCTTCATGGAAGACCTGAGCCTCGACAGGGCGGAGGTTGGTGTAGTGCCAAGGCTCCTCCTTCGGGGTCGGCCAGCCCATCTCGCGTAGCACCTCGGCCGCGGCGTCGCGCGGCTCGTGTGGTCCGGGCAGGCGTTCGCGCAGACCGTCATACCGGGTGAGGAAGGCCGCCAAAGCGGCGTTTGGTGCGCGAGCCGGCGTGCGAAGCGGGGTCGCTGCCATTATGCGGCCTCCGCCGATTCGCCGACGAGGCCGGCATAGCCGCGCGCTTCGAGTTCATGTGCGAGCTCAGGACCGCCAGAGCGCAGGATGCGGCCCTCGGCCAGCACGTGCACTCTGTCGGGCACGATATAGTCGAGCAGCCGCTGGTAATGCGTGATGATCAGCGAAGAAAAGCCTGGGCCACGTTGCGCGTTGACGCCATCGGCCACGATCCGCAGCGCGTCGATGTCGAGGCCGCTATCGGTCTCGTCCAGAATTGCAAGCTTGGGTTTCAGCACAGCCATCTGCAGAACTTCGTTGCGCTTCTTCTCGCCGCCGGAAAACCCGACATTGACATTGCGCTTGAGCATGTCCTCGGACATCGCGAGCTTCTTCACCTCGCCGCGTGCAAGCTTGAGGAACTGCACTGCATCGAGTTCCGGTTCGCCACGCCGGCGATGGATGGCGTTGAGCGCGGTGCGCAGGAAGTTCGCATTGCCGACGCCCGGCAATTCGACGGGGTACTGAAAGGCGAGGAACAACCCGGCCGCCGCGCGTTCCTCAGGCTCCATCGCCAGCAGATCCTGGCCGTAGAAGGTCACGCTGCCGGCGGTGACTTCATAGCCCTCGCGCCCGGAGAGGACGTAGGACAGCGTGGATTTGCCCGCGCCGTTCGGCCCCATCACGGCGTGGATCTCGCCCGGCGGAATGGTGAGGTCGATCCCGTTGAGGATCGTCTTGTCGTCGATGGTGGCCGTCAGGCCGCGAATTTCGAGCATTTTCTCACGTCTCGTCAGCGATTGTGTCGTGAAGTCTCTCCGTCATGGCACGCGAAGGCGTGCCATCCACGTCTTGCCTTCGTGGAGCAGGCAAGACGTGGATGCTCGGCCTTCGCCGAGCACGACGAGGTAAATTGCCGAACATGCTCAGCCCACGGAACCTTCGAGGCTGATCGCAAGAAGCTTCTGCGCTTCCACCGCGAATTCCATCGGCAGCTCCTTCAGCACATCCTTGCAGAAGCCGTTCACAATCAGGCCAACCGCATCCTCCTGCGAAAGGCCCCGGCTGCGGCAATAGAACATCTGGTCTTCGGCGATCTTCGAGGTCGTGGCCTCATGTTCGATCTTCGCCGTCGCGTTGCGGCTTTCGATATAGGGCACGGTATGCGCGCCGCACTGGTCGCCGATCAGCAGGCTGTCGCACTGCGTGAAATTCCGCGCGTTCTGCGCCTTCGGCATCATGCGGACAAGCCCGCGATAGGTGCTGTCCGAACGCCCGGCGCTGATCGTCTTGGCGATGATCGTGCTATTGGTGTTGCGGCCAATGTGAATCATCTTGGTGCCAGTATCGGCCTGCTGACAGTTATTCGTCACCGCGACCGAGTAGAATTCGCCGACGCTGCCATCGCCCTGCAGAATGCAGGAAGGATACTTCCAGGTTATTGCCGAACCTGTCTCAACCTGCGTCCAGCTGATGCGGCTGCGCGCGCCACGGCACGCCCCGCGTTTGGTGACGAAGTTATAGATGCCGCCTTTGCCATTCGCATCGCCCGGATACCAGTTCTGCACCGTGCTATATTTGATCTTGGCATCATCCAAGGCGATGAGTTCCACCACCGCCGCGTGCAGCTGGTTCTCGTCCCGCATTGGCGCGGTGCAGCCTTCAAGATAGCTCACGGAAGCGCCCTCGGCCGCGATCACCAACGTACGCTCGAACTGTCCCGTGTTGCGGGCGTTGATGCGGAAATACGTCGATAACTCCATCGGGCATTTCACGCCCTTGGGGATGTAGACGAAGCTGCCGTCGGTGAAGACCGCCGAGTTCAGGGCCGCGTAGAAATTATCCCCAGCCGGAACAACGCTGCCCAGATATTCGCGCACCAAATCGGGGTGCTCACGCACCGCTTCGCTGATGGGGCAGAAGATCACGCCCTGCTTCGCCAGCGTCTCCTGAAAGGTCGTCGCGACTGAGACGCTGTCGAAGACCGCATCAACAGCCATCGGCAGCCGATCATCTGGGCTCGGCTCGACGCCCGCGAGCAACGCCTGCTCGCGCAGCGGAATGCCGAGCTTCTCATAGGTGCGCAGCAATTCGGGATCGACCTCGTCGAGGCTTTTCGGTCCGCCGCCCTTCTTGGGCGCGGCATAGTAATGGATGTCCTGGTAGTCGATGCGCGGATAGGTCGCCTTCGCCCAATGCGGCTCGGCCATGGTCTTCCATGCCGCAAAGGCCTTCAGCCGCCAGGCAAGCAGCCATTCAGGCTCTTCCTTCCGCGCCGAGATCAGGCGGATGGTGTCCTCACTCAGCCCCTTGGGCGCGATATCCATCTCGAGATCCGTCTCGAAGCCCCACTTATAGGTGGAGCCCGTGACGGCGCGGACGGTGTCTAGGGTCTCGGCGACTGCTGGCATTATCTCACTCGGCTGTGACGGCGGCGGAGGAAGGGGCGGGTTTGGTAGAGATGTGCGGCATGGGGTCCGGCATAAAGCTCCGGCCACGCATTTCCGCTAGGCTAATGCCAGAGAGCGCATCGAGGATGGCGGCATTGACCGCATCCCACCGCCCCCGGACCGGGCAAAGTCCCGAGGCTTCGCAACTGGTCACCGAATGTTCGACGCACGCGGTGAGTGCAATCGGGCCATCGACCGCGGCAATCACATCGGCGATTGGAATAGCGCTGAGCGGCCGGCCAAGCCGGTAACCGCCCCGCGCCCCGCGATGGGACAGAACGAGTCCGCCGGCCCCCAGGATCTTCAGAACTTTGGCGACCGTAGGCTCAGGCACGCCGATCGCGGCGGCGATGCCGGCCGAACTCTGTAGGCCGCCCTCCTCGGAGAGCCGCACCAGCACAACCACGGCATAATCCGTGAGCTTGGAGAGGCGAAGCATGCACGAAACCTTCTGGCGACCCTGGTCGCCTTGAGCGAAGGTTTAGCGGCTCATCTAGGACCGCGCGAGTCCTGTTTTCGGAACGCTGGGCGGCGCGACGCGCAGGCTGTCCCACCGGGTTAGATTACGGGATGGAAACTTGAAACCCCGTCCGTCTTTCGCCAGTGTCTTTCCCATGAGCGACCGTCAAGGCTACGACCTCGACATGCGATCCGATGGCAGCTTCGTGCAAGCGCAGCGGCCCGGGCCACCCCCCGGATGGCGCGGGGGATCGGCGACCTTCCGAGCACCACGCGGTTTGGGCCTAGTGGCGGTGATCGCGGGCTCCGCGATTGTTGCAGGCATTGCCCTGTCGCTCGCCCTCATCCTCGTGCCGATTGCCTTGGGCGCGGCGCTGATCGGCTACGCCGCCCTGCGCTGGCAGCTCTGGCGCATGCGGCGGAACGGCTTCGAGGCAAAAGGTTTCGGCCCCGTGATGAGCCGGGTCCAGGAAATGCTGAGAGCCCAGCAGCGCGCTGGCCGCTGGCGGGGCTAATTCCCGCCGCGCTTCGTCTTACAGAGCCCCAGTGCCAAAGGCTGCCCGCAGCAGCAGATAAAGCACGCCTCCGGCGAGGAAGCCGACCAGCGTGCCGTTGACCCGGATGTATTGCAGGTCCCGTCCCACCCGCAGTTCCAGCCGCTCCGTCACCGTGCGCGCATCCCATTGGGACACCACCGACGCGACGAAATCGGCCGAGCGTTCCTGAGCCATCGGCAATAGCCCGGCGACGACATTAGCGATCCCGCGCTCCAACCCCTGACGAACCGCCGGATCCTCCTCGATCGCGCGACCGACGGCAGCAAGGGTCGATTCGATGAAGCTGATCGTATGTCCCCCCGGACGCACCGCATCCCGCTCCACCACAGCCCTCAGCCTTAGCCAGACATCGCCAAACCACAGCCGCACCGACTCATGGCTGAGCACCCTGCGGATGGCCGCGCCCATCTCGGCCGCCCGCGCCGGATCTTCCTCCATCGCCGCGATCTCGCGCCGCACCCATTCGTCGAAGGCCGCGCGCATCGTGGACCCGTCGGGTCCGACATTGTCCAGTTCGTCGTTGATCGCGGAAATCACCCGCTTGGCGATGCTCGCCCCGATCGCCCAGCCGAGGAGCTGGCCGCCTTGCTCCTTCACCCTGTCGCGAATCCCCTTGCGCAGATCTTCCTCTTTCTCCGCCAGCATGCCGCGAAGCTGGGTGAGGATGAAGGTGAAGACCTCCTGATGGCGGCCACCCTCCACCAAGCCTTGCAGCGCCCGCGCCACCACCCGCCCGGCGGCGGCCCCCCCCAGCAGGCGCGGCAACAGCCGGGAAATCAGACGTCCCGCCCGGCCATCCTCGATCGCCGAGAGCAGCTTCGGCAGGCTCGCCGCCATCGCCTCGGCGGCGGGCCGAGCAGTCACCGGATCGGCCAGATAGCGATGCAGCAGCCCCGGCAGATCGGCGCGGCCGAGAACCCGCAGCACCTCGTCCTGGGTGATGACATGGGTGCCAATAAACCGCCCAAGCGCCCGCCCCAGCCGTTCCTTCTGCGCCGGAATGATCGCAGTATGCGGAATCGGAATACCGAGCGGATGGCGGAACAGCGCCGTCACCGCGAACCAATCGGCGAGGCCGCCCACCAGCCCCGCCTTGGCGCAGGATTGCAGCAACTCGCGCCACATCGTGGGCGGCAACGCATAGCTCGCCAGAACCAGGGCCGCCATGACAACGAGCAACCCGCTCGCGAAGGCCCGATGCCTGCGGAGCGAGCGGCGAGCCGTGGCATCGACCTCCGCCGCCGAGGTCAAAACGCGGTCGAATGCGTTCGACATGGGCTAGGGCGTGGCTTCCAGCCGGCCGGTCACCCGGCCGTTGCGAGGATCGACGAGCAGAATGCGGTCGGGTCCGCCACCCGTCAGCAGCACCGCGAGACTGGCGCCGACGCCGGTGATATTGACGATCCGAGAGCCCGCCGCCTGTTGCAGGTTGCTCACGGTCAGCGAGGTTCCTGGGGGTCCCGCCGCCGGTGCGCCAAAATCGGTGACGAGCTTGAACAGCAGCGCCGCGGTCGCGATGACGATGAGCACCCCCATCGTGATCACCGTGATCAACATCGACCGCATGGATCGCATCGCCTCGCCCCCCGGCCGCTTCTTGGCTATGTCTGCGGCATGACCTTATTCGAAGTGACTGCCGATGCCGGGCAAGCGGGCCAGCGCCTTGACCGATTCCTCGCCGAGAGCCTGGACTCCCTCTCCCGTTCGCGCATCAAGAACCTGATCCTGGATGGGATGGCAAGCGTCGGCGGCGCCTCGTTCCGGGACCCGTCCGAACTTGTGCGTGAAGGCGAAACCTATGCCCTGACGGTGCCCGATGCCGTGGCGGCAACCCCTCAGCCGGAGGATATCCCGCTCACCATCCTCTATGAGGATTCCGATCTCGTGGTGCTCGACAAGCCAGCGGGGCTGGTGGTGCATCCGGCGCCGGGCCATCTCGAGGGCACGCTGGTCAACGCCCTGCTCGCCCATTGCGGCGACAGCCTCACGGGCATCGGCGGCGAGAAGCGGCCAGGCATCGTCCATCGCCTCGACCGCGACACCTCCGGCGTCATGGTGGCCGCGAAGACCGAGCTCGCCCATACCCGGCTCTCCGAGATCTTCGCGACTCGCGATCTTGATCGCCACTACAAGGCGCTGGTCTGGGGCATGCTGTCGCCGGTTTCAGGCGATATCGAGGGCGCCATCGGGCGGGACCCGCGCGACCGCAAGCGTATGGCGCTGCGGGACGCCGGCGGCCGCGAGGCGCTCACGCATTACAAGACGGAGCGCAATTGGCGGATGTGCGTCTCGCTGCTTGACTGCAAGCTATCGACGGGGCGAACCCATCAGATCCGTGTGCATCTCGCGAGCCGCAACCACCCGGTCGTCGGCGATCCCGTCTATCTGCGACGCGTTCCCCCGGCCTCACGTGGTTTGCCCTCAGAGTTGCGCCACCTGCTGCTGGATTTTCCGAGGCAGGCGCTGCATGCGGCGAGTCTTGCTTTCGCGCATCCGCGTACTGGCGACCCGATGTCGTTTGAGACGGAGCCGCCGGAGGATTTCCGCGGATTATTGGCGGCGCTGGATGAGATGGGGAGTTAGCCACTCCACGTCATCCTCGGCGAAGGTCGAGGATCCAAGCCTTACTTGTGGCGGCGACGTTGAAGGCGTGGATGCTCGGCCTTCGCCGAGCATGACGAATCGACGATCAGATTACTCGGCAGTCGAGGGTTTTGCGTGCCCTCACCCACCACGGTTCGCGAGCGAAAACCCCGGCGTCGCTTGCGATACCGGATCCGGAGAGCGCGTCACGATGTCCATCATCGTGAGGCTCAGCATGATCACCAGCCAAAGCGCGCCGGTGAACGCGAAGATTTTCGCTTCCCCTGTGCCATGGCGAAGATGCATCAGCACCATACCGACGCCCGCCGCCATCACGATGCCGATGAAAGGCGTCACATTCCCCCAGCCCAACCAACGCCCGCCCACCGCCTCGACCGCGAGCAGGATTATCAGCCCGGCCCAGGACAGCAGATAGTCGCGCGTGCGGGTGAGGATCATCCGGCGCGCCCCGCCAGATAGATCATGGGGTAGAGCACCAGCCACACCATATCGACAAAGCTCCAGTAGAGACCGACGATCTCGACCGATGCGTGGCTCTCGCGCGTCACCGTGCCGTTGCGTGCCCGCAGCGCGATCCAGGTAACGAGACCGAGGCCGATCAGCAGATGGATCGCATGCAGCAAGGTCGCCAGATAGTAGAAGATCCAGAACAGCGCCGCGCCCTGCGAACCAGGTCCCCGCAACGCGAAACCAGGCCCGGGCACCATCCCCGCGTCAATGTCGAGATACCACTCGACGCCCTTCAGGAGCATGAAGACCACACCGAGCGCGATCGTTGCCACGGCAAGCCGGAACAGTAGCTTGCGATCGCCGACCCGAATGGCGGCGACGCCGCAGGCATAGGTCACGCTGCTGGTGATGAGCAAAACGGAGTTCACCGTGCCGATCGCGAACTCGGTGTGCTCCGTGGCAAGGGCGAAACCAGCAGGGAAAAGATAGCGGTAATAGAGCCAGATCAGGAACAACCCGCCGAAGAACAGCGTTTCCGTCGCCAGGAACAGCCACATCCCAGTCATAGAGGTGTCGTGCTGCTCGCGCTCGCTGGGGTACTGGAACTCGGTCTCCGGTCCCGGCAAGTCCTCGCGATGACGCGTCGCGGCGCTCATGCCATCGGCTCCTGCTGTTCGGGCGGCGGATAGTTATAGGCGGTTTCCGTCACGCGCGGCGTCACGGAGAAATTCTGTACACGCGGCGGCGATTGCGTGCGCCACTCAAGCCCCGTCGCATCCCAAGGATTGTCACCGGCCGGCTGGCCATAGACGAGCGACCAGAGCAGGTAACCCATCGGCAGCAGATAGCCGCCCGCCAGAATCGTGGCTCCGGCCGAGGACAGCACATTGAGAACCTGGAAGCCCGGATCATAGATCGGGTAGCGCCGAGGCATCCCGAGATACCCCAGCACGAATTGCGGCAGGAACGTCAGGATAAACCCGCCGAACAGCAGCAACGCCGCCACCCTGCCCCAGCTCTCGGGATAAAGCCGCCCCGTCATCTTCGGCCACCAGAAATGCAGCCCGGCGAAGAAGGCCGTCACCATGCCGCCGACCATGATGAAGTGGAAATGCGCGACCACGAAATAGGTGTCGTGCAGATACACATCCGCGCCCAGCGCCGCCGTGAACAATCCAGAAAGTCCGCCGATCGTGAAAAGCCCTACGAAGCCCAACGCGTAAAGCATCGGCGTATTGTAGCGGATATAGCCCTTATGCATCGTGCCGAGCCAATTGAAGACCTTGATCGCCGAGGGCACGGCAATCACATAGCTCAGTAGCGAAAACACCAAAGCCGAATAGACCGAGACGCCCGCCACGAACATATGATGCGCCCAGACGAAGAAGCCGATCACCGCGATGGCAATGCTGGACCAGGCGACAAACTTATAGCCGAACAGCGGACGCCGCGCGAAGCAGGGGATGATCTCGCTCACGATCCCGAACCCCGGCAGGATCATGATGTAGACGGCGGGGTGCGAGTAGAACCAGAACAGATGCTGGAACAGCACCGGATCGCCACCCAGCGCCGGATCGAAGACGCCGATATGGAAAATCCGCTCCATCGCGATGAGGATCAGCGCCATGGTTAGCACCGGCGTCGCCAACACGTTCAACACGCTCGTCGCATACATCGACCAGACGAAAATCGGCATTCGATACCAGGTGAGCCCCGGCGCTCGCAGCCGATGGATGGTGACGATGAAATTGAGCCCGGTCGCGATAGAGGCATAGCCGGACAGAATGATCCCGAGTGCGGCGACCTCAACGAAGCCTTTGGAGAAATTAGTCGAGAGCGGTGTGTAGAAAGTCCAGCCCGTATCGAGGCCACCGTAAGTCACCGCGAACATAGCGATCGCGCCGCCAGCAATGAACAAATACCAGCTCAACAGATTGATACGCGGAAAAGCAAGATCCCGAGCGCCGAGCATCAATGGCAGCACAAAGTTGCCCAGCACGGCAGGCGCCGCTGGCACCAGGAAGAACCACACCATGACGATGCCGTGCATCGTAAAAAGTCGATTGTACATCTCAGGTGAGACTAGGGCGCCCCGAGGGCTCAGCAGATTGTAGCGCATCAGCGCCGCCGCCGCCCCGCCGATGAAGAAGAAGGCTGTGATCGAGCAAAGATACAGGATAGCGATCCGCTTGTGGTCGGTCGTGACCAGCCACGAGCGCACCGTAGTCTCGTGGTTGATGTAGTTATCCGACCGCAATCCGGCGGCGATGCTCATCTTGGCGTCTCCCCCGCCATCGATTTGATATAGGCGATGACCTTGACGAGGTTCTCCTCGCTGATCTGGCCCGCATAGGACGGCATGAGATTCGGATAGCTCGCCACGATCTGCGATGCGGGCATGAGGATCGAATCCCGGATGTATTTATCGTCCGCCGTCACCACCGTCCGGTCCGCGAGCGGCACCAGGCTGCCGTAAAGCCCGATCAGCGGCGGCGCGCGCACCGTGCCGCCACCGCCGCCCTCGGTCGTCTCATGGCAGCCGCTGCAGCCATAGCGCATGAACAGCGTATGGCCCTGATCGGCCAGCGTGCCGCCATTTTCTCCATTCGCCGACAGCCAGGCGGAAAACTCCACCGGCTTCAACACGACAATATCGCCGACCATCTCAGAATGCCCAGTGCCGCAGAATTGGTCGCAATAGAGCGGATAGGTCCCGGCACGGTTGGGGTGAAACCACAGCGTCTCGTAGCGGCCCGGCAGCACGTCCCGCTTCACACGAAAGGCGGGAACCGAGAAATCATGGATCACGTCTTCCGAGGTCATGATGAGTTGCACGTCGCGGCCGGTCGGCACATGCAGCGCATTGATCTCGCGCTGGCCGCCCTCATGCTCGGCCTTCCACATCCATTGCTTGCCGATGATGTAGACCTTCATCGCATGCGCCGGCGTCTGCGACTGCCGCATATAGACATCGGCACCCCAGACATCGAGCGCGAAGAAAGCTACAATCGTCACCGTGGTCCAGGCAATCTCGAACCGCCAGCTTTTCTCCCCCGGCGCGCCGCGATGAGCGGTGCTGCGGGCGCGGTAGCGAATGCCGTAAAGCGCCATAAGGCCGAAAACCAGCACCAGCACGGCGAGGCTGATGAGCAGCAAAGCACCGAGCAACTGATCCGTCTCAGCGGCGCCCGGAGAGGCAACGGGAAGGTCGAAATTCATGCCCGCCCCTCTCGCCGCCGCAGGATGAGCATGACGCCAATCAGTGTCAGCACCGTCAGCAGGCCGGTCAGCCGCAGCACCTTCATGATGGCGAAGGTGTAGCGGCCGGTGGTCGGGTCGAAATGGAAGCACAGCAGCAAAACCGGCTGCACCGTTTGTTCCACGCCGCCGCTGCTCGCGCGGATGATCGCGGCGCGCAAATCCCCCGGCTGATATCCGATGCCGAGCACATAGCCGGACACCGCGCCGCGCGGCGTCAGTACCACAATGCCGGCCGGATGGATGAATTGCTTCAGCCCCACGTCATAGCGGCTGTAATATCCCACCGCCCGCTCCACCGCCGCGACGGACTCTGACGTGCCGCTGAGGAAATGCCATCCGTCGGCCGAGCCCACCGTCGGATAGCGCGCGCGGTCATCCGCCCAGGCTCTATGTGCATCCGACACGGTCTCATGGGGGTCGATGCTGACAAACACGACCTGGTAGTCAGCGGGCGTCGAGAGACCACTGCGCCCAAGTGCCGTCAGTAGATCGTCACGGATCACACCGCACAGCGCGGGACAGGCGTAGTAGCCGAGCGCCAGGATCGTCGGGCGGCCGACAACGACATCGGCCAAAGCGGTTCTCCGTCCAGCCTGATCGGTGAAAGCCGCATCGAGCGGGAGGTTTCGGCCAAGCTGCGGACGATAGCCGATCCCGGAAGTATCAGGCGCGCGCTGCGCTTGAGCCTGAACGGCCACCAGCATGAGCCCGATTACGAGAAACAAGATCCTCACCGCGAGATCCCAGTCGGCGACTGCTTCGGCCAGTCTGCGATCCCGCGCTCTGCCACAAGCGCCATCGCATCATCGATCGGAATGTGGATGAGCCCTTTTGTTCGATCGACCCAGCCGGTGCCATGCAGGCGCTTCATCTCCTCGGCATAGAAGCGATTCATATCGAGCGGCGTATTCGGCTGCAGGCGCGGCAGAGGAAATTCGTTGACCCCGACATTGGCTGGCCGGTCACGTAGTGAACTTGGAAACATCCACATGCTGAGCCCCGCCAGCAGGACCGACACCAGTACCACCAGCAGCAAGCCGATGATGATGGCGCGCGGAGCGACATCCTGAAGCTCGCGCTCAGCCAGGGGGAGTTCGGGATGTTCCGCGTAGTCAGACATTCTGCGGCCTACGCACTACAGAGACGCTAAGCCCGTCGCCACGCGCAATCCATGCGAATGAAGCACCACCAAAAGCCAGCATCGCCGCGAGATCGATCCAGCCGATTCTTCGGCCCGCCGCGTGATGTGCCGCAGGCAATACCAGCCACCAGCCACGCAGAATCGCGGTTGCGACAACCAGGACGCAGGCGACACCGAGAACGCGCTTGCTCCGTCTTCCTCGGGGCGAAAGCAGCAGAAAGAATGGCACCGCGAACCGTCCGATTTCGATCAGCGCCATCACGCCGCCCCAATAGCCATCCGTCCGCCGAAGATAATAAGGCCCATCCGAGGCTAGATCGGATTCCCACACGATGAGCAACTGCATGAAGTCGAGATAGGTCCACAGCACGACCAACGCGAGCAGGAGCTTGCCAAGATCGTCACGTGCCTTCTCATCTGCAAAGGCTAGGCTGATGAGTATGGCTACAGACAAGGCCAGCAAGCCAGCACTCGCCGCCTCCGTCATCGGATAGATCGTGGAGGTGAAGTCCTGCAGTGACATGGTGAGGTCGATCACCGCGAAGCTGAAACTGACCGCCAAAAGGATCAACCCCGGCGCCGCGAAAAGCCGCAATACCCCCCCGCGCCGCTCCGACGCGAGAATCACCAAAGCCAATCCGAACCAAACGAGCAGATACAATACGCCGCGCGCCGCGAAAGCCGGAGGGTTGAGGTAGAAACCATTCGGCGCATGCGCCCCCGCCTGCGCCCAATCGTAAAGCACCGGCATCGTGCAAAGCAGCGGCACCATCGCAGGCAACAACAGCGGCAAGCTCGAAACACCGATGAGCAAACCTGGCCGCGCCGCCTCGCCCCATCTTCCGCCTGTCAGAGCATGCGCCAGGATCACGGCCATGCTGCCCAGCGGCCACAGCATCCAAGTGTAAACGGCGGCGAGCCAGGCGTGGGGGGAAACGCCAGGCTCCAAAATCCAACCGAACAGCGACAGCACCAGCCCGACGCCGCCCGCGATCCAGCCGTTGCGTTCCGCGCGGCTCACGGCCCCGCCTCCAGCGCCTTACGCTGCGAAGAGGAAAGATCCGCCAGAACCGCGTGCTGGCTGAGTTGCAGCGCGCGGATATAGGCGGCGATGGCCCAGCGGTCAGTGGGTGGCACGCGCTGCGCAAAGGAATACATCGCGCCATGGCCCTGGGTGATCACGTCGTAGAAGTGCTGTGTCGAACCCCCGCGCAGCCGTGTTTCCTCATAGTTCGGCGGCGGGCTGAAACCACGCTGCACGATCATGCCATGCCCATCACCAAGCTCGGAATGACAGGGTGCGCAGTAGATGTGAAAGCGCTCTCCGCCGTGCCGCAGCAAGGCGAGCGTGAGCGGCGGTGCCGCGACGGGCTTTTCCTGAAACTGCACGGTCTCGGCGGGCGGCGTCTGCGGATCACCCTGGCTGCGCGTCCAGGCGTTTTTCTTGCGCTGATGGATCATGTCGTCGCAGCCAGCGAGCACCAGCACCGCCAGCAGAAGGGCGGAAAACCTCATTCGAGGATCTCCTCGATCTGCGGCGCACCGCTGGCTTGCAGCGCGGCAAGAGCGCGGTCGTGATTAGGCTTGGCAGCCGTGCGAATGGCAATGAACCAGCCCGACCGGGTCGCCTCGCGAAACGCATCGCTCTCGTCGATCGGGTCGTAGAGCCGTGGCAGCCGGTTGATCAGAAGGAAACCGAGGAAACCGGCGACCATCGCGAATAGCAACCCGGTCTCGAAACCGAAGGGAATAAAGGACGGCCAAAACACATTCGGGCGCCCCCCGATATTGACGGGATAGCCGCCGCCCAACTGCCCCCACAAACTATCCGTGAATATCCCCGTCACCGCGTAGATCTGCAGCAGCAGCCCCGCCGCCGCTCCAACCAACCCGGCAAACAGCATAACCAGCGGCAGCCGAGATTGCAGGCGCCCCACCGAGCGCGCCGGCGACGTCGGGGAATAAGTCTCGACACCATGCACGCCATCGGCTTCCAGACGCGCAACGGCCCGCGCCATCGCCGCCTCGCTCTCGAAGGCGCCGAGCACGATCATCGAGCGAGTTTCCGCGTGATCAGTTCACGCATCTCGAACATCGAGATGGCAGGCACCAGCCGGATGGTCAGCAGAAACCCGCTCGCGAATAGGCCGCAGGTTCCGGCGAACAGCGCCCAATCCCAGAGCGTCGGAAAATAGACACCCCAGGCCGACGGCAGCGCCGTCTTATGCGGCACCTGGATCACGATGCCGTAACGCTCCAGCCACATGCCGACGACCGCGCCGAAGCCGACCAGCAGCACAATCGGCACCCAGCGCCGGCAGACGCGGAACCAGAAGAGCTGCGGCAAGACGCAGTTCAGGATGATCGTCGACCAATAAACCCCGGCATCGAAGCCGCCGATCCGCGCCTTGAACATGGTGATCTCGGCGGCGTCATGGCCATAGAAGACCGAGAAGGCCTCCATCATATAAGCATAGGCGACGCAAAGGCTCGCGGTCAGCATGAGCTTGCAGAGCACATCGACATGCCGCTCGGTGATATAAGGCGTGAGGCCCCAAAAGCGGCGCAGCGGAATGATCAGCAGCAGCACCGCCGCAAAACCGGAGAAGACGGCACCGAAAACAAAGAACGGCGGGTAATCCGTGCCGTGCCAACCCGGCATATTGCCGCCCGCGAAATCCAGCCCGACGACGCTATGCACTGAGCACACCATCGGCGCCATGATCGCCGCCATGATGCCGTAAACCGCACGGAAATGCGTCCATTCGGTTCCCGACCCACGAAAACCCAACGCCGCAACACCGTAAGCAACCTGCTTGAAGCGTGTCCGCGTGCGGTCCCGCATGGAGGCAAGGTCAGGCAACAACCCGAGATACCAGAACAGCACGGAGCCCACGATATAGGCCAGCACCGCGATAAAATCCCACATCAGCGGACTCTTGAAATTCGGCCATAGGCTCATCGTATTCGGATAGGGGATCAGCCAATAAAAAATCCATGGCCGGCCGAGATGCAGGATCGGATAGATCCCAGCGCAAGCCGCCGAGAACAGCGTCATCGTCTCGGCGATGCGATTGATCGAGGTCCGCCAATCGACCC
The DNA here is from genome assembly GCF_009766125.1 of Acidisoma sp. S159. NCBI lineage: Bacteria > Pseudomonadati > Pseudomonadota > Alphaproteobacteria > Acetobacterales > Acidocellaceae > Acidisoma > Acidisoma sp. S159. The sequence goes on from NZ_LMUG01000008.1 coordinate 281,620, forward strand.
GCGTCAGGAAAAAGAACGCCGAGATGAAGGTCCCGCCGGAGGCGATGCCGATCCACCAGACATAAACGAAGATCGGAAAACCCCAGACATTCGGCCAATCATTGCCGAAAATCTGAATCCCGTTGAGGAACAGCCAAACCGTCGCGACAATACCAAGGCCAAGCAAACCAAGGCTTGGCAGAAAGGCCATCCACCACCACAGGTAAGACCGCTCCTCGCCAAGCGCGACGCCCGCCACGTGATCGGTCATGGTCCGGGCGGTCTGCCCCGGCAGCACCACGGGCAGCGCCTCGCTCATGCCGGGATCTCCGCGTTGAGGTTGCGGATGCGGCCCTCATAGGTCACGCGCGGCCGGGTATTCTGTTCGGGCAGCAAGACATAGTTGAGCGGACTATGCTTGCGCCGCACTACCTCGCTGTCAGGCTCGTTGAGGTTGCCGAAGGAAAATGCCTGCGTCGGACAGGCCGCCTGACAGGCCGTTACCGCTTCCTCCGCGACACCCGAAATGTCATGCGCGATGCGCGTCGCCGCGATTTTCTGAACGCAGAAGGTGCATTTCTCCATCACGCCCCGGCTGCGGACCGTCACATCCGGATTGCGACTCTCGACCGGCCGCGCCTCTTCCGCCGCGTACGGACCGTAGTTGAAGCGGCGCACCTTATAGGGACAGTTGTTGGAGCAGAAGCGCGTGCCGCCGCAGCGGTTATACACCATCACGTTCAGCCCCTCCTGGTCATGCACCGTCGCACCGAAGGGGCAGACAACCTCGCAAGGCGCCTCCTCGCAATGCATGCAAAGCATGGGCTGGAAATACGCCTCCGGCTTCTCCGCCGGCCCCTCGAAGTAGCGGTCGATCCGCAGCCAGTGCATTTCGCGCTGATGCAGCACCGCGGTCTTGCCCACCACCGGCACGTTGTTCTCGGCCGTGCAGGCGACCACGCAGGCATTGCAGCCGATGCAGGAATTGAGGTCGATGCTCATCCCCCAGGCGACCGGTCCGCTGGGCGGATTGCGATAAAGCAGCGGACTACCCACCCCACCCTGCAAAAGCGCGGGGTCGCGCATAAAATCGGCGAGCGTCGCGTGGCGGACGATATCGCTGGTGTCGCCGGTATCGAGCACGTCGTGATGATCGGTCGTCGCGACCTTCAGCACCCGGCCCGTGCGACGCAGCGTCGCAGGACCGGCGGCGTAACGGAGCGGATAGACATCCACACCCGTCCCTGCACCCACCGCGCCGACGACGCGCCGGCCGTAGCCGTATAGCGCGACCGCCACATCCTCCGCCTGCCCCGGCGCGATCCAAACCGGAAGCCGAGCGCTCGCCGCGCCGACCGTGACTTCAACCTCCTCGCCCTGCCGCAAACCCAGCCGATGCGCGAGCCCTGGCGCCAGTAGCAGCGGATTGTCCCACACCACCTTCGTCAGCGGGCGGGGCAACTCCTGAAGCCATGGGTTGTTCGCAAAGCGCCCGTCGAACAGCCCGGGATCCGGCCGCGTCACCAGCGCGACCGTAACCAAAGCCTCGCCTGACACGACAGAGGGAATCACGCTGCGCCCCGCTTCCGGCCTGATCGCCACCTGCGCCGGCCGGCTAGCACTGTTTGGCACTACGCCATCGGCCAGCGCCCGAACCCAGGCGTCGCCGCGCGCCAGCGAAGTCCAGGACGCGCGCACCGCCGCCAGCGAGTCCTGCGGCGTCCCCTCAAAGCCTGGCCGCAGCATCGAGAGTACGCCGACCGCGCTCATGCCATCGAACAGAGGCATCGCCTGCGGCTGCATGATCGTCGCCGTCCCGTCATAGGCGCGCGCATCGCTCCAAGCCTCGAAGGCATGGGCGCCCGGCACATACCAGGTCGCGGCATCCCCCGTCTCGTCGAGCGAAGGCCCGCTCGCAACGCTCAGCCGCACGCGCGCCAAGGCTTCAGTGAAGCCAGGGGCGGAGAAGACCGGGTTAGTGTCGAGCACAAGCAGCGTCTCGACCCGGCCCGCCGCCATATCGTCGGTCAGCGCGCGCAGATCGGCGCCGAAATCGACCGCGCGATAGGCCACCGGCTCGATCACATCGAAGGTCCGTCCTCGGCCGCCCAGCGCCTCGTTCATCGCCAGAACCAGAGCCTGCGCTTCCACCGGCAGATCCGGCCCGGCATGGATGAAGGCACCGCCCCGAGCCGCCTTCAGATCCGCCACCAGCGGCGCGAACCAAGACGGCGCGGAGCCCGGCTGCTCGCCACGCAAAACCGCCGCCGCCAGCCAGGCGACCAGCGCGGGCATCTCCGCGCCGCCGATGATGAAACGATGATCCGCCGCTGTGCCCAGCAATGTCGGCGCGCGCTCCGCCGCATAGACGCGGCTCATCGGACCGCGCGTCGGATTGCGATGCGCCGCGAAGTCCCGCGCATGGCGCACATGGCCCGGCGCGCCGCTGATGAGATCGCTGTCGAGGCCAAGAAGCACCGAAGCCCGCTCGACATGCGGCACTACATCGAGCCTCCGGCCATAGGCCAGCGCCGTGCCGTTCGACACGGTATCCCGCGACGCCGCCTCCCATTGATGCCAGCGCATCCCGGGATAGGCGGCGGCCAGAGCGTCGATCGTCCGCCCTGTTGTCGGCGACACCACGCTGCCGGTCAGGACCCGCAGCCCCACTCCACGGCTCCGCACCAGCCGCTCGCGCTCGTCCGCCATCACGCGTTGCAATGAGGGCCAGTCCGAAGGCTGCCCCTGGGTGATGATGCCCGCCGCTCGATCCGGATCATAGAAGTCGAGGATCATCGCCTGAGCGAAAGCATCACTGCCGCCCAGGCTCGCGGGATGCAGCGGATTGCCATCGACCTTCAGCGGCCGGCCCATCTGATGCGCGACGGTGATCCCCATCGCGTCGCCGCCCACGACATTCGCCGTCGCGTAAGCATTGGCACGACCCGGCACGATACCGGGCGCCGCGATCACCGCCGGGATGAGCTTGCCATCCGCCTCGCCGTTGTCACATCCGGCGAGCCCACCCAGCGCGATGCTTGCCGCCATCACCTGCAACACACGCCGGCGGCTCGCCGGATGGCCGATCATCTCCGCCAGCACCGGATACTGCCGCGCCACCGTGTCGGGATCTTCGAGCAGGCTCCGCCACTGTTTTCCGGAAACCTGGCGCGGAGCCGGAGTCTTCGTCATCGCGCGCGCCTACCGGTGACAGATCGAGCAGTCGGTGAGATTGCGCCCACCGACATGATAAAAGGCGATGAGCTGCTGCGGGCTAGGCGTGCTCGCGTCGCGCCTCCAGGACGTATTGAAGATCTCGCTCTTCGGCCGCAGTTGCGGGCCCGGGTTGCGGTGACAGTTGAGACAGAACTGCATCGTGAGCTTCACCGCCTTATAGGTCAGCGGCATCTGATCCACCGCACCGTGACAGCTCGCGCAGCCGACACCCTTCGCGATATGGATGCTATGATTGAAATAGACATAGTCGGGCAGATTGGTGACCCGGCTCCAGACGATCGGCCTGTTCTCCGCGAGGCTGAGCCGGACCGGTTCGAGCAGCTTCGCATTGGTCCAAATCTGCGAATGGCACGTCATGCAAGTGTAAGTGGGTGGCATCCCGGCATCGGCGGAAGTCTCAACAGTTGCGTGACAGAAACGGCAATCGATGCCCAGGCCCGCGACATGATGCTGATGACTGAACGGCACCGGCTGCTCGATCACGAAGCCAGTCTTGCGCATGTAGAGCGAGCTCGGCCACAGCCACCAGAAACCGACGAGAGCCGCGATCAGCAACCCGAGTGCCAGCAATGCACCGCGCATGGCGCCGTTGGCGGCCGGAGTGAAGATCGCTGCCATGAATGCGCGCGAACCGCCTGGAATTGAGTTGAGACGCGAAGGACTTAGGCCGTTCTGCTCACATGGTGTCAATTCTGGTCGGCGACGATCTCTAAGCTGTGATCGTGTAACAATTCACCGCAGCGCTTGATTGACAGAGCGTGCTGCGGCGCAATAGCTGAACTATGCCAAATCGCTCCCTGTCCCGTCCTGACGGTATGTCCGCCGGGATGACGTTTCTGCTCGCCTTCACCGCGGCGGTGAGTGTCGCCAACCTCTATATCTCGCAGCCGCTCATTGGCCTGATCGGCCCCGCCATTCATTTGCGGCCCGATGCCTATGGGCTCGTCGTCACGCTGACCCAGTTCGGCTACGCTATAGGATTACTGCTCCTCGTGCCGCTCGGCGATCGCGTTGAGAACCGCCGGCTGATGACGATCACCCTGCTCTGCGGCTCGATCACGCTGCTGCTGACATCGCTCGCCCACAATGCCGCGCTCTATCTCTTCGCCTGCCTGATGATCGGCATTACCTCCGTGACCACGCAGATGGTGGTGCCGATGGCGGCTCATCTCGCGGCGCCCAAACGCATGGGGCGGCAGGTCAGCACCGTGGTCAGCGGCCTGCTCACGGGCATTCTGCTCAGCCGGCCGATCTCCAGCATCATCGCAAGCTTCACCGGCTGGCGCAGCGTCTTCGTCGTTTCGGCGATCATGATGGCGACGACAGCCGCGATCTTCTGGCGCTACGTGCCGGAGCGCCGTCCACACGGGCGCCTCGGCTATCTCGCCTTGCTCAGGTCTCTCGGTCCGCTGCTCGCCCGCACACCGGTTCTCCAGCGGCGCGCCGCCTATCATATGACTCTCTTCTTCGCCTTCACCGTGTTCTGGACCTCGATACCGCTCGAACTTACCGACGAGTACGGCTTGTCCCAGCGCGGCATCGCTTTGTTCTCGCTGGTCGGTGCGGGGGGCGCGCTGGTGGCGCCGATCGCCGGGCGCTTCGCGGATGGCGGCTGGAGCCGCATTGGCACCGCGATCTGCATTTCGCTCGTGATCGGCGGCACGCTGTTTGCCTGGCCGGGCGCGTTGCGACCGGGATTGCTGGGCCTCGCGATCCTCGGCCTTTGCGCGATCCTGATCGACGCGGGTGTGCAGGGCCACACCGCCTTCGCGCAGCGGGCGCTTTTCAGCCTCGCGCCAGAGCATCGCAGCCGGCTCAACGCGCTCTATATCGCCGGCGCCTTCCTCGCTGCCTCCATCGGTTCAGCGGTCGCACCCTTCGCCTATGCGCGGGACGGCTGGCCGATGGTCACGCTGGTCGGCGTCGTTCCGCCCATGCTCGCGCTGAGCTTCTACCTCGCCCATACCCGTGCCGAGATGCGGCGCGTCACGCCGTGACTGCCGCACCCATCGCACAGATCCAGAGCCCGCTCGCCGGGCGATTTCCGGCGTCGATCCCGCTCCTCGTCGCGGGCGCCTTTTTCATGGAGATGCTGGACGGCACCATCATCGCCACCGCCATCCCGCAAATGGCACGCAGCTTCCACGTCCATCCCATCGACCTCAACCTCGGCATGACCGCGTACATGATCATGCTGGCGGCCGGCATTCCGCTCAGTGGCTGGGCGGCCGAGCGCTTCGGCGCCCGCCGCGTTTTCGCATCCGCCATCCTGATCTTCACCCTCGCCTCGGTTCTCTGCGGCATCGCGACCGGCTTCTGGTGGTTCTGCGCCGCCCGCGTGATCCAAGGGGTGGGCGGCGCCTTGATGGTGCCGGTCGGCCGCCTCCTGGTGTTGCGCAGCACGCCGAAGCGCGATCTGATGCGCGCCACGGCCTTCATCACCTGGCCCGCCCTGGTGGCCCCGGTCCTGGGACCAGTCGTCGGCGGCGTGCTCACCACCTACGCCTCCTGGCGCTGGGCCTTCTTCATCAACCTGCCGCTCGGCCTGCTCGGCCTTGGCGCCACCCTCTTCCTCCTCTCGGGCGGTCGCACCACGGAGGCCCGGCGGCTGGACTGGACGGGCGTTATCCTCAGCGCGAGCGCCGCCATCGCTTTCGTCTATGGCGCGAGCCTGCTCGGCACGGCCAATGGCAACATCGCCGTGAGCCTCGGCCTCATGTTGCTCGGAGCGATCGGCGCCGTCGCCACCGCGCGTCACGCGGCCCGTCACCCGGCGCCATTGATGGAATTCTCGGCGCTCCGGATCCGCAGCTTCGCCACGACGCTCTGGAGCGGCTCAACGGTGCGCATCGCCATCAACGTGGCGCCCTTTCTATTGCCGCTGCTGTTCCAAATCGGCTTTCACCGCAGCGCGGTCGCCTCCGGCTCGCTGCTGCTGTTCCTCTTCGCCGGTAATCTCGGGATTAAGCCGCTGACCTCCGCGATCCTCCGCCGTTTCGGCTTCCGCAGCGTGCTCATCGTCAACGGCCTTATCCTGGCCGCCACCTTTGCGGGCTTCGCCTGGCTGAGCCCGGCCACGCCATTATGGCTGCTGCTGCCGCTGCTCATTCTCAGCGGCGCCACGCGATCGATGCAGTTCACCGCGATCAATACCCTCGCCTATGCCGAGGTGCCGCCCGCCAGCATGACCTCGGCCAATACCCTGTTCAACCTCGGCCAGCAGGTCTCGGTGGGGCTAGGGATCGCCTTCGGCGCCGTCATGCTTCGGCTTGGGCCGCCGCTCCTAGAGAGCACAAGCCTCTCACCCGACGCCTTCCGATTTGCTTTCCTGGCAACGGCATTGCTTTGCGCCCTGCCCACCTTCGACTTCTGGCGCCTCGCCCCCAATGCCGGCGCCGAAGTCAGCCGTCATCGGCGTTAGCGCCATCTTTCAGCCACCCGGCTCGACTTTAACCCGGATACCGCTCGACCCAAGGAAGCAGGCCCGCCATGTCCTCCGATGTCACGCCCGATCTCGCCGCCCGCAGCCTGGCCAAGACCGGGCGCGCCGCCGGACGCATCGTTCCGGTCATCCTCTCCGGCGGCTCCGGCACTCGCCTCTGGCCGGTCTCGCGCGAAAGCTTCCCCAAGCAGTTCTGGCCGCTCGTCTCCGACCGATCCCTGATCGAGGAAACGGCGCTCCGCACGGCCGGCGGCGAATTCGCGCCGCCCCTCATCGTCTGCAACGAGACCCACCGGTTCCTGGTCGCCGAGCAGATGCGGGACTCCAACGTCAAAGGCGCCCGTATCCTGCTCGAGCCCGTCGGCCGCAACAGCGCCCCCGCCATCGCCGCCGCCGCGCTGCTGCTGGCGCAGGATGACCCGCAAACCGTCATCTGCATGATGGCCGCCGACCACGAGATCCCCGACACCGCGAAACTTCGCTCCACCCTGCTGACCGCCGCGAAGGTCGCCCGAGCCGGCCGTATCGTGACTTTCGGCATCCGTCCCACCGCCCCGGAGACAGGCTTCGGCTATGTCGAGATGGGCGACCCCCTGCCGGAAGCGCCCGAGGCCCATGCCCTCGCCCGCTTCATCGAAAAGCCCGACGCTGCACTCGCCGCCACGCTCATCGCGACCGGCAAGGTGCTGTGGAACTCCGGCATCTTCGTCTTCACCGTCGGCACCATAATCGAGGAGATGCAGCGCCACGCTCCTCGCGTGCTCGCCGCCGCCCGCCGCGCCGTCGAAGCCCGAACCTCGGACCTCGACTTCATTCGCCTCGGCCGCGACGAATTCGCCGCCTGTCCGAATATCAGCCTCGACTATGCCGTCGCCGAGCACACCGACCGCGCCGCCGTCATCGCCGCCGAATTCGCCTGGTCGGATGTCGGAAGCTGGGGCGCGCTCTGGGACCTCGGCGAAAAGGACGCCGCGAACAATGTCGCGGTCGGCGACGTGCTGCTCGAGGACGCCAAACGCTGCTACGTCCGCAGTGACGGCATGCTGACGGCGGTACTGGGCTTGGAGGACGCGGTCATCGTGGTGACCGAGGACGCCGTGCTCGCCATGCACCGCGACCGCACTCAGGACGTGAAGAAGATCGTCGAGCGCCTCAAGGCTCAGGGTCGGCCCGAGGCGATCATGCACAACATCAGCTACCGCCCCTGGGGCCATTACGAGGTGCTGACCGAGGGCGATCGCTTCCAGGTCAAGCGTATCGTCTGCAAGCCCGGCGAGCGGCTGTCCCTGCAAAAGCATTTCCACCGCGCCGAGCACTGGGTCGTGGTCGCCGGCAGCGCCATCGTGACCCGCAACGACGAGGAGGTCCTGGTGCGCGAGAACGAAAGCATCTACCTGCCCTTGGGCTGCGTCCACCGCCTCTACAACCCCGGCAAGATTCCCCTCACCCTGATCGAGGTCCAGTCCGGCGCCTATCTCGGCGAGGACGACATCGTGCGGCTAGAGGACACCTACGGCCGAAGCTGAGGCTTGCGGGGCGCCCGCCTTAGGCGCGCCGCCGCCCCCTCTGTCTCGCGCAGAAACCGCTGCGCCAGCGTGCCGTACAGCGGTCTGCGGCAGACCAGACGCGAGAAGCCGAAAGCCAGCATTGAGGTCGCCATGATCGGGATCGCCATCTGCTGGTTCGCCGTCATCTCCAGCACGATGACGAAAGCCGTGATCGGCGCCTGCACGACGCCCGAAAAATAAGCGACCATACCGAGCAGCACGATCGCTCGCGCTGGTGTCTCCGGGAAGAAATGCGCGAGCCAGCTCCCCAGCGCGGCGCCGACCGACAACGCTGGCGCGAAGACCCCGCCCGGTATGCCGCTAAGATAGGACGCGACGTTGGCGATGAATTTGAGCAGGAAAAAGCTCACCGGCAGCCGAGCATTGCCTTCGACCAGCGCGCGCGCCTGGGCATAGCCGGTGCCATAAGTGGCGCCATGGGACACCAGACCCACCAGGGCAATCACCAGCCCGCAAATCGCCGCGAAGGCGACGGGCCTGCCGCGCACCCACATGCCTAGCCGCCCAGGCAGGCTGAACGGCGCGAGAATAAGAATCTGGCTGAACCCGCCGCCCAGCAGCCCGCCGGCGGCGGCGCAAAGAACCACCGCCAGCCAGCCCACGCCAAGCGGCAGGCTCACGGTGGTCACGCCAAAATAGGTGTAGTTCCCTGACAGCGCCAAGGTCGCGATGCCACCGATGATGACGGCGGTGAGCACCGTGCCGCTGGTGCGCGCCTCGAAGTTATGGCTCAGTTCCTCGATCGCAAAGACGATGCCCGCGAGCGGCGTGTTGAAAGCCGCCGCCACGCCCGCCGCGCCCCCTGCCAGGATAAGGCCACGCTGCGTCTCGGGCCGGGGCAGTCGTAGAGCGCGCCCGAGCGCATGCATGATCGAGGCGCCCACCTGCACCGTAGGTCCCTCGCGCCCGATCGAAGCGCCGCTGAGGAGTCCGATCAGCGTCAGCAAAACCTTGCCCAAACTCACCCGCAACGAAAGCACGCGCGAGATATTTGCGAGGTCCGTCATATGCAGCGCTGCGATCACCTGAGGAATGCCGCTGCCCTGCGCACCCGGAAAGACACTGCGAGTCAGCGTCACCGCCAGCGCCAGGCCGCCCGGCGCCAGGATCAGCACCAGCCAGGGGCGAGGTCCCGTCATCCAGCGAAACGTGGCTTGCGCCTCGTCCGCGAGCCAGGCGAAGGCGATCGCCATCAGCGCCACCATGACCGCCCCCGCCCAGAAAGCGATCCGCCGCAGCCAAAGTCGCGGCGAGACCAGCGGTAGACGCCGGAGCTGGCGGAACAAACGTCGGTTGATGCGCATCTGCGCTTATCCTGCGCGCGGAGAGCGCTGTCACCAGCGGCCTGTCACGTCGAAGGTCGGCGGGCCCGTCTGCTTAGTAGAAGATCAACACCAGCACGCCGAGAACGATCGCGTATTTGCAGGCGTAATAGACCTTGCGGTTCCACTTCTTCAGCCGCTTGCCGACCAGCCTGATCTTATAGACGCTACCGAAGGCCTTATTGGCGAAGCCGACCTTGTCGCCCTCCATATTCTGCGTCGCGGTCGCCTTGACGAGGTGATGGATGACGAAGCGATTGATCCCTGTCATCAGCCGCGAGCGCAACGGCCGCTCGACGTCGCAGAAGAGGATGAGGCGATTGACGTCAGTCTTGTTCTCGGCGAAATGGATGAAGGTCTCGTCGAAGACCAGCGCCTGCCCGTCCCGCCAGCTCCGCCGCTGGCCGTCCACCTCGATAAAGCAGTCGTCGCTGTTCGGGGTACGCAGCCCGAGATGATAGCGGAGGCTGCCGGCGAAGGGATCGCGGTGGGACACGAGCCGGCTGCCCGGCGGCAGCATCGCGAACATCGCTCCATGCAAACCCGGCACCTGCTCCAGCGCCTTCACGGTCTCGGGGCAGAGCTTCTCGGCGGAGGGCAGCGGCGAGTCGTACCACTTAAGGTAAAAGCGCTTCCAACCACGCCGGAAGAAGGAATTGAAGCCGAGATCGTTATAGCCCTCGGACGCGCGGACCATGCCGTCATCCATGAGCCGCATGCCCTCGTCCCGGATGATCTCCCATTTTGCGGTGAGAGCGGCGATCCCTGGCAGGTCCTCCTCGCGCAGGAACGGCTTCGATGGCACTCGGGAAAACAGGTAAACCAGGGCGTTATAGGGCGCGAGGAAGGTCGAGTGGTCGGTCAGCTGCCGGCTGAACCGATGCCGCACCTTGCCCCGGAAATGCACCAGCATCGCCGAACCCAGGAAAATAACGATGACCGCAAGCTTGAGCGGCCAATAGGCAATGAGGGTGTGAAAGGACATGTCCGGCTACTACTCTCCCGTGGACATCCCCTAACTACCACACCCCGCCACCCGGCCTCCACCCATCCTCATTACTGCCTGGAAAGCGCAGGTGAATGGGACGCCGGGCCTTAATGCAGCAACGGCGCCGTCGGTCCGGAATGCAGCACGGCGAAGCGGCCGCGAGTAACCACACGGTCTCGTCCCGTATGCTTCGCCTCGTAAAGCCGCTCGTCGGCGATCGACATGACCTGAGCCGGACTGCCGGCCTCCTCCGACTCGGCGACACCGATACTCAGCGTGATCCGCAGATCGGGGTGGATCAGCGACCAGTTCCAGCCGCGAATGACATCCTGCACCCGCCGGCAGATCTTCGACGCCGCCAGGATGCTCGTCTCGTTCATCAGAAGAACGAACTCCTCGCCGCCATAGCGAAAGAGCTGGTCGATGTCGCGAGTCGCGTCGCGCAGCAGGGCGGCGACCTGCCGCAGCACGTCATCGCCCACCGAATGGGAGAAGGTGTCGTTGACCAGCTTGAACCTGTCGATGTCCATCATCGCGCAGGCATAGACCTTGGTCTCGGACTCCACGTCGAGCAGCGCGCGCTCGAGCCGGCGGCGATTGGGCAGCCCCGTCAGCACATCCTCCATGCTCGCATGCATGAGGAGCTTCGCCTCCTGGGCCAGCGCCTTGTTCATCTGCTCCAGCCCATCGGCGCGCGACCTCTCGGCCTCGATCCGGGTGCGGAGCTGGTTGGTCTCGTAATGGATCGCCGCCACCCGTGACCGGATCTGCGAGGTATCGGTGCTCTTGCGGACATGCCGAGCATGAAACTCCCGATGCCAGTAAAGCGCGTCCTCGAACTTGCCGAGGCCGCCATAGGCCTCAGCCAAGGAGCGGCAACAGGGCACGCCGATTTCGAGGTCGCCGGCATCCGCGGCGGTGGCCGCGCATTCGCGCAGCGTCCCAACCGCTAACTCCCTCTCATTGGTGGCAAGCTGCAGCTTACCGAGCGCGAAGAGGTAATAGATCTGCGAACGCGCGCCGCCGCCGCCGCCGAGCCGGTTCCATTTGCTCAGCGCCTCGGCCGCATTCTCCGGCCGCTCCAGAAACAACTCGTATTCCGCGATGTTGCAGAGGCTTATCCGCTCGGTCCAGGCATCGCCCGCGGCGCTGGATCGTTCCTGTGCCTCGCTGGCGAGCAGAACGGCGCGTTCCATTCGCCGCCGCACCTCGTCGGGTCGGGTCGTGGTGCCATGATCGTCGTGGGTGGCGTGCCAGAACTCCGCCTCGATCCCCGCCAGATTGACGAGATACCGGGCGAGGTCGACATCGATGCCGACACGCCGTGCCAGCTCGACCGATCTCTCCGTGAATTCCAGCGCCCGGTCCAGTTGCCGAAGCATCCAGAAGACCACACCCACCACATTGAGCGCGAAAGCGATGGCGGTATCCTCGCCCGACGCCTCAGCCAGTCCAAGGCCGAGCATCGCCTCGTCGAGCGCCTCATTCGGCGCGCCGATCTCGATCAGCAGCCAGGCATGAACGCAGCGCGACCAGGATTCGCGGGGCTTGTCGCCACGCGCCTTGAACAGGTCGCGAGCCGAGAGGACATGCAGGATGCCCTCCTCGTAATAGGCGAGCATGAAGCAGTACCAAGCCATGTGGCTTGCCGCCATGCCACGCAGGAAAGACTCATCTTTCTCGCCGGCGGCTTGGTCATGCACGCGCTGAGCTTCGGCGAGCGCGGTCTCGACCTCACCGGTGCAGGACAGCCGCCAGGCGCGCGCGAGCAACGGTGGCATGCTGCCGAATGGCGGATTGGCCGGCGTCTCCTCCCGTCCGTCCGCTATGGCCGGGTCGTTCTTGGGCGGCGCGTTCAGAAGGGTATCTCGTCGTCAAGGTCGCCGCCGCCCCGGCCGGCATCCCAGCCACCGCCACCGCCACCAGCTCCGCCGCCCGCGCCACTGCGCGCCGCCGCGGGCCGTGCCGCGCGATCAGGTGCCTGATCGTAGGACCGCTCGCTACCACGTGCGGCGCCGCTGCCCTCGGCGGGTCGATCGAGCAACACGAGTTCGGCGCCGAAGCGACCGAGCAGAACCTCGGTCGAATAGCGCTCCTGGCCAGCCTGATCGGTCCATTTCCGGGTTTGCAACTTGCCCTCGAGATAGACCTTGCTGCCCTTCTTAAGAAAGCGCTCGGCCACATCGGCAAGGCGGTCATTCATGATGACGACGCTATGCCACTCAGTGCGCTCCTGGCGCTCATTGCTCGCCTTGTCGTTCCAGCTCTCCGAAGTGGCAATCCGAAGATTGACGATCTTCATGCCGGACTGGGTGTTTCGGACCTCGGGATCCTTGCCGAGATTGCCCACGATAGTCACTTTGTTAACGCTGCCGGCCATAGGCTGGTTCCTCAACAAGAACGCTGGTATTTGCCACGCGGCCTATACCTTACGCCCCAGTCTGGGACCAGCGGTTGCAATGGGCCAGACTTTAATTCGTGCATCGAAACGAGTTTCCAGTCCGTCGCATTGAGCTAAAGTTCTCAGATTCAACCCGGGGTTGCAAGTATTCTCTGGAGCTTTAAATCCGGCGACGCAATGCCGATCTTCCATGGCGGCGGTTTGCACCCGGCACCCGCCTGTCGTAGACGGAACACCTCAGGAACATCGGTCTCAGCGTGACGGACATTCGGCACGGCTCCTTCATCACCGTGCGCGGCGCGCGGGAGCATAATCTCAAGAACATCGACGTCTCGATTCCCCGGGACAGTCTCGTGGTCATCACGGGGCTCTCTGGTTCGGGCAAGTCGTCGCTCGCCTTCGACACGATCTATGCCGAGGGCCAGCGCCGCTACGTAGAGAGCCTTTCCTCCTATGCCCGCCAGTTCCTCGAACTGATGGGCAAGCCCGATGTCGACAGCATCGAGGGCCTTTCGCCCGCCATTTCAATCGAGCAGAAAACCACCAGCCGCAATCCGCGCAGCACGGTCGGCACCGTCACCGAAATTCACGACTACATGCGCCTGCTCTGGGCACGAGTCGGAATCCCCTATTCCCCCGCCACCGGCTTGCCGATCGAGGCGCAGACTGTGAGCCAGATGGTCGATCGAGTCGCCGCCATGCCGGAGGGCACGCGGCTGCTGCTGCTCGCCCCGGTGGTGCGGGACCGCAAGGGGGAGTATCGCAAGGAACTCGCGGAGTTGCAGCGCCGCGGCTTCACCCGCGTCAAGGTCGACGGCAAGCTCTACGAAATTGGCGATGTCCCCGCGCTGAACCGCAAGACCAAGCATGAGATCGAGGCGGTGGTGGACCGCGTGGTCGTTCGCCCCGGCATCGAGCCGCGTTTGGCTGACAGCTTTGAGACCGCGCTCGGCCTCGCGGATGGCGTGGTCTATGCCGAGCCGCCCGATGCCGCAGCGGATGGCAGCCAGCGCATCACCTTCTCCTCCCGCTTCGCTTGCCCGGTCAGCGGCTTCTCGATCGAGGAGATCGAGCCTCGGCTCTTCAGCTTCAATTCGCCGCACGGCGCCTGCCCGGCCTGCGACGGCCTCGGCCTCGAAAGCTTCTTCGACGGCGCGCTGGTCGTGCCAGATGAGCGGCGGCCGCTGAACGCCGGCGCCGTGGCACCCTGGAGCCATAGCCAGACACCTTATTACGACCAGACGCTGCAGGGTCTCGCCAAGCACTTCAAGATCCGGATGACGACGCCCTGGGACGAGCTGCCCCAGAAGGCGCGAGACGGCATCCTTTACGGTACGGGCGATGTCTCGGTCGAGCTGACCTATAAGGACGGTGTGCGCGCCTATTCCGTGAACAAACCCTTCGAGGGCGTGCTCAAAAACCTCGCCCGCCGCTGGAAGGAAACCGACAGTGCCTGGCTGCGCGAGGAACTCAGCCGCTACCAGGCCGACAAGCCCTGTGCCGTCTGCAACGGCGCTCGCCTCAAGCCCGAGGCGCTGGCGGTCAAGATCGCAGGCTCGACCATCGCTGAGGCTTCCGAACTTGCCATCCGGCGGGCGCTTCCCTGGTTCGAGGGTGTGCTCGAACAACTCACGCCCCAGCGGCAGGAAATCGCTCGCCGCATCCTGCGCGAGATCGTCGACCGGCTGAAATTCCTGATGGATGTCGGGCTCGACTACCTGACCCTCGCTCGCGGCTCGACCACCCTCTCGGGCGGCGAGAGCCAGCGCATCCGGCTCGCGAGCCAGATCGGCTCCGGCCTGACCGGCGTGCTTTATGTGTTGGACGAACCCTCAATCGGCCTGCATCAGCGCGACAACGAACGGCTGCTGGGCACGCTCAGGCGCCTGCGCGGCCTCGGCAATACCGTGCTCGTGGTGGAGCATGACGAGGACGCCATCCGCGCTGCCGATCATGTGATCGACATGGGCCCCGCCGCCGGCGTCAATGGCGGCTACGTCATCGCCCAAGGCACTCCGGCCGAGGTGGCGGCCAATCCGAAGTCGATCACCGGCGCCTATCTCTCAGGCCGCAACATGATTCCGGTGCCGGAGCGCCGCCGCCCGGTCGATCGTGCGCGCATGCTCACCGTGGTCGGTGCCACGGGCAATAACCTCAAGGACGTCACGGCGCGCTTCCCGCTCGGTGCCTTCACCTGCATCACCGGCGTTTCGGGCGGCGGCAAATCGACCCTCGTCGTCGATACGCTCTACAAGGCGGTCTCGCGCCGGCTGATGGGCAGCGGCGAGGTGCCGGCGCCGCATACCCGCATCGACGGCTTAGGCGAACTCGACAAGATCATCGACATCGACCAGTCGCCGATCGGCCGCACGCCGCGCTCCAACCCCGCGACCTATACCGATCTCTTCGCCCCGATCCGCGACTGGTTCGCCGAGCTGCCGGATAGTCGCGCGCGCGGCTACAAAGCCGGCCGCTTCAGCTTCAACGTGAAGGGCGGCCGCTGCGAGGCTTGCTCGGGCGACGGGCTCATCAAGATCGAAATGCACTTCCTGCCGGACGTCTTCGTCACCTGCGACGTCTGCAAGGGCAAGCGCTACAATCGCGAGACTTTGGAAGTGAAGTTCCGCGACAAATCGATCGCCGATGTGCTCGACATGTCGGTGGCGGAGGCGCTGCCCTTCTTCGCCGCCGTGCCGCGCATTTTCGAGCGACTTTCCGTGCTCGACCGCGTCGGTCTGGGCTACGTCAAGCTCGGCCAGCAGGCGACGACATTGTCGGGCGGCGAGGCGCAGCGCATCAAGCTCGCCAAGGAACTCGCCCGCCGCGCCACCGGGCGCACGCTCTATATCCTGGATGAGCCGACCACCGGACTGCATTTCGAGGATGTTCGGAAACTACTGGAAGTCCTGCATGCGCTGGTCGATCAGGGCAATACGATCCTGGTCATCGAGCACAATCTGGAAGTCATTAAAACCGCCGATTGGATTCTCGACCTCGGTCCCGAAGGCGGCGACGGCGGCGGCCGCATCGTCGCGGAGGGCACGCCGGAAGACATCGCGGCAAACCCGGCAAGCCACACCGGCCGTTTCCTGACGCCTCTGCTCGAGGGACTGCCCGTCATCCCGGTAAAGCCCAAGGCCGCCCGCAAGCGCGCCTGATCCTGGCGCTGACCGAAGACTGGTGGCCCGCCTGCCGAGCGGCAGGCCGAAAGCTGTGCGCGGATACGGCGCTAACTCTGACACGTCACAAAACCAACGCGTGGACGTTTAGAGTTTAGACAGTTCCGCCAACTAATTTTGCGGAACGAAACGGCTTCGCACAATCAACAATTCGGTGCAATTTCGTATCGATTTCTTCGCCCATCTTCGCCGACCGCGTTCAGTGTCCTGAGCGGTAGCGCTCAGCATGCGCGAGTCATTTCTCTATCAATCCAGGAGGTCTCGGTGTCCGTCTCACATCCAACACAACAAACACAACACGTCTCGGCAGGAAATTTCAATCCGGATCAGCCCACCCTTACGGAGGAACTGTTCAGAGAGCGGCCTGGTCCCGGGTCATCGGCGCAGTCTGGTGCACAGCATCATGCGAGAGGATATCCGGTCGCTCCCGGCCCCTCAAGCTACGTACAGCCGCACGCCCCCGCTTCACAACAGAAGACGGGCTTTTGCATGTCCAAAGAACAGTACGCGGCCTTCTGCGCAGAAGCCTGTAAGCAGTGGGGAGTGGGGGCGGACCCCGAGTTGGTGAAACATTTCCACGGGCAATACTTCTCCCACTGCGGATCGAACAACGCCTCTTAACCCTCGTTTTCGCCCCCGTCTGAACCCGCGTCCCAAACCGCGGCATGGCACGCATCAAGTGAGCTGCGTATTCAGTGAGTACGTGATCTCCCCTCCCTGCAAGGGAGGGGAGAAGTGTTGACGAGGCGCAGTAAGTTCAGAGACTGAGTGACACCCGCACACCCTCCCAGACAAGCACACCTCCGCATTAGCCCCTCGTTAACCTTCGCCCTGTAACGCTCACCACTTCACCACACGGTACGGTTGATGAGCGTGACTGCTGCGGGCCGGCTGGACCCTATTCCCCTGCCGGATCTCTATGACCGCCTGCGTGGCCAAGTCACGCCAATCGAGTGGCCCATCATGGCGCGCGATATCGCGGCAATCCTCCGCCTCAAGCGCGAGCGTAACGCCGTCATCCTTGCGCATAACTACCAGCCGCCGGAAATCACCAGCACCATCGCCGATATCGTCGGCGACAGCCTGGCGCTCGCCCGCCAAGCGGCAACGGTGCAGGCCGAGGTCATCCTCGTCGCCGGCGTCCATTTCATGGCCGAGACTGCCAAGCTGCTCAATCCGCAACGCCGTGTGCTGATCTCCGATCTTCGCGCCGGCTGCTCCCTCGCCGACTCCATCACCGCCGCCGATGTTCGCGGACTGCGCCTCGAATATCCCGGCGTCCCGATCGTGACCTATGTCAACACCTCCGCCGCGGTGAAGGCGGAATCCGACATCTGCTGCACCTCCGGCAATGCCCTCGCGGTGATCCGCTCGCTCGGCGCACCGCGCGTCATCATGCTCCCCGATGAATACCTCGCCCGCAACATCGCCAACCAAATCCCTGAGGTCGAGATCATCGTCTGGTCCGGCCATTGCGAAGTGCACGAAACCTTCACTCCGGCGGACATCGCGGGCGTCCGCGCCCGCTACCCCGACGTCGTCGTAATGGCCCATCCGGAATGCCCCGAAGCCGTCGTCGCGGCCGCGGATTGCGCTGGCTCCACAGCGCAAATGGCGGCGTTCGTCGCTGCCCGCCGCCCCGCTCGCGTCGCGCTCGTCACGGAATGCTCGATGAGCGACAACCTCGCCCTCGAATTCCCCGACGTTACCTTCCTGCGGCCGTGCAATCTTTGCCCGCATATGAAGCGTATTACGCTGCCCGGCATTCGCCATGCCTTGGAGACGATGACACAGGAAATCCTGATCGACCCCGCTCTCGCCGTCTCCGCCCGCGCGGCGGTCGAGCGCATGATCGCAATCACCTAGGACGCCGGGTTGCCGACCCCGCCGCCCCTGCCGCGCCTTCTCGTGGAACCGATGATCCGCGCCGCACTGCTCGAGGATCTTGGGCGCGCTGGAGACATCACCTCCAACGCCGTCATCCCGCCCGAGGCGATGGCCGAGGGTGCCATCGTCGCCCGTGACGCCGGCGTCATCGCCGGCACCCAGGCCGCCACACTCGCCTTCGCGCTCGTCGATCCCGCCATCACCATCATCATCGAGCGGCCAGACGGCGCGGAAGTCGCTCCGGAGGACATCGTGCTACGGCTCCGAGGACCCGCTTGCGCCGTGCTCTCGGCCGAGCGGGTCGCACTCAACTTCCTCTGCCGCCTCTCAGGCATCGCAACAGTCACCGCGGCGCTTATGCGCACCGCGGGGCACCACGGCCACGCGCGCATCGTTTGCACGCGAAAAACGACGCCGGGGCTGCGCGTTCTCGAGAAACAGGCGGTGCGCGCCGGCGGCGGTGGCAATCATCGCTTCGGGCTGGACGACGCCATCCTGATCAAGGACAACCACATCGCCGTGGCGGGCGGCATTCGCCCCGCGCTTGAGCGCGCGAAAGCGGCGGTCGGCCATCTCGTGAAAATCGAGATCGAGGTCGATACCCTCACTCAACTCGCTGAGGCTCTGGCAATCGGCGTGGATGCCGTGCTGCTCGACAACATGACGCCCGAATTGCTGCGTCAGGCGGTCCGCATGATCAATGGCCGCGCCATCTCGGAAGCTTCGGGACGCATCTCGCTTGCCACCGTCGGCGCCATTGCGGCGACAGGCGTAGATCTGATTTCGGTCGGCTGGATAACCCACAGCGCCCCCATCATCGATCTCGGCCTCGACTTGCAAACCAACTGACACGGCGCGAGTTGCTAACGCCGGTACGACAGCCCCGCCCAGAGCACGGCCGCGCGGTCCGTCAGCCCCCTCGGCCGAGGCTCCCCAACGCTCAGCGATCGCAGGTCCCGCCGCGCCAGCGTGCCTGGCAGCCACGCGGCCACGGCAACGCGTGGCACCCGAATATCGCGGGACCGATGCAGCCATCCCCGCGCCTCGGCGGCAAGTTCGGCAAGCACCGGCACCAAAGCCGGATCGAAGGGCGCCGCCGCCGCTGCCGCGGCCGTCAGCCCTGCAAGCGCGAGGCGATCGGCGGGCCAAGGCGCCCAGCCCCGGCGCCCAAGCGGCCCTCGGCTCCGCAGCAATCCGGCCACGCCATAAGCGGCCCCGCTCAGCCTCAGCCCCTCTAACGCCTC
Source organism: Acidisoma sp. S159 (assembly GCF_009766125.1). Taxonomy (NCBI): domain Bacteria; kingdom Pseudomonadati; phylum Pseudomonadota; class Alphaproteobacteria; order Acetobacterales; family Acidocellaceae; genus Acidisoma; species Acidisoma sp. S159. The sequence goes on from NZ_LMUG01000008.1 coordinate 300,867, forward strand.
CGGCGACGTCACCCCCAGCGCTTGCCCAGCCGCCACCGAAACGCCCCCCGCGCCCGCGAACAGCCAGTCGCGCCAGGCGTCCGCCGTCGCGATCTCGCCCTCCACCTCAGTCTCCCGAGCGGCGATGAGCGCCAGCAAATCCGGCCGCGAGAGCCGCCCCTCGGCGAGAGCCTCGGCCAGCGGCGTCGCGACCTCATGCGGCTTCGCCTCCCCCTCCACCACCTCCCGCCACCATTGCAGCCGGATCAGCGCGAGCAGCGGCTGGCTGGCGACTTCACGTGCCCGTGCGATTTCGTGGTTGAAGGCATAGAGCGTCAGCAGCGCCTCGCGCCGCTCCGGCGGAGCAAACAGCGCCGTAAGGAACCGGTCCGGGTCATGACGACGGACAATTTCGCCAATCGGGGAAAGCATCGCCGCGTGATGGCGTTTCTCGCGCGCCCAGACAAGCCGGTGCGGTGATGCGAGCCCTGGCACGCGGGCCACTCGGGTTGACGGGTCGTGACGCGGGCATAAGGTAAGGGCGTCAAGGCAGCGTGCCCTTTCCATTGCGCGCTGGCCTGCGTCACAAGAACGCCGTCACTAGAACATCGGAGAACGCCTCATGGCTTTCGAGCTTCCCCCGCTGCCCTACGAGACCTCGGCGCTAGCGGGCGCCGGCATGTGCCAGGAGACGCTGGAACTGCACCACGGCAAGCACCATCAAGCCTATGTCACCGCGCTCAACGGCTTCGTCGAGAAGAACGCCAATCTCCAGGGCAAATCCCTCGAAGAAATCGTGAAGCTCTCCTACGGCCAGAGCGACCTGGCTCCGGTTTTCAACAATGCCGGCCAGCATTGGAACCATGTTCTGTTCTGGAAGAACATGTCGCCGACCGGCGGCAAGCTGCCCGGCAAGCTGGAAACCAAGATCACCGCCGATTTCGGCTCGGTGCAGGCTTTCAAGGACGCCTTCAAGACCGCCGCGACGACCCAATTCGGTTCGGGCTGGGCTTGGCTGATCCTCGCCGCTGACGGCAAGCTCAAGGTGACCAAGACGCCCAACGGCTCCAACCCGCTCGCCACCGGCGAGGGCAAGGCGCTGCTCGGCCTCGACGTCTGGGAGCACAGTTACTACCTGGACTTCCGCAACCGCCGCCCGGACTACGTGACCAATTGGCTGGACAAGATCGCCAATTACGACTTCGCGGCGAACGAACTGGCTTAAGCGCGGCGAAACCAGCGGTGGCGGGGGTTGCCGGAAGGTAGCCTCCGCGTCGGCTACCACCGCCTTCACAATTCGTTAAGCACAAATCGCTAGTTGAGAATAATTCTCATTTGCAAGTTGAGGCTTAATGTCCTTTTCAGGGCCGACTAGGGCGACGCCGGTTGGTCGAACGCCGGGTCATCAGCCGTCGGATTATCAGACGGTCGTCGTCCGACTTGACGACTCAAACTCCGAGTTCTTCACGCTTCCTCAGACGGCAACACCGGCTGGCCAACCAATTCCGGCGATGGTCGTTACTAAATCTGGAGAGCGCCCTTACATTGGGCCTCCCGCATCCCTGCCCTACGCGGTCCACAATAGCCGACTGCAAAGTGGCGCTGGGCCGTTGGCGACAGGCACACTCTTCGCAACCAATTGGCCGGCTCAGGTCACCCAGGCATCCCAGACTCTCGGGCTGCAGATGAGCCCGGCAGAGATGGCCGACTGGCTACGCTGGCAAGATAGGCCGCAATCTCCAAGCCCGGCTATTCAAGAGAACTGGACGCGCCCCGCTCGAAGCGATGTCCAGACGGCCACCATCGGGAGCATCACGGATTGGAATGAACCCATGAGCCGACCGGTGCGCCAGACACCGGTCCCGCCAGTGCCGTCCGTGCCGTCCGACGACACAAGGTTCAGGCAGAAATATAACCAGCAGAGGTATGGCGCCATTTCACGAGTGCCCGGATTCACCAGCTACCTGAAGCGCTATCATGCGTTCGGAAATCAGGTCAGCCTTATTACAGCGCCAGTTTCCAGATGGACCCGGTGGCTGCATCCCTCTTAGAAGCACGTCCTTGGAGCAACTCGCCTCAGGAAACCTTGGCGGGCGGCGACGCCGGCTTCACGTCATTCGCGACCGTCGGCTTGACGATATTGGAGATCGTCTCCCGCAACACCGTCACCCGCACATTCGGCGCGATCTCGACTTCGATCTCGTTGGTGCCTTCGCGGGTCTTCTGGACGGTGCCAAGGATACCGCCCGCCGTCACCACCCGGTCGCCACGCTTGATGGAGGAGAGGCTTGCCTTGAGCGCCTTCTGCTTCTGCTGCTGCGGCCGGATCAGGATGAAATAAAACACCCCGAAGATCAGGATGAGCGGCGCGAACTGGGTCAGCGACGCCATCGACATGCCGCCGCCGAGCGACTGGGCATAGGCCGGGGAAATGAGGTGCATTGTCGGTCGTCCAGCTTGCGGTGATTGGGGCGGGACCATAGTTTCCGCACCCCGGCCGTCAAGCCTCCCTTCCTAAGCCAGATGGATCCTCGCCTGATGGATACGACTTTGCCTGACCTGCTGACGCGCATCGCCCAGGCGCTGGAGCGTCTGGCGCCGCCGCCTCCGGCCGCTCCGGACCTCACTCTGGCCGATGGCTTCGTCTGGCAGCCCCGGCCGCCGGCACTCGTTCCCGTGCCTCGCATCTCCCGCGTCGCACTCGACCTTATCCGTGGCGTCGATCGCCAGAAGGAGGCGATGCTGGAGAACACGACCCGCTTCGCTCGCGGCCTGCCCGCGAATAACGCGATGCTGTGGGGCGCCCGCGGCATGGGCAAGTCGTCCCTGGTCAAGGCCGCCCATGCCGCCGTAAATGCCGAAACGCCCGGCACCCTCAAGCTCATCGAAATCCATCGCGAGGACATCCGCACCCTCCCCGACCTGCTGAACCTGCTACGCGGCAGGCCGGAGCGGTGCGTGATCCTCTGCGACGATCTCTCCTTCGAACGCGAGGATGCCGACTACAAAGCGCTCAAATCCGTTCTCGACGGCGGCATTGAGGGGCGGCCGGATAACGTCTTGTTCTACGCCACGAGCAACCGCCGTCACCTGATGCCGCGCGACATGATCGACAACGAGCGTTCGACCGCGATCAATCCCGGCGAGGCGGTCGAGGAGAAAGTCTCCCTGTCGGACCGTTTCGGCCTCTGGATCGGTTTCCACAACTGCGACCAGCCCACCTTCTTCGCCATGGTCGAGGGCTATTCCGAGGCCCTTGCATTGCCAATCGAGCCGGAAGCCTTGCGAGCCGGCGCTGTCGAATGGTCCGTCACGCGCGGCGGCCGCTCGGGCCGCGTGGCATGGCAGTACATTCAGGATTTGGCGGGGCGCTTGGGCGTCAAGACGGAGGGCTCGCTCGGCTAAGGCTGTCGGGTAACGGCAGGACCTCGGCGGGCCACGCTCCGTAAAACGAAGAAAACCTTCTCAGGCGTGGCTTAGCGTCATGACATTCACCTTCTAGTAATCTCTAGACCCCAAGCTGACTTCTTCAGTCTGGGGGAAAATCATATGAGGCAAATCACGTTTGGTGGGTCGAAGCCTGACATACCCTGGCGCGCCCCCATCCCTTCCAATGTCCTTGTATTGGGCAACAATTACTCGCTGCGGTGGCTGATGGAGCGAGCGGCTCGTGTGGCCCCCGTTGCGGCTAGCGTGGTCGTCATCGCAGGAGTGGCTTACTCCGCAGGTGTGCTCATCCGCAAAGGCGCCGGGGCCGCCCAAAGCTACCTTCCCGCTCCCACCGCTCCGCTCGCGCAAAACACACCAATCGAGCTTGCCGGACTGTACCAGATCCGAGACGTCTGACATCGGCCGGCGTTGGCGCCAGCGCCTTAACGTAACCCTAAGGAAAAGGCCGACGATCTAGGTGGCTTCAAAGTCGCGGATACTCCGCTCGCAACATACGGCGACACCCACCTCAGCCCCGTTCCTCAGTCGTCACCCCGAGCTGCTTGAGCTTGCGATGCAAAGCGCTGCGCTCCATGCCCACGAACGCGGCTGTGCGGCTGATATTGCCGCCCAGCCGCACGAGCTGCGCCTGTAGGTATTGGATCTCGAACAGATCCCGCGCCTCCCGCAGCGTCAGCCCCATCATGTCGGCGGCCGGATCGAGCGACAGTAGCCGCGGGGCATGGGAACTGATCTCCGGCGGCAGCACATCCGCCCGGATCGCATCGACAGCGCTGCCGGGAGCCATGATGAGCAGCCAATCCATCAGGTTGCGCAGCTGCCGCACATTCCCCGGCCAGTCATAGGCCTGCAAAGCCGCGACCGCATCGGCCGCCAGAATACGCGGCGCCATCCCCGCACTCTCCGCCGCGCGGGCGAGGAAATACTGGGCCAGCACCGGCACATCCTCCCGCCTCTGCCGCAGCGCCGGGATCTGCAGCGGCACCACCGCCAGCCGATAAAACAGATCCTCGCGGAACCGCCCGCCGGCAATCTCCGCTTGAAGGTCCCGGTTGGTGGTGGTGATGACCCGCACATCGACGCTCACCCGCGCCGAACCGCCAACCCGCTGGAACGCCTGGTCCTGCAAGGCCCGCACGATCTTGCCCTGAGTCTCCAGCGGCATATCCGCCACCTCGTCGAGCAGCAGCGTGCCGCCATGGGCGCGCTCCAGCACCCCGGCCCGCCGCGGCTCCCCGGCCGCCGCCTCCACCCCAAAAAGCTCCTCTTCGAACCGCGTGGGATTGAGCGTGGCGCAGTTGAGCGCCACGAACGGCTGGTCGGCGCGGCGGGACAGCGCATGCAGCATGCGCGACGCCACCTCCTTGCCCGCCCCCGCCGGACCCGTCACCAGCACGCGGGACCCCGTCGGCGCCACCCGCTCCACCGCCGCGCGGATCGCCTGCAAGGCCGCGCTCTCGCCGATCAGCTGCGACTCCGCACCCGCGCGCAGCCGCAGCTCGGCATTCTCGGCGGCCAGCCGCGCCGCCTCCAACGCCCGGCGCACGATCAGCAGCAGCCGGTCGGCCTTGAATGGCTTTTCGATGAAGTCATAGGCGCCGAGCTGAATGGCATTCACCGCCGTCTCGATCGTGCCATGGCCCGAGATCATCACCACCGGCACATGCGGCTGCTCGCGATGCAGCGCCTCCAAGATCCCCAAACCATCCAGCCGCGAGTTCCGCAGCCAGATGTCGAGCACTACGAGGCTCGGCCGCCGCGCATGGAACGCGCCGATCGCATCATCCGCATTCGCCGCCTGGCGCGTGAGATAGCCCTCGTCGCGCAGCACGCCGTCGATCAGCATGCGGATATCGGCTTCGTCGTCGACGATGAGGATATCAGCGGCCATCGTCAGCCTGCATCACGCTTTGCACTTGAGCGGCCTCCGAAACCAGCGGTAGCACCAGCGTCGCGACCGCGCCGGGCCCCGGCTCCCGGTCATCGAGCAGCACCGTGCCCTCGTGATCCTCCATGACCTTCTTGACGATCGCGAGGCCAAGCCCGGTGCCCTTCTGCTTCGTCGTCACATACGGTTCCGTCAGTTCCCCCCGCTCCTCCTCCGGCAGCCCGACCCCGTCGTCACTCACGCTGATATGCACGGTCTGATCGACGCGCTTCACCACGATATCGATATGGCCCGCGCCCGGCCGCATCTGGATGGCGTCGGCGGCATTCTGCAGAAGATTGGTGATCGCCTGACCGATCAGCCGGCGATCACAGGGCACCCGGAAACCACCGAGAGGAATGTCGGCCGTGAAATTGATTTCCGGCCGCGCATGCTGCTGCAACATCAGCGCGTCACGCACCACCGAGCCGATCTCCTCGGGCTTGATCACCGGCTGCGGCATTCGCGCGAAAGCGGAGAACTCATCGACCATGCGCCCGATATCGCCGACCTGACGCACGATCGTATCCGCGCATTGCCGAAAAGTCTCGGGATCCGAGGTAATCTCCGACAGGAACCGCCGCTTCAGCCGCTCGGCGGATAGCTGAATGGGGGTCAACGGATTCTTGATTTCATGCGCGATGCGGCGAGCAACATCCGCCCAGGCGGCCTTGCGCTGCGCCGAGGCGAGTTCCGTGATGTCGTCGAAGGTAATGACGAAACCGTCAACCCGCTCCTCCGTCAGCTCGACGCTGAGCCACACGTTGAGTAGCCGCTTATGAGCCGCCGGGCCGATCGAAATCTCGACCCGGCGCGGCCGCTCCGGCATGGCGCGTGCGACCTCGATCAGCGGCGCGAAATCCGGCACGACCTCGGCCAGCGGCTGCCCCATCGCGGCGAGAAGATCGACGCCGAGCAGCGTGGAAGCGGCGCGGTTGGGCAATTCGATCCGGCCCGCGGGATCCAACCCGATGACGCCCGCCGAGACACCCGCCAACACCGCCTCAGTAAAGCGCCGGCGGTCATCGATCTGGCTGTAGGCCTGCATAAGTTCGGAGCGTTGAGCACCAAGCTGGCCCGTCATGCGATTGAAGGCACGCGTAAGTCCCGCGATCTCATCATCGCGCCGGCTTTCCGGCAAACGCACGCCGAGATCACCCGACCGGATGCGTTCGGCCGCGCGAATGAGCCGGCCGACGGGGCGTGCGATCTGATTGGCAAAGACCAGGCCAAATAGAATCGCGGCGGATAGAACCAGCAACGCCACCATCGCGAAGATGACGACGAAGGTGATCTGCAGGCTATGCCGATGCGCTTCTAGCCGGTGATATTCCGCCGCCGCCGCCTCGGTCCGCGCCATATGCGCGAGGATCGTGGGATCGACCGGCTTCTGGATCAACAGCATCAGGGGCGGCGTGGAATCGAGCTGCACCAGTCCCGTCACGCTAGACCCATCCCGCGATCCCATGACTACGACATCGCCATTCCGCGCCACATCCTCGGCCCATGGCGGCGGCAGCCCACCCGAAGCGCTGCCGAGCATTCCGGTGGACGCGATGATCTGGCCTGTGGTCGGTTCGAAAACGATCGCTTCCGTGAGGCCCCGCAAGGAAATCTGTGTGCCGAGGAATTGGCCGAAGTTGTTCAGGTTGCTGGTCAGATAGGGTCCAGCGCGTGCCATATCATTGGCCATCGCGAAAGCATCCGTGCGGATCTCATCCTTGTGCTCGGTGAGATAGCCTTGCGCCACCTGCATGCTTTCGTCGATCGCGGTGCGAACGCGTTCATTGAACCAGGCCTGGATGCCGAGCTGGAAGAAGACGGTTGCGAAAATCGCCAGCACGATCGCGGGTGTTACCGCGACGACGCTGAACAGCAGAACGAGCTGCGCCTGCAACCGCGATCCCGCCGAACCGCGACGACGTTCCAGCGTCACGCGCACCACGCGTCCCGCGACGGAGGCAACCAGCAGCAACAGCAACGCGAAATTCGCCGGCACCAATGCGACAACGGCGCGATGGCTGAGGCCGAGCGACATGCCGCCGGAAAGAATGACAAAACTCGCAACGGCCAGCACAAGCGCGGCCGCCGCCAGCATCAGCGTCACCGACTTGCCGAGCGCCACATTGACGATCAGCCCAAACCGCGAGCGGTTCTTCGGATCGGCGGTCTCGTCGCCAAGCAGCGGCATCGCCGAGCGGGTATTGCTGATCAGCATGGGGCTTTCCCCCGCAGTGTCGACGCGGAGCGCCTTCGCACCCCTCCCGTTATGCGCGGCGAAGGCCGAGCATCCACGTCTTGCCTTCGTGCCGCGAGTGAGGCGTGGATGGCACGCCTTCGCGTGCCATGACGGGAGTGTGACGAAGGCGCAGCCGCGTCTTCGCCCAACGAGACAGCGCCCCTAAGAAACACCGCGCACCACCGGCACGTCGAGGTCCCGGATCTTCTTTCGCAGCGTATTGCGATTGAGCCCCAGCATCGCCGCCGCCTTGATTTGGTTGCCGCGCGTCGCCACCAAAGTGAGCTGGATCAGCGGCCGCTCCACCTCGGCAATCACCCGGTCGTAGATATCATTGCCCATCTGCCCCGATTCATGCGCCGCGAGGAAACGCCGGATGTGCCGCTCCATCGCCGGCCCAAGCGCCTCAGGCGAGGCGACGCTTCCCTCCTCGGGTGCCGCGGCGGCGCTCGCCAGATCGCGCGCGACCGCCTCTTCCTCGATACTCTCGCGCGGATGCAAAGCCGCAAGCCGGCGCATAAGGTTTTCGAGCTCCCGGATATTGCCCGGCCAGCGATGCGTCCGCAGCCGATCCAGCGCGGCCGGCTCCAGGGTCTTGGCCGGCAAGCCATCCGCCTTGGCGCGATCGAGGAAATGCCGCGCCAGCAAAGGAATGTCTTCGACCCGGTCGCGCAGCGGCGGCAGGCGGATGGGAACAACGTTCAGGCGATAGAACAAATCCTCGCGGAACAGCCCTTGCCGGATCGCCATGCGCAAGTCCCGATGCGTCGCGGCGATGATCCGCACATTGGCCCGCACCGACTGGCGGCCGCCGACCGGAGTGAACTCACCCTCCTGCAAGACGCGCAGCAAACGCGTCTGTGCCTCCTGCGGCATGTCGCCGATCTCGTCGAGGAACAGCGTGCCGCGATTGGCCTGCTCGAAGCGCCCTTGCGTGCGTGTCGTCGCACCGGTGAAGGCGCCGCGCTCATGCCCGAACAATTCGCTCTCGATGAGCTCGCGTGGAATCGCCGCCATGTTGATCGCGACAAATGGCTTCGTGCGACGATGGCCGTAATCATGCAGCGCCCGCGCCACCAACTCCTTGCCGGTGCCGGATTCGCCGCTGATCATGACGGTGAGGTCGGTGGTCGTAAGCCGCGCGACCGTCCGGTAAATCTCCTGCATCGACGGGCTGCGGCCGATGAGCGGCAAGCGGCCTTCCTCGTCGCGAGGTTCCACCGGCTCGGTCGGCTCGATGACCGGCTGCGGCGCCGCGAGCGCGCGGTCAACCACCGAGAGCAGCTCGCGCAGATCGAAGGGCTTCGGCAGGTATTCGTAGGCGCCCCGCTGCGTCGCCTTGACCGCCGTCGTCAGCGTCGATTGCGCGCTCATCACGATGACCCGCAGATCAGGGCGAAGCCGGCGAATGCGCGGAATGAGATCGAGCCCATTCTCGTCCGGCATAAGGACGTCAGTGATGACGAGGTCGCCTTCCCCATCTTCCACCCAGCGCCACAGCGTCGCGGCATTGCCAGTGGTCCGAACCTGATAGCCCGAACGGCCCAGCGCCTGGGTCAGAACCGTGCGGATCGACCGATCGTCGTCCGCCACCAGGACCGTGGGCATCATTCTCCGTCCTCGTCTGAAACCATCGGCAAGTGCAGGCGAAATTCGGTGCGGCCCGGCATGCTCTCGACCTCGATCAATCCGCCATGGTCGGCGATGATCTTGGCGACGAGCGAAAGTCCCAGTCCCTGGCCGGCGGGCCGCCCGCTGACGAAAGGCTCGAACAGATGCGCCTTGAGGTCATCGGAAATGCCGGGGCCGCTATCCCTGACAACGACCAGCAGCGGCAGATGCACGCGTGCCTCGCTCGCCGAAGTGCCGAGGCGGAGGCCATGCTGATAGCGCGTGATCAGCGTGATTTCGCCTGTTCCGCCGATATCCTGCAAAGCCTCGGCCGCGTTCTTCACCAGGTTGAGCAGCACCTGCACGAGCTGATCGCGGTTGCCCAGAACGGGCGGCAGGGAAGGATCGTAATTCTCGCTGAAGCGGATATCGGCGGCAAAACCCGTCGCCGCCACACGGCGCACATGTTCCAGCACGCGGTGGATATTGACCGGCGCCATCAGAATCGGCTTTTCGCCGAAATCCTCCATGCGATCGACCAGGGCACGAATGCGGTCGGCCTCGTCCCGGATGAGCACGGCGAGTTCGCGGTCGCTCTCGCCGACGCTCGCCTCCAGCAATTGCGCGGCACCGCGAATTCCGGAAAGCGGGTTCTTCACCTCATGCGCCAGAATTGTCGCCATGCCGGTGATGCTGCGCGCGGCGGTGCGCGCCGAAATTTGCCGATCGAGCGCGCGCGCCATGGTGCCATCCTGCAGCACGAGCACCACCGAACCGGGATCTTCCGTCAGCGCCGTGCCTTGAACACTGATGCCGGTCTTGCGCAGGCGCGGCCCCTCGAAGGAGAGTTCATGATCGGCGATGGAGGTCACGCCGGTCCGCAACTGGCCGATTAGCAGGAACAGCGGGCTATCGGCCGGCAACACGTCATGCAGCGACATCTGCGTCAGCTGGCCGAGCGAAATGCCCAAGAATTGCTCGGCGGCCTGATTGGCGTAGCGGAAGCGATCCTCGGCATCGAGCAGGATCAGCGGAACCGGCAGGGCGCCCAGCACGATCATCGGATCGAAGCCGGGCTCCTCGGCCGAGGGATGCCGCCTCACCACGGAAAGAACCGTCCGGCGGACGGCTCGGGTCACGCCGCTCATGCTGCCTCAGACAGCAGCACTGCCCTTTCGGCTACCGGCGTCGCGACACCGCGTTCGATCAGCGGATCGTAGAAGCGATCGATCATCTCGAGCACGGTCTCCACTTCCGGGGCTCGGTTCATGGCCTGGCGGAACTCGGCCGAACCCGGCAGGCCGCGCGAATACCAGGCGAGATGCTTACGGGCGATCCGCATTCCCGGCTGCGTCCCGAAATGCTGCTGCATCGCCTCGTAGTGCCGCAGCATGATTTCCTTGCGGGCCGCCAGCGTCGGCTCGGGGATCTTGCAGCCCGTGGTTAGATATTCCGCGACATGGGCGAGGAACCAAGGGCGGCCGTAGCAGCCGCGCCCGACCATCACGCCATCCGCGCCGGATAGGAGCAGCGCCTCGGCGGCATCCTCCTCGGTGATGATATCGCCATTGGCAATCACCGGGATGCTCACGGCCTCCTTCACTTGAGCGATGAAGGCCCAGTCGGCCTGACCGGTGTAGAATTGCTGGCGGGTCCGGCCATGCACCGTCAGCATCCGGATCCCGCATTCCTCGGCAATCTGGGCGAGGCGCGGGGCGTTGAGATTGGCGTGGTCCCAGCCCATCCGCATCTTGAGCGTCACCGGCACTTCGACCGCGCGCGCCGTCGCTTCGAGGATCGCGGCCGCACCCTTTTCGTCCCGCATCAAAGCCGAGCCCGCCATCTGGCCGACCGCCACCTTCTTCACCGGGCAGCCAAAGTTGATGTCTACGATATCGGCGCCGAGACCCACAGCGATACGCGCCGCCTCAGCCATGGCGCCCGGATCGCAGCCGGCGAGCTGCACGGAATTGGGGCCGCCGTCAGAAGCGACGCGGGCCATCCGCAAGGTCGCCTGATTCTCGCGCACCATCGCCCAGGAGGCGATCATCTCGGAGACCACCAAGCCGGCGCCCAGATCGCGCGCAAGCTGGCGGAAGGGGAGATCGGTGACGCCCGACATCGGCGCCAGGATGACGGGCATCTCGATCCGCGGATTGCCGGCGCCGCCCAGCGCGATCGGGCGGAGCCGCCCCAGCGGCGAGCCATTCCTAGGCATCCGCTCAGGCGCCGGTTCTAGTCTCTCGTGATTGCCCATAGTTTAGGCAGATACAGGATTAGCCGGTTGACGCGCAATCGCGCCGGACGGATTAGACCCCCGCAACCGAGATTAGGTCCCCATGCCCACCCCATTGCTCCCCGCCCTCCTGCCACGCGTCGGCACCGGGTTCGACGTCCATGCCCTCGCCGCCGGCCGCAAGCTCATCCTTTGTGGCATCGAAGTGCCGCATGATCTTGGATTAGCGGGACATTCGGATGCGGATGTCGGCATCCACGCGCTCTGCGACGCGATTTACGGGGCATTGGCGGAGGGCGATATCGGGCGCCATTTTCCACCCAGCGAGATGGACTGGAAGGATGCCGACAGCGCCCAGTTCCTCATCCACGCCGCGAGCCGCATCGCAGCGCGTGGAGGCATTCTCACGAACGCCGACGTCACGCTGATCTGCGAATCACCCAAGATCACCCCCCACGCCCCGGCCATGCGCGGCCGCCTCGCCGAGTTGCTCGGCGTTCCCCTCAGCCGCATCTCGGTCAAGGCGACGACCACTGAGAAGCTCGGCTTCACCGGCCGGCGCGAGGGCATCGCGGCACAGGCGGCGGTCGCCCTGCTGGTGCCCGAGGAAAGCTGACCGCGATGGCCGCCGAGGCCCCGTCGGTTCTGACGTCAGAACTGACGGCGATCCGCGACATCGACGGGCTACTGCGCGCCGGTCTCGCCACGCCTGAGGACCGCCCGGCGCTGGAGGCGGTGGGCGCCCGCTACGCCATCGGCATCCCTCCCGCCATGGCGGCGCTGATCGAGCACGCGGACGACCCGATCGGGCGCCAAGTGGTGCCGCATCCTGACGAACGCCTCCTCGCTCCGCATGAAAGTGCCGATCCGATCGCCGACGACGGCCTTTCGCCGGTGCCTGGCATCGTGCATCGCTACGCCGACCGCGTGCTGCTCAAGCCGCTGCTGATCTGCCCGGTCTATTGCCGCTTCTGTTTCCGCCGCGAGCATGTCGGCCCGGATGGCGGGTTGCTGTCAGAAGCCGAACTCTCGACCGCGATCGACTGGATCGCCGCGCGACCTGCCTTGCGCGAGGTCATCCTGACCGGCGGCGACCCCCTCATGCTCTCGCCACGACGCCTTCGCGACATCGTGACGCGGCTTTCGACGATCCCCCATGTCGAAACCATCCGGCTGCACTCCCGCCTGCCGGTCGCGATGCCCGAGCGCCTGACCGAGGCGCTGGCGGATGCAATGGAAACCGAGCGCTCCCTTTGGCTGGTGGTCCATGCCAACCACGCACGCGAATTCACCGACGCCGCGCGTGCCGCGCTCCGCCGGGCGCAGCGGCGCGGCATTCCGGTACTCGGCCAGTCGGTCCTGCTGCGCGGCGTCAATGACAGCGAGGCGGCGCTGGAGGGGCTGCTGCGGGCCATGATCGCCGCGCGGGTGAAGCCCTACTACCTGCACCAGCTCGACCCGGCGCCGGGCACCGCCCGCTTTCATGTCCCGATCGCGGAGGGGCAGACGCTGCTCGCGGGGCTGCGCGGGCGCGTGACGGGTCTCGCCTGGCCGACTTATGTGCTCGACATCCCCGGCGGCGCCGGCAAGGTGCCGATCGGTCCGAGCTATCTCGATGCGCAAGGCGGGGTGAACGATCCCTCCGGCAAGCGGCATGTCCTGCACGAACCCGCCATCCCCTAGCCTGCGTGCTTGCCGCCGGAGGCGCGGGCGGATAGAAACCCCGCCTTCCCAATTCTCCGATCGAGCAGACTCATGAAGCAGCAGGCGAACCTCATCCGCGCCGGCCAAGTGATCGAGCATGACGGGCGCCGCTGGACGGTGCTCAAGCAGCAGATCATCACACCGGGCAAAGGCGGCGCGTTCATCCAGGTTGAAATGCGCGATCTCAAAACCGGCAATAAGACCAACGAACGTTGGCGCACCGCCGACACGGTCGAGCGGCTGATGACCGACAACAAGGAATACACCTATTCCTATACCGACGGGGACAACCTCGTTCTGATGGATAATGAGACCTATGAGCAGGCGATGATTCCCGTGGCGCTGCTGGGTGACACCGCGGCGTTCCTGCAGGACAACATGCCTGTCGTCGTCGATCTGGTCGAAGGCGATCCGGTGGGTCTCCACCTGCCAGTTTCCGCAACGCTTGAAGTCGTCGAGGCCGATCCGGTGGTGAAGGGCCAGACGGCGACCAGTTCCTACAAGCCCGCGCGGCTTTCCAACGGCGTGAAGACCATGGTGCCGCCCTTCATCGAGACGGGGGAACGCATCGTCGTCCGCATCGAGGACGCGACCTATATGGAGCGAGCGAAGTCCTGACAGCGCGAGGGTCCTGACATGGCACCCCGTCTCTCCCCCAACCTCACGATCATGGCCAATGCCGCGCAGAAGGCGGCGAAGCGGCTATTGCGCGACTTCGCGGAGGTCGAGCAATTGCAGGTCAGCATCAAAGGCCCGTCCGACTTCGTGTCGCAGGCCGATGTGCGGGCGGAGAACTCGATCCGCGAGGATCTCAACAAGGCGCGTCCCGGCTATGCCTTCCTCATGGAGGAGTCCGGCGCCTCGGGCTCCGACAACTGGACTTGGCGCTGGGTGGTCGATCCGCTGGATGGCACCACCAACTTCCTGCACGGCATTCCGCATTGGGCGATCAGCATCGGGCTGGAGCGGCGTTTGCCGACCGGCGAGATCGAGCCCGCGGCGGCAGTGATCTATGCCCCGGCGGTGGACGAGATGTTCATGGCCGAGAAGGGCGCCGGCGCCTACATGAATGACCGCCGTCTGCGCGTTTCGGCGCGGCGCGATCTGTCGGAGGCGGTTTTCGCCACCGGCATTCCATTCGCCATCGCGCCGCCGCGCCAGCGGCTGGCCTTTGCCCGCACGCTCGGGCTGTTGTCGCCGCAGATCGCGGGCATCCGGCGTTTCGGCTCCGCCGCGCTCGATCTTGCCTGGGTCGCGGCCGGTCGCTTCGATGGCTATTGGGAGATCGGGATCAAGCCCTGGGACATCGCGGCCGGAACCCTGCTGGTGCGCGAGGCCGGCGGCTATGTGACCGATCCCGAAGGCCGCGAGACGGTGGGCGCGGACATCGTCTCCGGCAATCCGCATTTCCATCCGGTACTGCTCCAGGCCGTGGCGGAGGGGTTGGCCGCGGCCGGCAGCGCGCTAGGAAGTTGAGGCGCCACGCCTAGGCTCGCGCGGCGCTCCGGCGGCCGACACCTCCGCGGGTCGCCAAGAGCGTCGCCACCAGACCCAGCACCGCCGCGAAGCTCAGCCATAGGCCCGGCATCGCTCGGCTGCCTGTCGCGTGGATGAGCAAGGTGCAGATCGCCGGTGTAAATCCGCCGAACAAAGCCGTGGCGAGGCTATAGGCCAGCGAGAAGCCTGTGGTCCGTACGGCTTCGGGCATGACCTCGGTCAGGAAAGGCACCGCCGCGCCGTTGAAAGCGCCGAAGAGCAGCGAGAGCCACAACTCGGAGACCAGTAAATGGCCGACAGAAGGGTCGCGGGTCAGCCAGAGTAAAACTGGAAAGCCTGTTACCAATGAGGCGATCGTCGCGCCCAGTAGAACCGGCCGGCGGCCAATGCGGTCCGAGATCGCGCCCCAGACGGGCAGCCAAATGAAGTTCGAGACCGCCACGGCCAGCGTCACCAGCATCACATGAGTATTGCCGAGACCGAGAACCTTGCGGCCGAAGGTCGGGGTATAGGCGGTCAGCAGGTAGAAACTCACCGTCGTCATCGCGATCAGCATCATGCCGATCAGCACGATCGCCCAATGGCTCGCGATCGAGCGGAGGATGGCGCCGATGCTGGGATGGACACGCTCAGCGAAGGCTTGAGTTTCCTGCAGCGAACGGCGCAGGACGAAGAGGAACGGCACGATCGCGCAGCCGACGAGCAAAGGGATGCGCCAACCCCAGGCGGCCATTTGCTCCGGCGTGAGGATGAGGGTCAGGAAAACCCCGAGCAAAGCGGCGACAGCGACGGCCACCTGCTGGCTGCCGGATTGCCAGGCGCAGAAGAAGCCGCGACGGCCGGGCGGCGCGATCTCCGCCAGATAGACCGAGACGCCGCCAAGCTCGACCCCGGCCGAGAACCCCTGCACGAGGCGCCCGATCACCACCAGAATCGGCGCCGCGATGCCAATGCTGGCGTAGCCCGGTGTCAGCGCGATGACGATCAGCGCCACCGCCATCAGCCCGAGGGTCAGGATCAGGCCACGCCGCCGGCCGTAGCGGTCGATATAGGCGCCGAGCACCACCGCCCCCACCGGCCGCATGAGGAAGCCGGCGCCGAAGGTCGCCAGCGAGGCCATCAGCGAGGCAAAGGGATCACGCGAAGGGAAAAACGCCTGACCGATATAGGTGGCGTAATAGGCGTAGATCATGAAGTCGTACATTTCGAGGAAGTTGCCGCTGGTCACCCGCAAGATGGCGGGGAAGGCGCGCAATGCGCGCGGCCTGGACTCAGCGATAGGGGCGGTTCCCGATGCGGCGCTCGCCATGGCTCACTCCCTCGAGTTTCCTCAGTCTTTCCGCACAGGTGGAGAGAGTTGCCCATTCGCGCAACGGCCCCGCGCCGAGAGCAGCTTGGCGGCGCACTCGCCTCGCGCGTGAAACCCCTCCCACCGGAGCCGGAACTACCTTAGAAGCCGAATGATATGCGTCGGTTTTTCCCTCTCTTCTTGCCCGTGATCCTGGCGAGTGCCCCGCTGGGCGCCCAGGCGCAGGTGACGGTCGATCTCAACGCGCTCGACCGGCTAGGCGGAGGATTGCCCGTGCCGCCGGAGGCGAAACCGCACCACCTGCTTCCGCGTCACCGTCACCGTGCCGTGGCGCGCGGCGCCCCAAACCAAGGTCAGGCCGCGCCACCCGCAGCCGTCGCGACCGGGACCGGCACCGGAATCGGAAGCGGGAAGACGCCGCCCAACTCGGTCTCCACGCTGACTACCATCGCCACTGCACCGCCGCCTTTGCCAGCCCCGATGTCGGCGGTCCCGGCACAACCGAAGCCATGGACACCTCCGCCTTTGCCGGGACCGGAGCCTAAAGCGGCTGTCGTGCCGCCCGCGGCCAAGCCTACCCCGCCCGAAGTCAGCCCGCCCGAGCTTGCACTGCCTGGTGCCGCGCCCGCCTTGCCCGAACCTCGCCTCGCGACAGCCACTCCACCGCTGCCGGCCGCCTCTCCACCGGCGCCGGGGAAGCCGACGCCCGCGACGTCCGCGACGTCCGCAGAGGTCGGGCTGCCGCCCGGGTCCGACAAGCTGACGCTGCCGTTCCTTGTCCAGGATATCGACCTGCCGCCGGCCGAACAGGCCGCGTTGCGGGACTTCGCCCACAACCGGGCGAGCCGCCCCACCCAGTACGTCGTTAGCGCCTATGCCGCGGCAGCGCCCGGCGACGACGACCCATCGACGCCTCGCCGGCTCGCTTTGTCACGCGCCCAGGCGGTCCAGACCGCCTTGCTCGAAGCCGGAGTGCCCGGCGGACGTATCCGTCTGTTGGCGCTCGGCAATGCGGGCGGTTCGCCACCCAATCGGGTCGAGGTCGTGGCGAGCCCATCCGGGGCGCCCCGTCCTCAGCCATCTTCCGCCACTCACTGATCCGGTCCGACGCGCACATGACCCGCCCCACTACCTACTTCATCCGCATGCTGATCTTCCTGGGCGCGGTCGGCGTCGTCGCGATTTTCCTGATTCCCAAACTTCGCGTTTTCTTCAGCAGCAACCCCTATCTGAACGCCTTCATCTTTCTGGTGCTGCTGCTCGGCATTCTGTGGAACCTGCGGCAGGTGCTGCGGCTTGAGCCCGAGGTTTCCTGGGTCGGCCAATATCAGCGCAACCGGCAACGAATTTCCGGCATCACGCCGCCCAAACTGCTCGCACCTATGGCGCGCATGCTGGCGAGCCGGGCGGAGAGCGGCACCCGCGCGGATGGCCGCGTGACGCTTTCGACCCAGGCGATGCGCAGCCTGCTCGACGGCATCGGAAGCCGGCTGGATGAGAGCCGCGAACTCTCGCGCTACGCGACGGCGCTGATGATCTTCCTCGGCCTGCTCGGCACCTTTTGGGGTTTGCTGAAGACGGTCAGCGCGGTCGCCGATGTTATCCACGGCATGAGCGTGGGCGGCGGCGATATCAATGCGGTGTTCGACCAGCTCAAGAGCGGTCTGGCGGGGCCGCTGGCGGGCATGTCGACCGCCTTCTCCTCCTCGATGTTCGGGCTGGCCGGCGCGCTGGTGCTCGGCTTCCTCGATCTCCAGGCCGGGCAGGCGCAGAATCGGTTCTACAATGAGCTGGAAGATTGGCTCGCGAGCCTTACCCGGCTGTCCTCGGGCGTGCTCGGCGGCGAGGGCGAAGGCGGCAATGTGCCGCTCTATGTGCAGGCGCTGCTGGAGCAGACCGCCGAGAATATGGAGAGCTTGCAGGCCGTCTTGTCGCGTGGCGAGGAAGGCCGCGGGCAATCGACGCAAACTTTGGCGGCGCTGGCCGACCGGCTCAATACTTTCACCGATACGATGCGGGCTAACCAGCAACTTATGCTGCGGATCGCCGAGACCCAGGCGGGGTTGCTGCCGGCCTTGCAGCGGCTCGGCGAAAGTCGCGATCACCGCGCCTCCGACGAAGTGGCGCACGCCCATCTGCGGAATATCGAACACGGCTTGCAGCGGTTGATCGCCGAGACCGAGCAAGGCCGGTTGCAGAGCACGGCCGAGCTGCGCAATGAGCTACGCGTCCTCACCCGCACTATCGCGGCCTTGGCCGAAGGGGGCCGCTGAGCATGCCCGGTTATCATCGCCGGCGGCAAAGCAATGGGCTGGATGCCTGGCCCGGCTATGTCGATGCGCTGTCGACCCTGCTCATGGTCACGATCTTCGTGCTGCTGGTCTTCGTGCTGGCGCAGGGGCTGCTATCGGTGACGCTCACCAGCAAGGACAAGGCGCTGGCGAAGCTCAACCAGGAGATCGCGCAGCTCACCGACATGCTGTCGCTGGAACAGGGGCGCACCTCCGATCTGCGTTCCAATGTGGCGAGCCTTGCCCATGACCTCAATGCGGTGACGGCGGCGCGTGACACGCTGGCGCAGCAGCTATCTGCGGCGGAGGCGACGGCCAATAGCGATGCGACAAAACTCTCCGCGCTGACCGCGACGCGTGACAAGCTGCAGGCTCAGCTTGCCGATAGCGGTGTGCAGGCGACCTCGGCTAGTGCGCGGCTCGCGGATCTGCAGTCGGCCTTGACGCAGGCGACGGCGGCCACCGCTGCGGCGCAGGTGCAGCTGCAGCAGAACCAGGTGGATCTCGCGCGACAGAAGGCGGTGACGGCGGCAGGCAGCACGGCGCTCGATCAGCAGAAGGATCTCACCGCTTCGGCACAGGCGGAGATCGAGCTGCTGCGTCAGCAGATGGCGCAGTTGCGCGATCAGCTCGCGGCGATTTCGGTGGCGCTGCAGTTGCAGGTGAGCCAGGGGCGGGACAAGGACGCGCAGATCGCGGATCTTGGGCGCAAGCTGAACCTCGCGCTGGCCGCCAAGGTGCAGGAGTTGCAGCGCTACCGTAGTGATTTCTTCGGCAAGCTGCGTGATGTGCTGAAGAACCAGCCGGATATCCGCATCGTCGGCGATCGCTTCGTGTTCCAGAGTGACGTGCTGTTCCCGGTCAATAGCGCGGACATGACGGGCGGCGGCCAGGCGCAAATCGACAAGATCGCCGCCGCCATTCGTGGCATCGCAAAAGAGATTCCGCCGGATCTGTCGTGGATGTTGCGTGTCGATGGCCATGCGGATAGCCAGCCGATTACCAGCGGGCCGTATAAGGACAACTGGCAGCTTTCGGCCGCGCGAGCGATTTCCGTGGTGCAATTGCTGATCCTCGATGGTGTGCCGCCCAATCACCTCGCGGCGACAGCCTTCGCGGATACTCAGCCGCTCGATACGGGCAAGACGCCGGATGCTTTCGCGCGCAACAGGCGCATCGAGTTCCGGCTTACGGATCGCTGAGGGCGTGGATGCTATTGCACCGGCGCCGGGCCGCGTCATTCGCGTTGGCCGCCAGAGCATCATCGCGGATGACTGTCTTGCGGCATTGGCACGGCTGGAGCCCGAGAGCTTCGATGTCTGCGTGACTTCACCGCCGTATAATATCGGCATTGCTTATCGGTCCTACCGAGACCGTTTGCCGCGTGAGGTTTATCTCGCGTGGCTGGGCGAGGTTGGTGCCGCCATTGCTAAGGTGCTTGCGCCGGCGGGCTCGTTTTTCCTCAACCTGGGCAGCACGGGGACGGATCCGTGGATCGCGGCGGATGTGGCGCGTGCGATGGGCGCGGGCTTCCTGCTGCAGAACCAAATACTCTGGGTGAAGTCCTTCAGCGAGGGCGACGAGACGATCGGTCATTTCAAGCCGATCAACAGCGCGCGTTACCTCAACCAGAATCACGAGGCGATCTACCACTTCACCAAAACGGGCGCGGTGCCGATCGACCGGCTGGCGGTGGGGGTGCCGTTCAAGGACAAGTCCAATATCGCGCGCTGGGGTCACGCTCGGGATAAGCGTTGCGCGGGCAATGTCTGGTTCATTCCCTACGAGACCGTGCAATCCAAGACGCAGAAGTTTGGCCATCCGGCGGGATTTCCGGTGGAGTTGCCCTTGCGCTGCATCAAGCTGCATGGCGTTGAGACGCCTCGGGTGCTCGATCCGTTCCTCGGCGCGGGAACCACCCTCCTCGCGGCGGAGCGGCTTGGCGCGGAGGGTGTCGGGATCGAGATCGACGAGGGTTATGTGGCGGCGGCGGTGGCGCGTATCGAGGCGGATCGATTGGTGGCTGGTTAAGCCGGCCGGATCGTAAGCCCTACCGCACGTAGACGCGAACCGCTGGCGGCACATTGCTCACGGTGACCACCGCGCCCAGGCGGATGCGGTCGGTGGAGACCCCGTCACGAGCAATTGCCTCGGCCACTGCCGTAGCGTCCGGCGTTATTCCGTCGGCAGCGTCGGCCTGATGGGTCGGAGTGCCATTAGGCGGGACGGCCGCAAGCACGTCGAAAGCAACATCGGGCTTGCGGGCCTCGGCGGCCTGCACGGCCTGGGCCAAAGGCCCCTTGTAGTCGGCAGCCGAAACCGGTGTCTCGATCGTCACTAACGGCACGCGGCCAGACTGGCCCTCCGTCTGTTCGACGGTGACGAGGGACGGTGGGTAGGATGTGGGCGACGCCACCTCGCGGCCGGGAATCGCGCAAGCCGCGAGACCGAGCGCGCCCAGGAACGCGCAGCCGCCAGCAATCAGTCTCATACCAAATCCATCTGCGTGAAGGTGTGCAGTCCGATCTGGCGCGGGGTCGCCAGCCGCGCGGCCCGCAGGATCGCGCGCACATCGCGCACCGCATCGTTGAAGTCGGAATTGACGAGGACATGGTCGAATTCGGTGAAATGGGCGATCTCGCCGCGTGCCGCCGCCATGCGGCGTGCGATCTCCTCCGGACTGTCCTGCCCCCTGCGTCTTAGCCGCTCCTCTAGCACCTGCATCGAGGGCGGCAGAAGGAAGACCCCCACCACATCGGCCGGCATCGCCGCGCGCATCTGTCGGAAGCCCTGCCAGTCGATCGTAAAGATCATGTCCCTGCCCGCCGCCAGCGCCGCCTCGACCGGGGCGCGCGGCGTGCCATAGAGCGTCTCGCGCCCGAAGACATTCGCCCATTCCAGCAGGCCGCCATTGGCCTGCAACGCCTGGAACTCGGCCGCCGAGCGGAAATAATAGTGCTTGCCCTCTTCCTCGCCGGGCCGGGGCGCACGGGTCGTCAGGCTGATGGAGAGCAGCAACTCGCGCTCCTCGGCCAGCAGGGCGCGGGTGATGCTGCTTTTTCCGGCGCCGGACGGCGCGGCGAGGACGAGGCAGAGGCCCCGGCGTTCGATACGAGGGGCGATCATGTCGTCATCGCACAGGGTTGCGGTAGCAGCACTGAAGAAGGTTCGGATCGCTCCATGTTGCACCTTGTATTGCGAATCGGCGCCGTGTGAAGACCATCACGCCTAAGCTAGTATGGATCCCATGCCCCTCCAGCGCATCCTCATCACCGGCGCCTCCTCGGGCATCGGCCGGGCTCTCGCCGTGCTGCTCGCTCAACCTGGAACGACTCTCTATCTCGGTGGTCGGGATCACGAGCGGCTGAGAGCGACGGCGGCGGGGTGCCGCATCCGCGGCGCCGAGGTCGCGACTCGCGCACTTTCCGTGACCGATCGCATGGGCATGGCGAACTGGATTTACGCCTCGGGACCGCTCGACCTCGTCATCGCCAATGCCGGCATTTCGGGCGGCACCGGCGAGGGCGGCGAGGAGAGCGGAGAGCAGACGCGGGCGATTTTCGAGACCAACCTGGATGGCGTTCTCAATACCGTGCTGCCGACGATTGGGCTCATGATGTCCCAGTCGCCGGGCGCCGGTGGCGTGCGTGGTCGCATTGCGGTCGTCGCCTCGGTCGCCGCTTTCCTGCCGGGACCTATGGCGCCGGCCTATTGCGCATCGAAGGCGGCGGTCGATTCCTGGGTGGTGGGAACCGCGCCGACGGCGAAGCGGCACGGCATTCTGCTCACCAGCCTCTGCCCCGGCTTCGTTGCTTCGCCGATGACCGAGGTGAACAAGTTTCCCATGCCCGGCATCATGAGCGCCGAGAAGGCCGCGATCCGTATGATGCGAGCGATCGAGCGCGGCGCGGTGCGAGGCGCCTTCCCCGGCTGGGTCGCCTGGGGTGCCAGGCTAGCGGCGCTTCTGCCGCCCGCAATGCGGACCACCCTCCTCGACCGCTTTCCGGCTAAGCAGGGTCTAGACTGACGACCTCATTCCGCCAGGAACGCGTGCCATGAACGCTCCGCCCATTGCTTATATCTTCTCCGTGATCTGCCTCGTCGTTGCGGCTCTCCTGGTGGAGCTTAGCCACGAGGCTGTCTTTGCGGTCGCCCTGGCCGTGATCCTGGTGATCGCGGCCATCACGATTCCGGCCTGGCTCAAGATGACGGATCAGTGGAACCGGGCGGTGATCCTCCGGCTCGGGCGGTATCGCGGGCTTGGCGGACCGGGGCTTTTCTATGTGATCCCGTTCCTGGAAACCATCGCGACCGTGATCGACCTGCGGATCCGCACCACCGAGATCAGGGCCGAAGAGGCGCTGACCCGCGACACCGTGGCGATCGCCATGGATGCCATCGTTTTCTGGCGGGTGGTCGACCCTCGGCAGGCGGCGACCGAGATCGAGAACTACCGGCTCGCGGTGGAGCGCGTGGCGCAGACCAGCCTGCGCGAGACGATCGGAAGCCACGATCTGTCGCAACTTTTGTCCGACCGGCAGACGGCGGATGAGGAGCTGCGCGCCACGATCAGCCGCAAGACGACAATCTGGGGCGTCGAAATCACCTCGGTCGAGATCAAGGACATCGCGATTCCCAATTCTCTGCAGGATGCGATGAGCCGCCAGGCTCAGGCGGAGCGTGAGAAGCAGGCGCGAGAGACGCTGGCTTCGGCCGAGATCGGCATCGCGCTGAAGGTGAAGGCGGCGGCGCAGGTCTATGCGGATGACCCGATCGCGCTGAAGTTGCGGCAGATGAACCTGATCTACGAGATGAACAAGGATCGCGGCACGACGATCATCATCCCAAGCGAGATGGCGAGCGCCTTCGGCGTCGTCTCTGCGGTGGCCGCCGCGTCGCTGGGCGTGATCCCGGAGGACAAAAAGGCGCCGTAGGCCGGGCTGTGGTTGCGGCTCCCGCAGGCCATACTCAGCGCAGACCGTCTCTTGTCGCGGCCGCCTCTGTCCCTCAAAAAGGCGTGGATGCACGGCTTTCGCCGCGCGTGACGGGGCAGTAGCGCCGCCCTTGCCGCGCACGCGCTTGCCGGCAAACAGAAACGGCCGAGGGGGACGAGAATGTCTGAGCCAATCAAGTTTTTTGGGCGGACCGAGCCGCTGCGCTACGAAGGCAAAGACAGCACCAACCCCCTCGCCTTCCGCTGGTACGACAAGGACCGCGTCGTGCTGGGGCGGCGCATGGAGGAGCATCTGCGCTTCGCCGTTGCCTATTGGCATAGCCTGGCCTGGCCCGGCGGCGATCCCTTCGGCGGCGAGACTTTCCTGCGGCCTTGGATGCTCGCGGGCGACGTAATGACCCAGGCAAAGCTCAAAGCCGAGGTCGGTTTCGAGCTGTTCCGCCTGCTGGACGTGCCGTTCTTCTGCTTCCATGACCGGGACGTGGCGCCCGAAGGCCACAGCCTCGCCGAGAGCAACCGCAACCTCGATGTGATCGCCGACCTTTTCGAGAAGAAGATGGAGACCGCGAAGGTGCGCGTGCTGTGGGGCACCGCGAACCTGTTCTCTCACCGCCGCTATATGGCCGGCGGCGCGACCAATCCCGACCCCGAAGTCTTCGCCTATGCCGCCGCGCAGGTGAAGCATGCGCTGGAAACCACGCACCGACTCGACGGCGAGAATTACGTGCTGTGGGGCGGACGCGAGGGCTACGAGACTCTGCTCAACACCGACCTCAGCCGCGAGATCGCACAGTACGGCCGCTTTCTCACGATGGTCGTCGAGCACAAGCACAAGATCGGCTTCAAGGGCACGATCCTGCTCGAGCCGAAGCCGCAGGAACCGACGAAGCATCAATATGACTTCGACGTTGCCACGGTCTACGGTTTCCTCAAGCGCTTCGGGCTGGAAAACGAGGTACGGGTCAATATCGAGGACAACCACGCGACGCTCGCGGGGCATACGTATGAGCATGAGATCGCGACTGCGATCGCGCTCGGGATCTTTGGTTCGCTGGATGTCAATCGGGGCGACCGGCAGTCGGGCTGGGATACGGATCAGTTCCCCAATGATCCGACGACGATGGCGCTTGGCCTGTTCCATTTACTGCGCGCGGGCGGCTTCACCACGGGCGGGTGCAACTTCGATGCGAAGATCCGGCGGCAATCGCTCGACCCCGATGATTTGCTCTACGCCCATGCTGGAGGCATGGATCTTTGCGCGCGGGCATTGCTGATGGCAGCGGCGATGATTGAGGATGGTGTGCTGCCGAAGGCCGTGGAGACTCGATACGCCGGATGGGAGGGTGCCGAGGGGCGCGCCATGCTGGATGGCTCGCGCAGCCTGGAGGAGATCGCGGCACGGGTGGCGAAGGAGGGCCTCGATCCTAAGCCCCGGTCGGGACAGCAGGAGTATTTGGAGAATCTGGTCGGACGGTATTTGTAGGGTTTGTCGGTCTCCGTGTTGATCTATCGGGCGATTCGTCATGCTCGGCGAAGGCCGAGCATCCACGCCTTCACCGCCGCAGCCACAAGCAAGGCACGGATCCTTGGCCTTCGCCGAGGATGACGAGGAAGCGAGCCTGACGTTGCAGAAGAGCACGACGCTGGGGCCGAGCCCGGCGTTGGAGGCGAGCCTCACGTTGGAGACGGGAACGGCGGTTCCTTCGCCTGCAGGCTAAGCCGAAGTCTCGACCAGGACGATCTCGGTTTCCTCCAGCGCCGCGAGGTGCAGAGAGGTTTCGTCCTCGATCGCGGCGCCGTCGCGTGCCGCAACGCTGACGCCGTTGACCTCGACCAGGCCGGTCGCGGGGACGAGGTAGACCAGCCGCCCCTCCGCCACCGGATAGTCGGCGGACATGCCGGCTTTCAGCGTGATGCCGATGACGCGGGCGTCGCTGCGGATGGGTAGCGCGTCGGTGTCCTCGGAGAAGCCGCTTGCCAGGACAGTGAAGGTTCCGGCGCGGTCCTGTTTGGGGAAAGCGCGGCTGCCCCAGGAGGGTGCGCCGCCCTCCGTATCAGGCGTGATCCAGATTTGGAAGATCGAGGTGGCGCTCGGTTCCAGATTGTATTCGGCGTGGCGCAGGCCGATCCCCGCGCTCATCACCTGAACATCTCCGGCCTCGGTGCGACCTTTGTTGCCCAGGCTGTCGCCATGGGTGATGGCGCCATCACGGACATAGGTGATGATTTCCATATTCGCGTGAGGATGCGCCGGGAATCCCGCACCAGCCGCGATCTCGTCGTCGTTCCAGACACGGAGCTTGCCCCAGTTGGGGCGCTCGGGATCCTGGTAATCGGCGAAAGCAAAGTGGTGGCGGGTTTTGAGCCATCCATGATGGCCGCCACCGAGGCTACGATAGGGACGCAGGCTGATCATGAGACCCTCCCCCCCTAGAGAGGAGCCGATCATCGCGAGGTCAGGCCGGCAACGCAACATAAAGGGGAGACGTGCTGGCAAGAAGGTGAGTGGCTCTCAGGGCTTGGCCGGGTTGACGATGCGGCCGCCCAACAAGGGGTTTGGCACGCCGGTTGTCGTCGGCAGGCTGAGTGGCAGGCCGCGCGTCACGCGGGCGGCGAGGAAGCCGAAACATTGTGCCTCCAGCGCGTCACCATGCCAGCCCACAGCTTCGACGGGTTCGACCGGAACGCCGAGCGCGTCGCGGAGCGCGTGCATCATCGTCGGATTGTGTCGTCCGCCGCCGGTGACCAGCCATCTTTGGGGGGCCTGGGGCAGCGCGGTGCGGGCGACGGCGCCGGCGGTGAAGGCGACCAATGTCGCCGCGCC
Source organism: Acidisoma sp. S159 (assembly GCF_009766125.1). Lineage (NCBI taxonomy): Bacteria > Pseudomonadati > Pseudomonadota > Alphaproteobacteria > Acetobacterales > Acidocellaceae > Acidisoma > Acidisoma sp. S159. Next base: position 326,888 of record NZ_LMUG01000008.1, read on the forward strand.
GTCCGCCGGGGAAAGTGCCGCGATGTCGTCAAGGCAAGCGTGGAAATGCAGGCGGTCGAGCGATTTTGGCAAAGCGCGGACGAGATACGGGTCTTGCAGCCAGCGCCGGAGCACGGCGGCGTCGGCTTTCCCCTTCGCGGCGAGGCGGCCATCCTCGTCCCGGCTCGCGCCCGTGTGGCGCGTTACCCAATCGTCGAGCAAAGCGTTTCCTGGCCCGGTGTCGCCCGCGAAGACGCCGCCATCGGCGCTAAGGAAGGTGACGTTGGCAACGCCGCCGACATTTAGAACCGCGAGAGGCTTAGCCAGGTTCTGCGCGAGGGCCGCGTGGAACAGAGGGGCGAAGGGCGCACCCTCCCCGCCTGCCGCAACATCCGCTTCGCGGAAAGCATAGGCGACCGGCGTGTCCAGAGCGTCGGCGAGATAGGCCGCGTCGCCGATCTGCCAGGTTCGCCGACGACCCGGGTCGTGCAGGATGGTCTGGCCGTGGAAGCCGATGAGATCGGCCTCGGCCGCCAGGGCGCGCACGGCTTCGACGTGGGTTTCGGTCAGCCGCCGAGTGACCGCGAGTAGATGCGGGTCCTCCGGGGCCAGTCCGGGGGCGTCATCCAGAATGCGGCGGAGGTCGTCTCTTAGGCTGGGGTCGTAGGGGACGGTTATGCTCGGGCCGAGGGCGTCGACCGCCTCGCCATCCGTCTCTAGCCAGGCGGCATCGACGCCGTCTAGCGAGGTGCCGCTCATCAGCCCGATCACCCGCAACATTTCCGTTTCATCCCTCCCGTGATAGCCAGCGGCGCAGTTTAGCCACGGATCGCAGGCGATGACGACGAAGAGCGGGTTTCTGGCGGAGGCGCATGCGCGCGGCTTCGTATTTCAATGCACGGATGAAGCGGAGCTGGACGCGGCGCTCTCGGCCGGGACGGTGGCGGGCTATATCGGCTTCGATCCGACCGGTGACAGCCTGCATGTCGGGCATATGGTGCAGATCATGCTGCTGCGGCTGTTGCAGAAGCACGGACATAAGCCGGTAGCACTTCTGGGTGGCGGCACGGCGAAGATCGGTGATCCCTCCTTCCGCGAGGAAGCGCGGCAACTGCTGACCGACGCGCAGATCGCGGAGAATATCGCCGGCATCCGCCGCAATATCGCGCCCTTCCTGCGTTTCGGCGACGGGCCTTCGGATGCCATCATGGCGAATAATGCCGATTGGCTCGACAAGCTTGGCTATATCGAGCTGCTGCGTGAGATCGGGCCGCATTTCAGCATCAGCCGCATGCTGTCCTTCGACAGCGTGAAGTCCCGGCTGGATCGCGAGCAGGGGCTCACGTTCCTCGAATTCAACTATTCCATATTGCAGAGCTATGATTTTCGCGAACTCAGCCGCCGGCTTGGGGTTGCGTTGCAGATGGGCGGCTCGGATCAGTGGGGCAATATCGTTTCGGGCGTCGATCTGGTGCGGCGCACCGATGGGCGGCAGGTTTTCGGGCTGACGGCACCGCTGATCACCACCGCGTCGGGCGCTAAGATGGGCAAGACGGCGAAGGGTGCTGTCTGGCTGACAGCGGAGCGGCTGTCGCCCTTCGATTACTGGCAGTTCTGGCGCAATACGGAGGACGCCGATGTCGGCCGCTTCCTGCGGCTATTTACTGACGTGCCGCTGGAGGAGATCGCGCGCCTGGAGGTGCTTGGCGGCGCCGAGATCAACGAGGCGAAGAAGCGGCTGGCGACTGAGGCGACGACCCTCGCGCACGGCGCCGAAGCCGCCGCGGCGTCGGCCGAGACCGCGCGTCTCGCCTTCGAGGAGGGCGCGGCGGCCGAGAATCTGCCGAGCGTGACCTTGCCGGAGGCGGAACTTGCGGCGGGGGTCCCGGCCTTCGCGCTTTTCGTTTCGGCGGGTCTCGCCGCAAGCAACGGGGAGGCGCGCCGGCTCATTCGCGGCGGCGGCGCCCGGCTGAACGATGTGGCGATCAGCGATGAGGGGCTGGTGATCTCGGCGGCGGATCTGCGGGATGGCGCGCTGAAGTTGTCGGCGGGCCGGAAGCAACATCGGTTGGTTCGCGTCGGCGACTGAGGCGAGACGATTTTTTTCCGGAGCGACGCGCGTTGCTGTGTGAGATGGGTCTCGTTGCCGCCTTAGCTTCTGGCCAGTTTGTAAATGGTGGCAAGATTTTAGAAGTAGGTAACTGGTGGGCCTTCTGAAGCGTTTGTCGGGTATGCTGGGTACTGAACGACGTAGCGATCAGCAATGAAAGGCCGGTGTCTCGCGGCCGATCTGCGCGATGGCGCGCTAAAGCTACTGGCGGGCCGGAAGCAGCATCGGCTGGTGCGGGTCGGTTACTGAGGCGGTGCGATTTAGCCGGAACGACCCGAGCGACTGTTGAGTGGAAGGGGTCTCGCTACTGCCCTCGAGTCGGTTTTTGTCGGTGGCGGCTTTGTGGGGGCCAAGGTGGTGGTGGCGGTTGGTACGGCCGGGGTTGGCTTAGCTGGGTCTGGCTCGGGTTTCGTCGATATCGACGACACTTTTTCTTTGTCCACGAGCGCGCGAATGAAATAGGTGAAAGCGTCAGCATTGACTTTCGCCAAATGTTTTTCGGGCGTTCTACCCTTTCTGAAGCGGATTTCTTGCGCCAAGTGAAGAAATGGATAGTCGATATAGCCTGACGTGGCCTGTTCGTCGTCTTGCCCCAAGCTGCGGACATCTGTCGTATTCGCTTCGCGATGTGAGACTTCATGCAGCACCGCTGCCTCCATCCCAGGAGACTTTTTGAAACCTTCGCGGCTGAGATGCACTTCTCCCTTCGCTATTGGCAGCCCTTCCATTTGGCTTAACCATATCTTTCCATTGGGTCTTTTGGAAACCGGCCCGACGTTAACGTAGCCAATGAGACCCTCGGACAAATAGTCCGATAGCTTGATGCGGATCGGCTTGTGCAACGCCTTTCTGACTTGCGTCAGCATCTTTAGGAGATCGCCTTTTTCTTTTGGCGTAGGCCCTTCTGGCGCGAAGAGGAAGCAGGCAGCCCCCAGTTCGTTGAGCCGCTTGTCCCAGGGACCGGATACCATGGCGATCGTCGTGTCCACATCAATGGAAATCTCGTTGAGGAAGTGCTGTGCGGTTTCCTCCTCCTCAGTGGTAATGCGGCGGGTTCCGAGCTGGTGCACCAGCGTGAGTTCGTTGCCGTTAGCGAGCGGTACAGGTCTATGTTCGAGCCAGACTTTTCCGATGGTCCGCTGAGCACGCTTAATAAGCGATTTCTTTGCCTCAACGGTTTTCGCCTCCGTCCCCTGGTAATCGGACGGATGGCAGCAAAACTCGGGGGATGGTGAAGCGACTTCGCACCTGTCGGACGTCATGGACGGATGGGAGCCGGCGGCACTCGGGAGCTGTGTCAAGGCGGCACCACAATTGAAAGACCTCCACTTTAGTCGGGGATTCTTTAATCTTTGTGAAAAATGCCCCGTCAGCGTGAATGAGTTGTTCTTGTTTTGTTCCAATCCACCTCATCGTCAGTTAGAAGACGTTCTGCCGACCAACACCGGGTTTCGCGATGGCCTATATCGAGCTTCAACTCACCACGAACTACTCCTTCCTGCGCGGCGCGAGCCATGTGGAGGAGTTGATCGCGACGGCCCAGCTGATGGGCTACGAGGCAATCGCGGTCACCGATCGCAACACCGTGGCGGGCATGGCCCGCGCCTCTCAGAGAGCGGAAGAGGCCGGGCTGCGGCTGGTGCCGGGCTGCCGGCTGGTGCTGGAGGATGCGCCGTCCCTGCTCGTCTACCCGACGGATCGGGCGGCCTGGTCCAATCTCTGTCGGCTGCTAACTTTAGGGAAACGGCGCGCGCATAAGCACGGGCTGCCCGCCGGGTCGTGCCTGCTGCACTGGGCGGATGTGGCGGCTCATGCGCGCGGGCTGATCGCCGCCATGCTGGGGGATGAACCGGACGACGCCTTGCCCGGCCACCTCACCCGCCTGCGTGATACGTTTCCCGACCGCGCCTATCTCGCCTTCAGCCTGCGCCGGCGCCCCGGCGATGCCGTGCGGCGGCACAACCTCGCCATGCTCGCCCAGTCCGCGCGGGTGCCGCTACTGGCGACCGGCGATGTGCTGTATCACGAGCCCGAGCGGCGCATCCTGCAGGACATCGTGACCTGCATCCGCGAGCACACGAAGATCGATGATGTCGGCTTCCGGCGCGAACGCTTCGCCGACCGTCACCTCGTGCCGCCCAAGGAAATGGCGCGGCTTTTCGCCGACTACCCCGAGGCCATCGCCAATACCGAGATCATCGCGAAGCGCTGCAAATTCGCGCTGAAGGATATCGAATACCAATATCCGGATGAAAGCGAGCGGCCGAATGAAACGGCACAAGACATGCTCGAAAGATTGGTCTGGGAGGAAGGCGTTGCCTTTCGCTATCCGAATGAGCTGCCGGAGAACGTCGCCGCTCAGCTACGGCACGAATTGACGCTTATCGCCGAAATGAAATACGCGCCGTATTTCCTCACGGTGCATTCCATCGTGAGGTTTGCCCGATCAAAGGGCATCCTTTGCCAAGGCCGCGGTTCGGCGGCGAATTCCGCTGTGTGTTACGTGCTTGGCATTACCGAGATCGATCCGGTTCTCTCGGGCCTGCTGTTCGAGCGCTTCGTTTCCGCCAACCGCAATGAGCCGCCGGATATCGATGTCGATTTCGAGCATGAGCAGCGCGAGATCGTCATCCAATGGGTCTACAGCCACTATGGCCGCGGCCATGCCGCGTTGTGCGCGACCGTCATGCGCTTTCGGTCGCGCGGCGCGGTGCGGGATGTCGGCAAGGTGCTCGGCTTGTCGGAGGATGTGACGGGAGCGCTGGCGGCGCAGGTTTGGGGCTGGTCACGCGATGGGGTTGAGCGCGAACATGCGGAGGCGCTCAATCTCAACCTCGAGGACCGGCGGCTGCGGATGACGCTGGATCTCGCCCGCCTGCTGATCGGTTTTCCGCGCCAGCTTGGCACACATCCCGGCGGTTTCGTGCTGACCCGCGACCGGCTGGACGATCTCGTGCCGGTTGGGCCGGCGGCGATGGAGAATCGCCAGGTCATCGAATGGGACAAGGACGATATCGACCATTTGAAATTCATGAAGGTCGATGTTCTCGGGCTTGGCATGCTCGGCTGCATGCGCCGCGCCTTCGACTTGATGGAAACGCATAAGAATTTGTCGCTCACAATGGATACGATACCGAAGGAGGACAAACCGACCTTCGCGATGATCCAGAAGGCCGATACGCTCGGCACTTTCCAGATCGAGAGCCGGGCGCAGATGTCGATGCTGCCGCGACTCAAGCCGGCGAAGTTTTATGATCTCGTCATCCAGGTCGCGATTGTCCGGCCGGGACCGATCCAAGGCGATATGGTGCATCCCTATCTGCGGCGACGGGAAGGGCGGGAGAAACCGGACTATCCGACACCGGAATTGAAACGGGTGCTGGCGAAAACGCTCGGCGTGCCGCTGTTCCAGGAACAGGCTATGCAGGTCGCGATCCATTGCGCGGGCTTTTCGCCGAGCGAAGCAGACCAGCTCCGACGATCGATGGCGACCTTCAAGGTGACAGGCGGGGTAAGCCAGTTCCGCGAGAAGTTTCTCAAGGGCATGGCAGACAATGGTCACAATGCCACCTTCGCGGAAAATACCTTCCGGCAGATCGAGGGATTCGGCTCGTACGGTTTTCCCGAGAGCCATGCCGCGAGTTTCGCGATCATTGCCTATGCGAGCAGTTGGGTGAAGTGTCATCACCCCGACGTCTTCTGCTGCGCTTTGCTCAATAGCCAGCCTATGGGTTTTTATGCGCCTGCGCAGGTGGTGCGGGATGCGGCGGCGCATGGCGTCGAGATCCGGCCTGTGTCGATCAATGCCTCGCGCTGGGATTGCACTTTGGAGGGGAACACCGGGTCTCCGCACGCGGTCCGGCTCGGGCTGCGCATGGCCAAAGGGCTCGGCAATGAGGATGGCGCCAAAATCGTGGTGCAGCGGGCGGACCGTCCCTTCGCCACGGTGGAGGAGACTTGGCGGCGCTGCGGCGTGCCCGTCGCGGCGCTGGAGCGGCTGGCCGAGGCGGATGCCTTCTCGCCGATCGGCCTCGATCGGCGGCAGGCGCTTTGGGCGATCCGTGGTTTGGCCGATAGCGCCTTGCCGCTTTGGGCCGCCGCTGATGCGGGCGCCCTGCCTCAGGCCGAGGTGGCGGAGCCTGGGGTTTCCCTGACAGTGATGAGCGAGGCGCGGGAGGTGGTGGAGGATTACCGCAGCGTGAGCCTCACGCTGCGCCGCCATCCGGTGGCGTTTCTGCGCCCGGCCCTGAAGGCACGCGGCGTGGTACCCTGCGGCGATCTCCCTTCCGCGCGAGACGGACGATGGGGACGATTCGCCGGCCTCGTGCTGGTGCGGCAGAAGCCCGGTTCTGCCAACGGCGTGATGTTCATTACCATCGAGGACGAGACGGGGATCGGCAATGTCGTGATCTGGCCCTCGGTCTTCGACGCCAACCGGCCGCTGATCATCTCCGCCCGCATGCTGGAGGTGCGTGGCCGGATCCAGCGAGAGGGGTTGGTGGTGCATATCGTGGCGGCGACGGTTGGAGATCTTTCGCCGATGCTGGCGTCGCTAGGCCGGGGCGAGGAGGATTTTCCCCTGCCCCATGGCCGTGGCGACGAGGTCAAACGCGGCAGTGCGCCGGACCCTCGGGAGGGCAAACCCGGCATCAAGGTGCCGACGCGGGACTTCCGCTGACAGGCGGTCCGGCGGGTTCTCAGGCCGCCCAGGTTGTCTTGAAGGCCTGGGGCGGCGTAGTTTCCAGCCCGATTTCAGGTAGGACAGTCCATGACCGAGGTTTCTGCATCACGTTCCTCCCCTCGCCGCGCGCTGCTCTCCATGGTGCTTCTGGGAGGCGCGCTGCTGCTCGGCTTCGCCGCGCCGGCCTTGGCACAGAGCTCCTGCGGCACCCCGCCCTCCGGCCTGGTGCGGCTGTGGACCGGTATCGGCTGCACGGGCTCGACGGAGGATATGTCGGCGAGCGGACCGGTGCCGAACTTCCCAACAACATCCCTGTCGAACGGCACGGGGCAGTGGATCGCGGTTTATGATGCGGCCGACCCGAGCCAGGCCAATCACACCCTGTTCGTGCAGAACGGCTGCTATTACCCGGACCTCGCGCTGTTCCAGTGGCAGGGCGGCGGCACCTGGGCCGGGATGGTGCGCGGCATCCAGATCCTGCCGCCGGGCAGCGATCCGGCCGCCTATCCGGCGCCGGGCAAAGTCATCGGCCGCTGCGAGTAGGTTTTCGGCAGTGGTGCTGCGGGATCGCAACGTGCTCCTGACTTAGTTGTCCAACCCGTTGAGCGGTCCTCGCCTCCGATTGGCTTTCGGCTTGAACCTCGCCCATTCCACCACGTCATGCTCGGCGAAGGCCGGGCATCCACGCCTTTTCTTGCTTCACAAAGGGCCAGGCGTGGATGGCACGCCTTCGCGTGCCATGACGGATCTCTGGATCGCGTTCATTACACATCTTTGCCCCTCGCCACCCAACATCACCGGTTGAATGGGCGGCCCAAGTGTTCCTAATCTCGAAACTACTCTGGATCCTGCTGAGGCCGAGCAGCTTCTTGCTGCTGCTGGGCCTCCTGGGACTGTTGCTGCTCTACGCTCGGCGGCGCGCTGGGGCGCTGGTCTGCCTTACGCTGTCGCTCGGCGCGATGGGGTTGGTGGTCCTGCTGCCGATCGGTCCCCTCATGCTGGAGCCGCTGGAAGGCCGGTTCCCGCAGGTGACGGTGCCGCCAGCGCAGGTGGATGGCATCATCGTCCTTGGCGGCGCGGTCGATACCGATCTAACCGAGGCCCATGGCATCCCGGCGCTCAACGATGCGGCCGAGCGGATGACGACGCTGGTGGCCCTCAGCCGGCGCTATCCCGCTGCTATCCTGGCCTTCACCGGCGGCAACGGGCGACTGCTGCGCGGAAGGCTGAGCGAAGCGGATGTAGCGCGGTCTTTATTCGACTCGCTGGGCGTGCCGCCCGGCCGGGTGCGCTACGAGAGCGGATCCCGCACGACCTATGAGAATGCGGTTCTGCTCAAGCGGCTGCTGATGCCACGTCCAGATCAGCACTGGGCGCTGATTACGTCGGCCTGGCATATGCCGCGCTCGGTCGGCATTTTCCGCAAAGCCGGCTGGAACGTGCTGCCCTGGCCGGTCGGTTATAAGACGGCGATGCGGCTCGATGTGCTGATGTTGGGCGGGCTTCCGGAACGGCTCGGCATGATCGACCTCGCGAGCCATGAATGGGTGGGGATGGTGGCCTATCACTTGCTCGGCCGCACCGATGCCTGGTTTCCAGCGCCGCAGGGGACGACGCCGAGATAGGGTGCGGGATCGACGCGGTGTCCGTCCACCGCGATCTCGAAATAGAGGTGGGTGCCGAAGGTAAGGCCGGTGCGGCCGATGCGGCCAATCCATTGGCCGGCCCGGACCTGCGTCGCGCCCTCGGCCAGTGCCGGTGAGACCTGGCCGAGATGGGCGTAGAGCGCGCGAAACCCGTCATGCTGGACCGCGACCTCAAGCCCGCCCATGCCGCGGCGATCGATGCGGATGACGCGGCCATTCGCCACCGCCCGCACCCAGGCGCCCGCCGCCGCGCGCAAATCGACGCCCCAATGATAGGTGCCGGCGATCGGCTGCCCGGCGATGATCCTCGGACCGAAGGGAGATGTCACGCAGCCAGGCGAGACCGGAACGATCAACGTCGGCAGGGAGGTGGTGGCGGGTGCCGAGGCAGCAAGCGCGGGAACTGCCCAAACACCCAGTAATACGCCAAGAAACGTTGCGCGGCCGAGGGATAGCGCCTCAACCTCTATTAAATACTGGAAGACGGCGCGCAACTTCGATACAGCGAGTCTGGAAGAACAGTGAGTTTCTCCGGAGGCGTCATGACGCGTGCTGCTTCTCGGGTGCTTCTTGCGGGTGGCCTTGGCCTCTTCTCTTGGGCAGCGCAGGCACAGTCGGTCCCGCCAGCGGGCGGCCTCAGGGCGGGAAGCCTGATCGTGCGAGCCTCGGTCATCGGCATTCTGCCGGAGGATCGCAATTCGACGGTGTCGTTGATTGGCGGTCATATCGACGTCGATGACACCGTCTCTCCGGCTTTCGATCTGTCCTACTTCGTCACCGACCATATTGCGATCGGCGCCACTACCGGGTTTCTCCGCACCAGCCTGTCGGCCCATGACACGCTGCTGGGGACCGTGCCGATCGGCAAGATCTCCAGCGTGCCGCTGGTTGTAACGGCCGAATACCACTTCCTGCCCAATTACCGCTTCAACCCCTATATCGGAGCGGGTGTCGCGGCCGCCTGGTATTACGACGCGAATCCGGAGGGGCCGCTGGTGCAGACTTTCGGGGTCGATGCGGCGGCCGGGGCCGCGCTGCAGATCGGCGTCGACTATCAGATCAGTGGCCCGTGGTATGGCAACTTCGATATCAAGCAGCTGTTTCTCTCCGCCCATGCGCGGATCAATCATGGCGAGGTCACGGCCGATACCGACATTGACCCGCTCATAATCGGCGCGGGACTCGGCTACCGCTTCTGAAACGCGACTGACCGGCTGGACATCCACCGACTTTGCCGTAAGGCGTCCTGCGTGAGCAGCGCGCGGATCGCCCCATGATGGAACACGGCACCCTTCGCGTGCTGGTGATTGGCTATGGCGCCTTCGGCCGGGCCCTGGCGGCGGCGCTGCAATGCCGAGGCGATATCCGGGTGGAAGTATTCAGCCGCCGGCTGGTAACGGAGTTCTTGGCCGCCTCGCGGTTCCTCCATCACCTCGAACACATCGAGCTGGCGGCGTACGACGTGGTGATCCTCGCACTGCCAAGCCGGGCACTGGCGGAAGTGCTGGGGCAGATCGCGCACCCGGTCGCGCCGACGGCTAGCTTTCTGTCCTGCATGAAAGGGATGGATGGCGCCGCCTGCGCCTTCCCCACCGAGGTCATCGCTCGGCATTTTCCGTCCCATCCCATCGGCATGCTGTCCGGTCCCACCTTCGCGAGCGAGATGCAGGCGGGCCATCGCGTCTGGATGTCGCTCGGCTGCACCGATCTGGAACACGGCCGGACACTGGCGGAGCGCCTTGCCGGGCCGCGCCTGGGCCTGCAGGCAACGTGCGACTTGCGGGGTCTGGAGATTGTCGGCGTGACGAAGAACATCATCGCACTCGGCGCCGGCCTCTGCGAGGGATTGGGTCTCGGCGAGAATACGCGTGCGAGCTACGTGGCGCGGGGCATTCGCGAACTCGGCCGGCTACTGCCGCTGCTGGGCGCCTCGGCCGGGACCTTGTTCGAGCCGGGCGCGCTAGGCGATCTTATCCTGACCTGCACCTCCGCCCAGTCGCGAAATTATCGCTATGGCAGGGCGCTCGGCGAGACGGCGGATATTCCGGCTTCGGGCGTGCCTGCGCCGCTCGCTGAGGGTCAGCAGTCGATCGAAACGTTTCTCGCCTTTCTTCGCCGCGGCGAAGTGCAGTCCGTTTTCTTCGAGCGTCTCAGCGCGGCCGTGCGGCGGCCAGCGGAGTTGCGGCCCCTGTTGCTGGAGGCAATCGACTGATGGCCGAACCATTCTTGCCGTGTGAGACTATGGCGTGAGTCCTGACAACCGGCCCTCCCTCCGCACCATCCTCGCCGACCGCCGGCTTTGGCTTATGACCGGCTTCGGTTTTGCCTCCGGCCTGCCGCTGCCGCTATCGGGCTTCACGCTGCGGCAGTGGCTGGCGGAGGGGAATGTCGGGCTCGGACTGATCGGCCTGACCGCGACGATCGGCCTCGCCTATGCGCTGAAGTTTCTGTGGTCGCCGATCTTCGACAATGCGGCGCCAGGCCCCCTCGCCCGGCTTGGCCGAAGGCGTGGCTGGCTGCTGGGCGTGCAGCCGCTGCTCAGCCTCGCTTGCCTTTCCATGGCATTGGCGAGTCCCAGCGCGTCGCCGTTTTTGCTGATCGGGCTCGCGGCGCTGCTCGCTTTCTGCTCGGCGAGCCAGGACACCATCATCGACGCCTGGCGTATCGAGAGCTTTCCCCAGGCGATGCAGGGCACGGCCCTCGCGGGCTATGTCTGGGGCTATCGGGCGGCGCTGCTGGTTTCGGGCGCCGCCGCGATCCGCCTCGCGACCAACCTAGGCTGGCATGGCGTTTTCGTCGTTATGGCGGCGCTGACCTTGATCGGTCCAATCGTGACGCTGATGGCGCGCGAGCCAGCGCTGGCGGCCTCCTTGGTGCGGGAGCTTGGCGCCAAGGTTTCCTTCGCCAGGCGTTTCGCGCGGTCGGTGGCGGAGCCGTTGCGGGAGTTCCTGTCGCGGCGCGGTGCCACCGCCATCCTCGCCTTCATCGTGCTGTTCCGGCTTGGCGAGGCGCTGGCCGGGACGATGCTGCCGCCCTTCTACCGTCACCTCGGCTATGACCGGGCGCAGGTCGCGCTGGCGAATGGGCCGGTGTCGCTGGTGGCCGTGCTGGTGGGCGCGGCGGTCGGCGGCTGGCTGGTCGCGCGGATCGGGACCGGACGCGCGCTGCTCATTACCGGCTCGTTCCAGACGCTCTGCATGGGCATGTATGTGCTGCTGTCCTATTCCGCCGGCAGCCACGCCGTTCTGATCCTGACGGCGGCGGTGGAATCCGGGGCCGAGGGGCTCGCGGACGCCGCTTTCATCACCTATCTGTCGGGCCTCTGCGACCGGCGGCATACGGCGACGCAATATGCCCTGCTCTCCTCGGTCGCCGCGCTGGCGCTGCGCACGGTGGGAGGACTCTCGGGCTTCATGGCTCATGCCCTCGGCTGGCATGCCTTCTACGTTATGACGGCTTTAGCGACGCTTCCCTCAATAGCCGTCATGGTCTACCTGCTGCGGCGTTACCCGCCACGGGAGATACCCGTGGCTCAGGATGGAGAGCTGAATGCCATCGTCTAAGGTTCGGGCCAGCGCGAAGGATGCATTGGCGGATGTTCTGAAGGACGGGATGCTGATCCTGTCCGGCGGCTTCGGCCTGTGTGGCATTCCCTCCGCTCTTATCGAGGCGATCCGCGAGAGCGGCGTGACCAATCTCACCATTGTCTCCAACAATGCCGGCATCGATGGCGTGGGCCTCGGCGTGCTGCTGGAGAGCAAGCAGGTGAAGAGGATGGTCAGCTCCTATGTCGGAGAGAACAAGCTGTTCATGCAGCAGTTCCTGGCCGGCGAGCTGGAGATCGAGTTCAATCCGCAGGGCACGCTCGCCGAGCGCATTCGCGCCGGGGGCGCCGGCATCCCGGCTTTCTTCACGCGCACCGGCTATGGCACTGCGGTCGCCGAGGGCAAGGAAACGCGGGAGTTCGACGGGCATCACTACGTAATGGAGCGTGGGATTTTCGGTGACCTCGCGGTAATCCATGCCTGGAAGGGCGATACGGAGGGCAACCTCATCTATCGAAAGACCGCGCGCAACTTCAATCCGATGATGGCGACGGCCGCGAAGGTGACGGTGGCGGAAGTCGAGGAGTTGCATGAGCCGGGCAGCTTCGATCCCGACCACATCGTGACGCCGGGCATTTACGTATCGCGGCTGGTGAAGCTGGATGTGATCGACAAGCGTATCGAGCAGCGCACGGTGCGCAAGCGCGAAGCGGCACCGGCGCTTGCCGGCAGCGACGGTTAGGGAGCGGCATCATGGCCTGGACACGCGATGAGATGGCGGCCCGCGCGGCGCGCGAGTTGCACGATGGCTTCTACGTCAATCTCGGCATCGGCATTCCGACGCTTGTGGCGAATTTCGTGCCGCCCGACATGAAGATCATCCTGCATAGCGAGAACGGCATGCTGGGGATGGGTCCGTTTCCCTTCGAAGGGGAAGAGGATGCCGACCTCATCAATGCCGGCAAGCAGACCGTGACGGTGCTGCCGACCACGAGCTTCTTCGACAGCGCCGAGAGCTTCGCGATGATTCGCGGCGGGCACATCAACCTTTCTATTCTCGGCGCGCTTCAGGTCGCGGAAAATGGCGATCTCGCGAATTGGATGGTGCCCGGCAAGATGGTGAAGGGCATGGGCGGCGCTATGGATTTGGTCGCCGGCGTCAAGCGCGTGGTGGTGCTGATGGAGCATACCGCGAAGGGCGAGGCGAAGATCCTCCGCGAGTGTAGTTTGCCACTGACCGGCAAGGGCGTGGTGGATATGATCGTCACCGATCTCGGCGTCTTCGATGTCGCCCGGCCGGGTCTGACTTTAGTGGACCTCGCCCCGGGTGTGACCGTGGACGAGGTGCGCGCCAAGACGGAGGCTTCCTTCGATGTGCATCCGGAGTTGGCCAGACGCGCTGCCTGACCAGTTGCCGTTGGAAAGGAAATAGGGCGCCTACGCCCCTCTGCGAAATAGACGTGCCAGGGCCGCTCTCAACCCCCGCCGCTGTGGAGGCTCGATATCACTTAAAACTGGGTGATCGGGTCGTCGGTTCTGCCGAGCGATCAACGCAGAATTTATTGCACGTTGATTTCTGATGTGAGCGGTCGTAAGCGTCCCCAGCGACTTTCCATCCGCGGAGCAGTCTTCACGACGCCGTTTGGCTCATTCTGCGGGTTGGCAATTAGTGGCGCCAGTAAACGCTCGAACTCAGCAATTGTCACCCTGACGTCAGCGAGGTTTGGTGGCGCAGTTGAGTTCGAGTCTGTGAGGAAGCCAAGAGCGCGCTCCTGGAGCGGGACCGCGAAATCGTGCTTACCCGGATCGATTGGTGACTGATGGGTGGTCGATCGTGCTGCCAGACTCGCTACCCGTGACATGTCGTTCCCCTCTCTGCCAGCGCGAAATGCTCACGACTACAAACGAGACTAGGGAACAGGATTGAGTAAAAAGTAAAAGCACCAGACCGCGGTCGAGGCTGGTCCTAAGCCCATAGGCTTTGAGACGAGGCTAGACTCAAGCGCCTGACAACGAAACTCTCCTAGCGATGCTTTCGTCGCTGAAAAGAGTCATAAAGTTACACCAAGGTCTTTTAAGATTGTCATTAAGGAAGCTGCTGTGCTGATAGCCTGCGTGATTGGCTTAAAGGCCTTATCTAAGTAGTCGCCAAATTTAACGATCTTCTCGATCGTCGTGAGCGACTTCTTAGTATCGGGTTCGGATTTTGCGGGCGGTGTAGGTGCGGCGGCGGACGTCGAAGTCTGCACGACAGGCTTCGAGCCGACTAGCTGTGTGACATCAGCGGACGAGTTCGGAGCAGCCTCCGGCTGAATTAGCTTCAGGACCGAGATGACCGCGTCAAGTTCCTCGATGGCTTTGTCATCCCCGGACGACGCGCGCCTGGCGCGCGTCTCCAGCCAATTTAGAGCCTGGATTTGCAAGTTTGTCGTATTCCTGGCGACCGTCAACCGGCGCCCGAGAGCCTTCGCATCGACTGTAGCCTTGGGCCGAGCGAGCAAGAGGATATCGGAAAACTTCCGCGCTTCGACTAAGCCATTAGCGATCGAAGCCTTGGAGAGATCGGGCGAAACCACGCGGGCATGGCGAAACGCCGCGGCCGGTTGAAGTCGAGACATGTTGGCAGGACGTCCTCTGCATCAGGAGCACACAACTTCGGCGCTCAGATAAATACTCGACCAAGTGAAAGGACACGGGCGGGTTACGCCGGCCAGTGTCGCTTGCACCCGCACAAGCTATTTGTGTCTCGGACAAAGAACAAGATTGTTTCGAAAATGAAATTACTGAGACGGTTCTGCGTCTAATCAGCGTTTCGCTGGCAGCGACTAGCGAGCTGCTCGCCCAATTCAGTATGCGCCGCTAATCCGCCGAGACGCCTCGCACCCGCCATGCCGCCGCGGCGATTCCCGCCGCGCCGATCGTGGTGGCCAAGGCGCAGGCGGCCATGGCGTCGAACAGGCCGAGGTCGTCCGCGATGGCGCCCAGGGCCACTACTGGCAGCAGGTTGCCGATATAGCCGACGGCATAGGCGAGCGAGACGAGGGTTGCTCGCGAGTGCGGTGGCGCGCTGCGGCTCGCCAGCGCCGCCGAGCCGGCGAAGCAGCAGCCGAAGCCCGCCCCTGTCAATACCGTCCCAAGACAGAAGATGACGGCGGAATCCATGGCTGCGGCCAGAGTGCAGAGCAGCAGGCTCAGCCCCATGAGAATGGCGCCGCCGACCAGCATACGCTTCAGCGTCATGGACCGGGTGAGCAACTGACTTGTTCCCGCGACGACCTGGAAGGCGGAGACGGTCAGGCCGGCAAGTGCTGCGCTATGGATGCCGATCAGGTGGCGGGCGAAGGTCGGCCCCAGGCCCACGAAGGTCCCGCCAACCATCCAGGCGAGCGCCATGCCGGCACAGGCGATGACATAGGGCAGCCCCGCGTTGCGCAGCGTCCGGCCAAAGCCGTCAGTGGCGATCCCGACCGACAGATGCACGACCGGCGACGTGGCTGGCCACGCCGTGCGTGACAGGCAAATCGCCGTCACCACCGCCGCGACGGCGAGGACGATGTAAGGCGTGACGCTCGGCGCGGCGTTCAAGGCGAGCGCGGCGCCGCTCAGGATGGGCCCGAGTGTGCCACCCGCCGTAATCGCCACGGTGGCGATGACAGCGGCTTTTTTGCCGTCCCGCTTGGGATCGAGCTCGACGAGCGCCGCGGTCGCGGGTCCCATGACGGCGCCCGTTCCGAATCCGGCGAAAACCCGGCCGACGAGCAAAGCGTCCACCGAACCCGCCATTGCCATGATGACGGCACCGACGGCTACTGCTCCGAGGCCGAAGAGCAACAGGCTGCGGCGGTCACCCAGCCGGTCGGAGACACGGCCGATCACCAGCAGGGTAGTCAATGTGCCGAGCGAATAGGCGGTGTAGATCTCGGTGAGGACCGTCGCGGCGAAGTGCCAGCGATCCTGATAGAAGCCATACAGCGGCGAAGGCGCGCTGCTCCCGAGCAGGGCGAGCACCACGGTCGCAATCACCAGGTGTCGCGCGAACCGGCTCTGAACGCCCTGCTCAATCACTGGGGCGGTCACCGCCATGCCTGCACGCGCTCCATCCGAGCGTTCATCTAGAGCATGCCTCGCACGGGAGCGACCAGGGGGAAGCCGCGAAGCAGCCTTGCCAATGGCTGGAGGTGACAAGGGCCAGGCGAGACCATACAGGCGGTGGATGGCGGTCACCTTTGGTCTCATCGCGGCACTTTGCTGGGGTCTGGGCGACTTCCTGTCGCGCTTCTCGGCGCGTGGCTTGGGCGCGTGGCGCAGCACCTTCTTCGGGCAGATGCCCGGTGCCTTGGTGATCTCGTCGTGGCTTCTGCTCGATACGGCGCACTGGCCCCGCCTCGCCGCGGCACCGCCCTCGATTTGGGTCTTGGCCTGTCTCGGCGCGAGTTTTTCCATCTTCTCGACCTATGCGATGACACGGGCGCTGATGGTGGGCGCTCTTTCGCTGGTGGTGCCGATCATCGCGAGCTACGGCGCGATCTCGACCGTGCTCGCCCTCCTCAGCGGCGAGACTCTCGCGGCGCTACCGGCGCTGGGCATTGCTGTTTGCATCGGTGGCATTGCGGCGGCGGCAGCGGCGCCTCGGAACGATGCGGCACTGCGGCGGGAGACGGCTGGGATAGGCTGGGCGCTAGCCGCTGCTGCGGGTTATGGCACCGCGCTATGGATCCAGGGGCGCTTCGTGATGCCGCAGCTCGGACCGGCGGCGCCGCTCACCATTACTTACTGCGGCAATGTCGCGATTGCTTTGGTGTTCCTGCGCGCCCGGCGGGAGAGCCTGGCCTGGCCGCCGCTACGCCTGCTCGGCTTCACTTTCGGCTACGGGGTGCTGACGGCGACCGCCTATATCAGCCTGGCGCTGGGTCTCGCGACGGGTCAGGTGGCGATCGTGGCGGTGCTGAGTTCTCTGTGCAGCGCACTGACCGCCGTGCTGGGGTTCATTCTGCTGCGTGAGCGAATGGCCATGCGGCAATGGGCAGGGGTCGCGCTGATCTTGCTGGGGGTTGGGCTGGTGAACGCGGGGTAGGTTGAGCTACGCCCGACCCTACCCGCCGTCATCCTCGGCGAAGGCCGAGGATCCACGCCTTCGTCTTGGCGCCGATGGAAAAGCGCGGGTGGCACGGGGTGCCCCGCACGCCTTCGCGTGCCATGATGGTCCATTCGATCCCGGACCACCATCGTCCTTGGCGAAGGCCAACGGGCGCTAACGACCCCTCAGGCCAGCCCCTCATACTTCGGCAGGTGCCAGGCCTCCGGCTCCTCGGCCGCGCCGCGATACCAGGCTCCAACCAGGGGATGGGCGCGCACCGCCGCGCAATAATCGGCGCTCGCATCGCCGATCACCGGCTCGTAGGTCAGGAAGCGCGCGACGACCGGGGCGAACATGATGTCGGCGCCAGTGAAGGGCGCGCCAAAAAGATAGGGGCCGCTCGCCCCAAACTCGGCGCGGACCGAGGCCCAGAGCGATTCGATGCGGCCGACATCGGCCAAGGCGCCGGCCGTCTGGCCCAGCCCGCCGTAATCCTTGCGCCCGAGATTCATCGGCATGGACTGGCGAAGGTCGCGATACGAGGCGTGCATCTCGGCGGCGACGGATCGCGCCATCGCGCGCGCGCGCCGGTCCTCGGGCCAGAGCGAGGGCTGGAACTCCGCACAGTATTCGATGATGGCGATGGTCTCCCAGATCCGCGCCCCGTCATGTTCGAGATAGGGCACCAGGCCGCTCGGGCTCGCCTGTTTCACGGCTGGCGTATTGCCGCCCTCCAGGGGAATCAGCACCTCGGTGACATCCAGGCCAGCGGAGGCCACGGCGAGCCAGCCCCGCATTGACCAGGAGGAATAGCGGCGGTTGCCGATAACCAATCGTCCCTCAGACATTTCGAATACTCGCTTGCTCCCGATACGCGTCCATCCCATGCCCGACCCGCCCCGGGCAACCCGTTACCAGCCGCAATGGCAGCCATGACGGAAAGTGATGAGCGAAGATCGTAACGCCCGTTATAATGACGATTGTAATGGCGTATCTCCCGCTCGAGGAAGATCTCCTCTTTCTCATCCATGACACCGCCCGGATGATCGGCATCCATGTCGATCGGCTGGCGCGGCAGCATGGCATGAGCCGGGCGCAATGGGTGCTGCTCATTAAGCTAGACCGCCATCCCGGGCTTTCGCAACGCGATCTCGCGGAGTTCATGGAGGTCGAGCCGATCACGGTCGGCCGGCTGATCGACAAGCTGGAGGCGCGCGGACTCGTGACGCGCAAGCCGGATGATCAGGATCGCCGGGTCTGGCGCGTGCATCTGCTGCCGGCGGCGCAGCCCTATCTCGCCGAGATCGGCCTGCATCGCGCCGAAATCGCAGAACTGGTGGGGCGGGGCATTCCGCCCGCCATGGCGGAGACGCTGCGGCAGGGTCTCATCCGATCGAAAAGCAATGTGGCGGCGGCCTTGCGCGCCCAGGCGAGCGACTCAGTTCCGCGAACTGAACCGCTTTTGCCGCAGGACGAGGCCTTGGAGGCATAAATGGATCAGGTTTCCCCCCGCGACCGCTCGGAAGCGGCTGCCGACACGATGGCCGGTCCGACGCCGGAGAGCCGCCGTACCACGGCGGCCGCGCCTGTCCGCCGCCGCCGCGTTTCCCTAAGGCTGCCGCTGATGCTGGGCGGGATCGTCATAGTGCTCGGCGGTTCAGGCTATATGTGGCTGACCGGCGGCCGCTACGTTTCGACCGACGACGCCTACGTCCAGGCCGCGGAACTCAATGTTACGACCGATGTCTCCGGTCTGGTGTCGCGGGTATTGGTGCACGAGGGCGACCATGTGAAGACGGGCCAGGTGCTGTTTCACCTGGGCGAGCATCATTTCCAGATCATGCTCGATGGCGCGAAGGCAAAGCTCGCGCAAATCGCGCTGAACTACGCAGCGATGCAGCAGGATTATCTTCGGATGCTGCGCGATGTGGACACGGCGAAGGCGCAGGTCGATGGCGATCAGGCGGATTTCGGCCGGTTTTCCTCCCTAATCCACAGCGGCGGCGTGACGCGAGCCGAGTATGATACGGCGCATTACAAGCTGCTCGCGGATCAGGCACGGCTTGGCGCCCTCCAGGAACAGGCCCGCACGCAATTGGCGCGGCTGGGCGGCGTCGCGGATTCGTCGGTCGAGAATTTCCCTGACTATAAGAGCGCCCAGGCGGATGTCGCCGAGGCGCAGCGTCAGCTCGACCACACCGTCGTTGTGGCGCCGTTCAACGGTATCGTCACCAATGTCGAAGCTGTTCAGCGCGGCCAGTATCTCAATGCCTCGGCCGCGGCCTTCGGGCTGGTTTCGACCGATGACGTCTTCGTCACCGCGCAGCCCAAGGAAACACAGCTTACCCATGTGCGGCCCGGCCAGCCGGTTACGATCACGGTCGACAGCTATCCCGGCGCGAAGTGGAACGGCGTCGTCGAGAGCATCTCACCTGCCTCGGGCTCGCAATTCTCGCTGCTGCCGGCCGAGAATTCCTCGGGCAACTGGGTGAAGGTCGTGCAGCGCATTCCGATCCGGGTGAAGGTGACTGGCGGGCCCGCGGACCTGGACTTGCGTGCGGGAATGAGCGTCGAGGTCTCGATCGACACGGGCCATAAGCGCCAGCTGAGCGACATCATTCCCTGATGTCGATGGCCGATACCCGCCCCCTCTACGAGCGGATCACCCCGGCAACCCGCACGATTGTCACCATCTGCGTGATGCTGGCGACGCTGATGCAGGCGCTCGACAGCACAATCGCGAATGTGGCGCTGCCTTATATGCAGGGCACGCTGTCAGCGAATGCCGACCAGATCAACTGGGTGCTGACCTCCTACGTCGTTGCCGCCGCCATCATGACGGCGCCGGTGGGTTGGCTGACGGCGCGCTTCGGCGCCAAGAATGTGCTGCTGGTGAGCCTCGTTGGGTTCACCGCTACGTCAATGCTGTGTGGCATCGCGGGCGGCATTGGCGAGATGGTGATCTTCCGCTTTCTCCAGGGCGTCTTCGGTGCCGCCCTGGTGCCGCTGTCGCAGTCGACGCTACTGAATATCTATTCGCCGGCGCAGCGCGGACCGGCGATGTCGATCTGGGGCATGGGCGTGATGCTCGGGCCGATCCTCGGCCCCACACTCGGCGGCTATCTGACGGACCTCTACAACTGGCGCTGGGTGTTTTTTGTCAACCTGCCCTTCGGCATCGCGGCCATTCTCGGGATCGTGCTGTTCATGCGCGAGGAGGGTGAGCGGAAGGTTCCCGGCTTCGACTGGACAGGCTTTGTGATCCTCGGCTTCGCGCTGGCTGGGCTACAGCTCGCGCTCGATCGCGGCGAGACGCAGGATTGGTTTACCTCGAAGGAAATCATCGTCGAGGCGGTAGTGGCGGGGCTCGGCATTTACCTCTTCACCGTGCATATGCTGACCTCGAACCGGCCGCTGCTGCCCAAGGCGCTGTTCACTGACCGCAATATGCTGAGCGCCATCCTAATGATGTTCCTCGTCGGCATGGTGCTGTTGTCGAGTTCGGCGCTGCTTGCCCCTTACCTTCAGCGCCTGTCGGGGTATTCAGTGCGCGAGGCGGGGCTGGAGATGGCGCCGCGCGGGTTCGGGACCATGGCCGCGATGCTGATCTCCGGGCGGGTCGGGACCAAGATCGATGCGCGGTTGCAGATGCTGGTCGGCGTCATCCTGCTGGTGTTGTCACTGTACTGGATGACGCAATGGACGCCGGATGTGGCGAGCTCATCCATCTTGTTCGCGATCATCGTGCAGGGCGCGGGCCTGGGCTTCGTCTTCATGCCGCTGCAGCTGATTGCCTTCGCGACGCTTAGCCCGACACTGCGCGGCGACGGCGCTGCCGCAATGAGCCTTACGCGCAACATCGGCATGGCGATCGGCACTTCGGTGAGTTCAGCGGTGGTGGCTCAGATGGGGCAATATGAGCATGCGGTGCTGAGCTATTTCATCACGCCCTTCGCGCATGCGTTGCAGACGGGCATGCCGATCGACCCGCGGACCGCCGCGGGGGCGGTTCGGCTGGACGGCATGATCACGCGGCAGGCGAATATCATCGGCTACATCGATGCGTTCAAACTGCTGATGCTGACCTCTATCCCCTGCGCCGCACTGCTCCTGCTCATGCGCAAGCCGAAGACCCCGGCTCCCGCGGGGGACGGGCCGGCTCACGCGGCGATGGATTGAGGGCGCGGCCGCCGCCTAACACAGAGACGTTAATGGTTAGTTGCAGTTATGCAACTTTCTCCCATAAATGCGGCGATGACAAATGGCGCGCATGATCGGCTGACAAAAGACGGCGATAAAGCTCGGCGTCAGGCGCGCCGCGTGGCGCGCGCGCGGAAGCCTCCCGTTGACCCAGCCCTTGACGGGATTAGCCGAAGCGGATTGTTCGACGAAGCCTGGTATCGGCTCCGCTACGAGATTCGACCCAAGGTCGATGCGCTTGCCGACTGGTTCGAGCGGGGCTGCAAGAGTGGATTTCAGCCCAATCTTTGCTTTCAGCCCGATTGGTATCTCGCGCAGTACCGGGACGTCGAGGCCCACGGCATCAACCCCCTTGTCCACTACATCGACAATGGGGAGGCCGAAGGCCGTAAACCCTCACCGCTTTTCGACCCTGCCTGGTATCGCCAGACATACAACCCGCCATCGGGCGAGTTGTGTCTCGCGCATTATCTGCGGTTGCGCGGAACCGGAACGGTCAATCCGCTGCCCGGCTTTGACGCGAATTTCTACCTCTCGGAGAATTCCGATGTCGCTGAAGCAGGCGTTGATCCCTTCAGCCATTTCATGGAGCAGGGGTTTCGGGAGAACCGTGACCCCTCTCCCAGTTTCGACACGGCGTTTTATCGGAGCCGGTATCTGCGCAATCAGCCCGATGCCAATCCGCTGCTCGACTACCGGGAAAGGCGTGAGCGCGATCTTGTCTTCGTGCGCCGCCCTTTGCACGAGGAGACAATCCCGGCGGAGATGCGCCGCTTCACCCGGCCAGGCGAGTTTTTCGAGGAATTCCAGCCACTCCCACCGGGTGCGCCGCGACGGGCGATGGTGCTGGCTTATTACCTGCCGCAGTTTCATGCGACGCGCGAGAATGACGCGTGGTGGGGCAAGGGCTTCACCGAATGGACCAATCTGGCGCGGGGCCTGCCGCGCTTCGGTGGCCATTACCAGCCGCGCACGCCGCGCGACTTAGGCTTCTACGATCTCAACGACCCAGCCACCATGCGCCGGCAAATCGCGATGGCGAAGGCCGCCGGTCTGGGTGGTTTCATCTTCTACTTCTACTGGTTCGACGGCGAACGTCTGCTGGACAGCCCGATCGAGCGGTTTCTCGCCGATCCCACGCTCGACATGCCTTTCTGCCTTATGTGGGCGAATGAGAATTGGACGCGCCGGTGGGACGGTCTGGAAACCGAAATACTCATCTCGCAGGACTATCGGCCGTCCGACGATGAGTCGCTGATCCGCTGCTTCGCGCGCCATTTCGCCGATCCGCGCTATATCCGGCTGCAAGGCCGGCCCGTGCTGATGATCTATCGCCCGAACATCATTCCCGATGCGACCGGAACCATCGCACGGTGGCGCGAGATGTTCCAGCGGATCACCGGCGAGGATCCGCTGATGGTCATGGCTCAGGGGTTTGGTGCCGCGGATCCGCGCGAGTTCGGGCTGGATGGTGCCGTCGAGTTTCCCCCGCACAAGCTTTGTGCCGATTTGCCGTCGATCGCCGATAGCCTGATGTGGTTCGATCCGGACGCTCAGGGCAAGATTGTGCGTTTCGAAGATGCCGTGCGGCAATCGCTGGACGAGCCGACACCGCCCTTCCCGCTTATCAAGACCGCTTGCCCAGGCTGGGACAATGATGCCCGGCGGGAAGGCAAAGGCATGGTGGTGCATGGCGCGACGCCCGCCGCCTTCGAACACTGGGTCAGTGAGCTGGTCGATCGCGCGCGCACGGCGCCTTTCTTCGGCAAGGCGATCGTCTGCATCAATGCCTGGAACGAGTGGGCCGAGGGCGCCTATCTGGAGCCCGACACCCATTTCGGTGCCGCCTTCCTCAATGCGGCGAGCCGCGCGATCAGCGCCGCCGCGCCGCCGCATCATCGCGCGAAATTTCTGCTGGTAGGCCATGACGCGCATCGCCATGGGGCGCAGACGCTGCTGCTCGAACTTGGTCGCAAACTTCGTGCGGCGCATGGTCTGGCCGTGGAATTCCTGCTGCTCGACGGCGGTCCAATGCTCGCCCAGTATGCTGCCGAAGCGCCGACGGCGGTACTGAGCGGCACGAAGGATCTGGAGCGGGAGATCAACGGGTTGCTGGCGCGCGGTTTTACCAGCGCGATAGTCAATAGCGTTGCCTCGGGGCGCGCCTGTGTGGCGCTGGCGGAGCGCGGCGTGGCGCCGGTGCTGCTGGTTCACGAATTGCCGAGTTTGATTCGCGAGAAGTCTCTTACGGGGATTGCGGTGTCGGCGGTGGAAGCGGCGAAACACGCTGTCTTCCCCTCGACTTTTGTGCGCAACGCCTTCGTCGGGCTCACGCCTGCCGGGGTGGATTTGGTTGGTGAGGTCATTCTTCCGCAGGGTGTTTACCAGCCGGTCGTCTTCGATCTTGCGGCTCGATTGCGCGTTCGAGCGGAATTTGGCGTGCCCGCGGGGGCGCGGCTCTTGCTTGGCTTGGGTTATGGCGATCTGCGCAAGGGGTTCGATCTGTTCCTGCAGCTTTGGCGCGCCAGTCAAGGCGGAAACGAGCCGGTGCATTGCCTTTGGGCGGGCAAGCTGGACACGACACTCACCGGCTATCTTCAGCCCGAGATCTCCGCGGCGATGGAGGCCGGCAGCTTCCACCTGGCCGGGTTCCGTCGAGACGTGGCGGCGTTGCTTTCGGCCGCCGATGTCTTTGTGCTGACCTCGCGGGAGGATCCCTTTCCCTCGACGGTGCTGGAGGCTCTTGCGGCCGGACTGCCGAGTGTCGCTTTCCTCGGTTCCGGCGGTGTGCCTGAGATGCTGGCCGAGTTTGTCGCCGGGGAAGCGATGCCGATGGGCAATGTGGCGGCGATGGCGCTGGCGGCGCGGCAGCTAGGCGATCTCGCGGACGTGGAGATTGCCGATCGGCGCGAGCGGCTTGCAGCTATCGCCGAAGAGTATTTCGATTTTGGCCGCTATGCGCGCGACATCGTGGATCATGTCGATCCTACTCTGCTGGAGGTCTCGGTCGCGGTGCCCAATTATAATTATGCACAATACTTGCCCGAGCGGCTGGGTGCGATCTTCGGCCAGACGCTGCCCGTTCGGGAGGTGTTGCTGCTCGACGACGCTTCCACGGATGACAGCCTATCCGTAGCGCGAGAGACGGCGGAAACTTGGCGGCGCGATCTACGCATTTTGCCAAACGAGCGCAATTCCGGGGCGGTGCTGCGGCAATGGCGCAAGGCCGCCGAAGCGGTGAGCGGGCGCTACCTCTGGATCGCGGAGGCGGATGACGACAGCGATCCGCGATTTCTCGAAAAGGCAGTGGCCGCGCTAGATGCCGAGCCTGCGGCGGTAATGGCGTTTACCGACAGCGCCTCGATTGACGAGGCGGGCGAAACGATCGAGGCGAGTTATCAGCACTACTACAATATTTCTGCCCCCGGCTTCCTCACGATCGACGGCGTGTTTCCCGGCGGGCTCTTCCTGGAGCGGTGCCTCAGCGAGCGAAATCTTATACTCAATGTAAGTTCCGTCGTGTGGCGGCGCTCGGCGTTGCTGGCGGCATTTGAGCGATGCGAAGCGGCGCTCGACACTTTCATGGTCGCGGGAGATTGGCGACTGTATGCGGAGGTCTTGTCGGTCCCAGGCGCGCGGATTGCCTATGTGGCGTTGCCGCTCAATCGGCACCGGCGGCATCGCGCGAGCGTAACGCGGTTGCTGGACGCGGATCGCCATGTCGCGGAAATCGCGGCGGCGCAGGCGGCGGTGGCTAGATTTCTACCGCTGCAGTCGGCGCGGATTGCTCGTCAAAAGCAATATCTTGAGGAGGTTTCGAAGCAGCTTGGCGCGGGAGGCATGCCCCCGCGCCTCCGCGACCCAACGAAACGGGCGGCTCGCGCCCGGTCTTCTAAGGCTGGACGTTGACCTGACCGCGGATCTCACCGTTCGGGAAGGCTTGCGTATGGAGGTTCACGTAGTAGAGGCCGCCTAGAAGCTGCGACACCTCGTCGAGCGTCAGCTTGGCGGCGCCGTCGATCGGGCTGGTCAGCGGCGGTGGGATCGGGACCACCGGCGGCGCGTCTATGCCGGGTGTCGCGGGGCCATGGAAATGCGCCGCCATCACCGGGCCGGAGAGGCCCGAATAGGTGATGTGCCACTGTAGCGTAAGCGTCGCCGCGTCATACTGCGCCGTGACGTAGCCAAGCCCCGTCGGAGGCGCGCCAGTCACTGGAATGAGCTTGGCGGTGAGGGTAACAACGGCAGCCTGAGCCGAGCCCGAGGCGAGTAGACCGCCGACGCCGAGGAGCGTCACAGCCGCGAGGGTCATGAGGCTGCGCCGGCCGAGAAATTGCTTCATCGCGAATATCCTTGCTGTGGCACTCATAAAAATATCTCGCTCCCTGCTCGGTGATGTTGAGGGGGCGATCACGGGATCGTGACGCTTTAGAGTCAGGCGGCTAGCCGGTCTACCTCCCGGATGGCGAGGCCCAGGCTGGCGACGAGATCGTCCATCATCGCGTCGGTATGACGGGGGGTGGGCGTCAGCCGCAGACGTTCCTGGCCGCGCGATACGGTCGGGTAGTTTATGGGCGTCGCGTAATGCCCGTGATGCTCGAGTAGGAGGCGACTGATCTCTCGGCACCGCACGGCCTCCCCAATCGCCACCGGCACAATGTGGCTTGGAGACGGCAGCACCGGCAAGCGTGCCGCGGCGAGCTTGGACTTCATGGTCTCGGCACGCTCGAACAAAGCCGCGCGGCGTGGGGCGTCCTGCCGCAGGTGACGGATGCTGGCGAGTGAACCGCCGACAACGGCCGGCGGTAGCGAGGTGGTGAAGATAAAGGCGGGCGCCGTCGAGCGGAGGTAATCGACCACGACGGCATCCGCCGCGATATAGCCGCCATGACAGCCGAAGGCTTTGGCGAGCGTGCCCTCGACGACAGTCAGGCGATGCGCGACACCATCGCGTTCCGCGACACCGCCGCCCTGCGGGCCGTACATGCCGACGGCATGAACCTCGTCGAGATAGGTCAGCGCGCCGTAGCGATCCGCTAGATCGCAGATCGCAGCGACGGGCGCGATATCGGCATCCATCGAATAGACGGATTCGAAGGCGATGAGTTTAGGCGCCGCAGTGGGGGCCGCCGCGAGCAACTCGGCAAGATGGGCAAGATCGTTGTGGCGAAAGATATGGCAAATCGCGGAACTCATCTTGATGCCGGCGATCATCGAGGCGTGGTTCTTCGCGTCGGAAAATACGTGCCAGTCCGGCAGGCCGCGAAGAATGCCGCTCAGGCTCGCCTGATTCGAGACGAAGCCAGAGCTGAAGAGGAGAGCTGCCTCCTTGCCATGCAGCGAGGCGAGTTCAGTTTCCAGCGCGGTGTGCAGGCTGGAGGTGCCGCCAATGTTGCGGGTGCCCCCTGCCCCGGCGCCGGATGCCCTGACCGCAGCACAGGCGGCTTCCGTGACGATCGGATCGACGCCCATGGCGAGATAGTCGTTGGATGACCAGACGATAACATCCCGCCGCTGGCCATCGCGTTCCATCGCGTAGACCGGGAAGCGCGCGGCGTCCCGTTGGAGCGGAGTGAACTGCCGATAGCGGCCTTGCGCCCGAACATCGGCGAGATGCGATCGACAATGCGCGAGAAAGGCGTTCATCGGCGCTCCGGCGGAAAGCTGGGTCATCAGCCGCCCACCTCCGGCTTGCTGTCGAACTGCTTCAGATAGGCGATGATGTCGCGCCGCGCCACCGCATCATCCAGATGGACCGGCATCAGAGCGCCCGGCATCATCGCCTGAGGCCCGGCGATCCAGCGATCCAGAGTCTGCGTGTTCCACACCACGGAGGAGGCGGCCAGCACGGTGCTGTAGGGGTAACCCGGCATCTTCCCGGCGACGTGGCCGTAGATGGTGTCGAGCGGCGGTCCGGCGGCGTTGCGGCCTGTCTGGTGGCATTCGGCGCAGTTCTGCATGAAGAGTTTCTCGCCGGCTGCGGGGTCCGGCGGCGCGCCGACGAAGCGCGTGAGATCCTTGATGTCGTTGGCGTGGGTCGCACGGAAGAATGTGTAGGACAGTGTGATCTGATCGACATCCGAGGTGTCGTCGGCGGTCGCGATGCGCGGATCGACGAAGAAATCGACCGGCATCTCCACCGTCTGCCCGGCCTTCAGCAATTCCTGGGTAAAGCAGAAGCACTGAACCTTCTTGAAATAGAGCCCCGCCTTGTCCGGCGTCACGTTGAACAGCGCACGGCCGACGATGTCCTCCTTGGATAGATTAGTGGCGCGGAAGAAAACGAGCGCCTCCTGCCCGAGCTTGAGCTTCACGTGGTCCTGAACCGGCTCGAAGCGCCAGGGCAGACTGCTGGAGGTGGTGGTTGTGAAAAAGACCGTGACGGTCTTGTCGGAGATCTTCGAGTTGTTGCTGGTGACGCGCTGCGTGGTGCCATTATAGCCGGTGGCCTCGCAGAACAGCCGGTAGAGGGGCACCGAGAAGCCGACCAGCGTGATCATGATGGCGATCACGCCGCAGAGCCCGAGTAGTGTTGCGAGGCGACGCCGCATGCCGTCCGGCTCCTGATCCGTCTACCCGTCAGACCTGCCGCCCCGCCTGACGTCTTGTCCGGGCGGTGCATCGCGGCCAGCATGACTGCCTCAACAAAAGCCGCCTTCCAGACTCGCGAACGAACCCGGTCGCGACCCGCCGCAACTGTGCCGGAGACTAGGCCATGCCCGTGCGAGTGAAAACTGCCCACCGCCGCTGGGGTCCTATGAGCATTCGGGACAATCCTGTCGCGATCTGGCCATTGCGCATTGTCCTTGTGGTGATCGGCGTGGCGCTGTTGGCCGCCTCCGCCCATATCGCCCTGCCCTTCTGGCCGGTTCCGATGACGATGCAGAGCGGCGTCGTGCTGCTGCTTGGCGCCGCCTATGGTTCCGGTTTGGCCGAGGCGACGGTCGGCGCCTATTTGGTCGCGGGAGCCGTCGGTCTGCCGGTTTTGGCCACTGGGGCCGGGCTGGCCTATATGGCGGGACCAACGGTTGGTTACCTCATTGGCTTCCTGGCCGCCGCGAGCTTCATGGGCCAGTGCAGCGCGCAGGGAGTGATGCGCGGGTGGTTTGGCACGGTGCTGGCGTTCGCGGTCGGGGCCGCCATTATTTTCGGCTGCGGTATCGGCTGGCTGAGCTTGCTCATCGGCCCGCAGAAAGCGATCGCGGCCGGGCTGCTGCCGTTCCTGCCCTCAGAGGCGACGAAGCTGGTGATGGCGGTGCTGCTATACCGGGCAGGCGCGATGGTTCGGCCGGCATTCGCGTGAAGACGCGGATTCAACGCCCGCGCGTCGATCGGGGTGGTGATTTAGAATAATGAACCGCTGCGAATGGGGCGAACGATGGGTTTCGAACCCACGACATCCAAGACCACAACCTGGCGCTCTACCAACTGAGCTACGTCCGCCATCGCATCTTCCCCGCATCTTGGCGGGGCGGCTCCTTTAAAACGATCGCGCCGAGCCCGTCAACGCCGGCTCCGGCGCACCGGCCTCGGCGAATTCGGAGAAGTGACGGCGGAGGCGGCTGATCGCCTCGTCCAGCACCGCCGGACGCTTGCAGAAGGCGAAGCGGATATGATGGGCCGGCGCGCGATCCACATAGAAAGCGGAAAGCGGTATCGCCGCCACGCCAGCGACCTCGGTGAGGTGGCGGCAGAAGGCCGCATCGTCGCGAACCGGATCGAGCGCCGAATAGTCGGCGAGCACGAAGTAGCTGCCGCCGCTTGGGAGGGTGCGGAAGCCCAGGGACTCCAGCCCGTCCACAAGCAGGTCGCGTTGTGCCGCGAGGTCAGTGGCGAGACCCGCGAAATAGGCGTCGTCCTTGGCTAGTCCCACCGCGACAGCCCGCTGCAGGTTCGGCGGCGTGGTGAAGGTGAGGTTCTGGTGGGCGCGGGCGACGAGCCCGGTCAGCGCCGCTGGGCCACTCACGTAGCCCACCTTCCAGCCGGTTAGGCTGAAGGTCTTGCCGGCGCTGCCGATACGAAGGCAACGCTCCCGCATCCCCGGCAGCGTCATCAAAGGCTGGTGGCGGCGGCCGTCGAAGACCAGGTGCTCATAGACCTCGTCGCAAACCGCATAGGCGTCGTGGCGCTGCAGAAGGTCAGCGATGAAGCCGAGTTCCTCCTCGTCGAAGACCTTGCCGGTCGGATTCATCGGGGAGTTCAGCAGGATCGCCTTGGTGCGCGGACCGAAGGCGGCGGCTAGGGCCTCGCGCGGCAGCGACCAATGCGGCGGTTCCAAGCGCACCAGGCGCGGCACGGCGCCCAGCAGGCGGACGACTGGAAGATAAGTATCGTACAGCGGCTCGATGAGCACGACCTCGTCGCCGGGGTCGAGCAGCGCCATCAGGCAGGCGGTGATCGCCTCGGTGGCGCCTGAGGTTACGACCACCTCGCGGTCCGGGTCGAAGTCCAGGCCATAGAAGCGCTGGTTCGCGGCGGCGACCTGGCGGCGCAGCTCCGGGACGCCCGTGAGCGGCGGATACTGGTTGCGGCCGTCCCGGAGGGCCGCGGCGGCGGCATCGATGAGATCCGCCGGACCATCGGTGTCAGGGAAGCCCTGGCCGAGATTGATCGCCTGATGCGTCAGCGCGAGCGCCGACATCACCGTGAAGATCGTCGTCCCGCCCTGACCGAGCAATGTGTTCCCTGGCTTCACCTAACCCTCCAGCCGCAAGCCGCCATAGTGATGGGGGCTCTCGCGGAGAACAATCCCCACCGCTTGCCCAAGGACAAGGCAAGGTTTTGCAGGTCTGCCCAAATAGGTGGCGCTGGCGGTTTCCGACGCCAAGATTCCTTCGTTCGCAACCGGGGGGCCGCATTGCAGGCCGCATCGCAGCATGCGAAGACCCGAGGCGTCTGCCGTCTCCTCGGAGACATCGCATGACCGCAATGACAAGGTGGGGCGGCGTCCGGCCGCTCCCCGGCGAGGATACGATGAAAAAGATCGAAGCGGTTATTAAGCCCTTCAAGCTCGACGAAGTGAAGGAAGCGCTGCACGAAGTGGGGCTGCAGGGCATCACCGTGGTCGAGGCCAAGGGCTTCGGCCGCCAGAAAGGCCATACGGAACTCTATCGCGGCGCCGAATACGTGGTGGATTTCCTTCCTAAGGTGAAGATCGAGGTGGTCTGCGAGGATGCCCTGGCCGAGCGCGCGGTGGAGGCGATCATGAGCGCCGCGCGGACCGGCCGCATCGGCGACGGCAAGATATTCGTGAGTTCGGTCGAAGAGGTCATCCGCATCCGCACCGGGGAGCGTGGCGCGGACGCTGTCTGAACCGGCACAACCCTTCGGAGTGTCGCCTGCACCGGCAGTCGAGGCACCCTGTTAGCACTCTCTCTCCAGCATCAAGGATCCAAGAATGGCGAGCGACA
Source organism: Acidisoma sp. S159 (assembly GCF_009766125.1). Taxonomy (NCBI): domain Bacteria; kingdom Pseudomonadati; phylum Pseudomonadota; class Alphaproteobacteria; order Acetobacterales; family Acidocellaceae; genus Acidisoma; species Acidisoma sp. S159. The sequence goes on from NZ_LMUG01000008.1 coordinate 357,536, forward strand.
CCAAGGCGGCCGTCCAAAAAGTAATGGACATGATCAACGAGCACTCGGTCGAGTATGTTGATCTCCGCTTCACCGACATGCGCGGCAAATGGCAGCACACCGCCCAGCATGTCTCGACCATCGACGAGGATGCTTTCGCCGACGGCCTAATGTTCGACGGCTCCTCGATCGCCGGTTGGAAAGCGATCAACGAGAGCGACATGATCCTGATGCCGGATCCGGAAACCGCGGTGATGGATCCCTTCACCGCCAAGCCGCAGCTGATCCTGTTCTGCGACATCATCGAGCCCTCGACCGGCCAGGGCTATAGCCGCGACCCGCGCTCGACCGCCAAGAAGGTCGAGGCCTATGTGAAGGCGCAGGGTATCGGCGACACCATCGTGGTCGGCGCCGAGGCCGAGTTCTTCATCTTCGACAGCGTGAAGTTCGGCACCGGCGGCAATTTCGGCACCTACCAGGTCGAGAGCATCGAAGGCCCCGGCTCCTCGATGAAGGATTACCCCGAAGGCAATATGGGTCACCGGCCGGCCGTCAAGGGCGGCTACTTCCCAGTCGCCCCGGTCGATGGCGACGTCGATCTGCGCGCCGAGATGCTCTCGACCATGGGCGAGATGGGGCTGATCATCGAAAAGCACCATCACGAGGTGGCGCAGAGCCAGCACGAACTGGGCACACGCTTCACCACGCTGACGGCCATGGCCGACCAGATGCAGATCTACAAATATTGCGTCCACAACGTCGCCCATAGCTATGGCAAGACGGCGACCTTCATGCCGAAGCCGATCTATGGCGATAACGGCTCGGGCATGCATACCCACCAGTCGATCTGGAAGGACGGCAAGCCGCTATTCGCCGGCAACGGCTATGCCGACCTGTCCGAGATGTGCCTGTATTTCATCGGCGGCATCATCAAGCATGCCAAGGCGGTGAATGCTTTCACCAACCCCTCGACTAATAGCTACAAGCGCCTGATCCCCGGTTTCGAGGCACCCGTGTTGCTGGCCTACTCCGCCCGCAACCGCTCCGCCTCCTGCCGCATCCCCTATACGACCAGCCCCAAGGCCAAGCGCGTCGAAGTGCGTTTCCCTGATCCGACCGCGAACCCGTACCTCGCCTTCTCGGCAATCGCGATGGCCGGCCTCGACGGGATCAAGAACAAGATCCATCCGGGCGACGCCATGGACAAGGATCTCTACGACCTGCCGCCCGAGGAGCTGAAGGATATCCCGACGGTCTGCGGCAGCCTGCGCGAGGCGCTGCAATCCCTTGCCGCCGACCACGAGTTCCTGCTGCAGGGCGATGTCTTCGGCAAGGATATGATCGAGAGCTATATCGAGCTGAAGTGGAAAGAAGTGTACCGCTTCGAGCATACGCCGCATCCAGTCGAGTTCGAGATGTACTACTCCGCCTGACGAGACATTTCGCCTAGGCCGCGACAAATGAGGGGCTTCGGCCCCTCGTTTTGCGTTTGGCGTCGTTTTCGGTTGGGCGGTCTGATACTTCCTTGTTATTACGAAAACGCCGCATGAATTGAAAACGATGCAGCAATGAGCAGTAACAAATCCGTGTGCCTCGGGAGATCGAGACGACAACCTGGGCTCTCGTAATCCGAAATTAAGTTCCTTCCCGTAGACCATCAGGCATCAACCCATGGTCGGAGCGGAGGAACCTCGTTGGAAGTGATTAAAGGAGGAGGCTGCCGACCGCTAGGACATCGCGTGGGAGAGCAGGACAAATCTACCCATAAAGATGGAAACGTTTTCTATTTGCTTAGTCTTATACCGAACACGATGCTCCAGAAGGAAAAACCGCCGAGCAAAGTCGTGGCCGCGTCGAAGGAGTGCCAGACATCGTATGTGAAACCGAAGACAAAACCGTTACCAGCAAACATCGCGAAGCCATAGACGGATTCGATCGAGCGGGTTGCAGGCAGGACTAGATGTCGCTCACTGGCTGTCCGCCTCTCCCTGCGATCCGGAAGGCGACGAGACGTATAGCAAGCGGGTGTATCCGTTGGCGCCGGCCACCGCGCCTCTCACGTATTCCGCGAGACTATGTGGGCGGAACCGCTATCAGCCCGTGGCGCAACATCGTCTCCTTCATCTTCGCAACGTCGGGAGAGCCGCCTGCCAGAAGGGTCGCCATTTCGCGAAAATAGGCTGGGCCGAGAACACCTGGCGTGAGGATGCAGAGGCAACTCGCGGCCTCCTGCGTGTCGTTTCGGAAGCTGTGCACGACCCCACGCTTGACGAAGATGGATTGGCCCGGATTCAGTACGACATCCTGATCAGCCACGCGAAAGGTTATCGCGCCCGTAAACCCGCAGGCGACCTCGTCCCAGCTTTCGTGATAGTGGGGCACCGGCATGCGAGCATTTGGATGCACCGTCATTTCGAACACGTCGAGACTTCCCCCGGTGTCTTCCTTACTCTGAAGAAACCGCACATCTAGCCCGCCAATGCGAATTATCTCTGACATCTCTTTCTCTTTGCCCGCGGCTCGGTTGGGTCTTGCCTTGAGCGCAGAATGCCTGATTTCAGGCGAGTAAAACACCGAGCGCAAAGGGTCACTCCTGTTCAGCCATCACCCGGCACGGCGGGCATTGGTCGCTGGGCGCCGGTCGGCGCAGGCAATTGACCGGTTGGGAAGAACGATAGCCTATCGGGTTTGGATTCCTCACAAGGTGCGGAGACCCAGCAGATGCCGAACGCGCTCCTCGTCCCGCTCGCCATCGGCCTATCCATTGTCGGAACGGCGGCAGCCGCTGCCCAGTCCCAGGCGGCCGGAAACTTCGCCGGCCTCATCGATGTCGGCGGCGGTCGCAAGATGTATTTGGAATGCCGCGGGACCGGTTCGCCGACGGTTGTGCTGGTGGGCGGCCTCAAGGCTTCCGCCGGCGATTGGAACATCACCCGGGACAAGGCGCCGACGGTCTTCTCCGCAGTCGCCGATGTCACACGGGTTTGCGCCTATGACCGCCCAGGAACACCTGTCGGAGAGCAGCCGAGCCGCAGCGACCCGGTGCGGCAGCCGACGACGGCGGGGGACGCCGTGCGCGACTTGCATGCCCTGCTTGGCTCGGCGCACGAATCGGCGCCCTATGTGCTTGTAGGGCATTCCTATGGCGGGCTGGTCGCCAAGCTCTATGCGCAGACTTATCCGCGGGATGCCGCCGGCCTTGTGCTCGTCGATGCGCTCAGCGAAGGGCTTCAGGAGGCGGAGACACCGCGGCAATGGGCGACGCAACGCAAGCTAATGGAAGGCGACATAGCGGCGGGCCTGGCGCTCTATCCGGCGCTGGAAAGGATCGACCCGGACCTCAGCTTCGATCAGGTCCGGGCGGCGCCGCCGCTTAGCCTCCTACCGCTCATTGTGCTGTCCGCGGACCGGCCCTGGGGTCCGCAAGTCCCGGCGCTGATCGCCAATGGCACGTTGCCGGCGGATATCCCCCCCAATTTCGGCTACATCACGGATGCAGCACAGAAAAAGGCACAGGATCGTCTGGCCGCGCTGGTGCCGGGGGCCAGGCACATCACGCGCACGAAGAGCGGCCATGAGATCCAGAAGGAGCAGCCCGGCCTGGTAACGGATGCCGTCATCGATGTCGTCAACGCGGTCCGTGCCGGGAAGACGAGCCTGGCCGAATGACGATGAGCGGCTACGCCGTACCGGGCTTGCGGGAGGATGCGCCGCAAAGTATTCATCGCCCCCCGCCCGGCGCTTCACAGAGCCTGCGGCGCCAAAGGACGGCTGTCTGACAGGCGACTGAAACGACTGGCTTTTGGCCGGGTTAGCACAGTGGTAGTGCAGCGGTTTTGTAAACCGAAGGTCGCGGGTTCAAATCCTGCACCCGGCACCAGCGGCTCCGCAAGCGCCGAGGCGCCTTCCCCCTCCCCTCCTAACTCAAAGTGTTGAAAAGGCGGGCGATCCAGGAGATTTCGTAGACCAGACTTCCCGCCACGAAGATTTGGTGGAAGCGCCGGTTCGGCGTCCAGATCGCGATCGCGCAGAGCGCCAGATAGATCGGAACACGGAATAGATATTCCGTGGCGAAAACAGCGAAATGACCCGAGCCCTTGATTCGGCTGTCCACCACATCGAAGAGGATCGTGAGCGCGAAAATGCCGAAGAACCATTTTCGGCGCGAGATGAAGAAATCCTCGTAGCCGGAATATTCGCTGATCGAGTCCGGGAAGAGCAGCGTGCACAGTAGAAAAAGCAGAATCGCATAGCCGATGAGGAAGAGGTAGATCTCGAAGGTCCAGTGCTGGAGATCGATCAGCCGGAACTGCCACCACCAGAAATGTACGAGCGTCAGCAGCAGCATCAGCACCCAGCCGAGATGTACTGGATAGGCTTTGTATTGGCCGGGATGCTGCAGGAGGCGGGCGACGCCGGTGAGCAGCCGCGTGATGCTGAGGCCCAGCACAATGCCCAAGACAATGCGAACATGCTGGAAGATTTCGATGGTGTCCGGGGTGGCGTTCACCTGCGGCCTGCGCGTGTCACTGGAGCCGTTAGCCTATCGTTAGTGGCATCTCGGACATGGCGCAGGTTACGATGAACTCGCCACCTCTGGAGCTTCCCATGATCCGCGACCGATATCCAGCGGATAGTAAACGACAAGAGGCTCGGCGTCTTTTCCTGAAGATGACGACCGCGACCGGCGGCATTCTATTCGCCCAGGGCGCGGGCTTGTGTCCGGCGATAGCCGAGGCCTTGATTCCTCTTAGCTTGCGGGGGCTGGTTGCCAGTCCGCTAGTCGATAGCATGGATCCGCGCGGCCCCATGGGGAAGCCGATTGCGAGCGGCGCTGTCGGACTCAATGGGGATTTCGAGGCCGGCAAACGGCCCGACCTGTTGATCGAGATGCAAGCCAATGGCGGTGACTGGATCCAGTATGGCCTGGTTCACAACCGGCCCGATTGGTGTTCCGTAGGCTGGCGGATCTTTCGCTGGGGCATGAGCCACCAATTGCCGGATGGCAGCTTTCCCGAGGGCAAGCAGCCAGAATTCGGCACCGCCCTGTTCATCGAAGCCTTGGGACGGTCGCTTCTGCTCGCGAGAGAATTCGGCGACACATCGCATGAGCGGGAGTTCGTGCCGGGGGTCGCGAAAGCGGCGTGGTGGATTGGCGCGCATAATTTGGACAGCGATTGGGAGTTGGTCTTCGATCGGCAATTCGCTCATCGGTTCTGGCTTTATGCCGCGGCGCTCGGCGATGCGGGCAAGCTTACCGGGGATGCGCGGCTTCTCGCTATCTCGGGGCAATTCGCTCGGCGCGGAGTGCTCGCTCAGCGCGCGAATGGGGTCGATCCGGAGAAAGGTGGGTTCGATGTGGGTTATCAGGCCGCCGGACTCGTCTTCGCCGCGCGCTACTTGGTTGTGGCGGATAGCTTGGCGGGCCGTGCCGGGATCCTGCGCATGCTGAGGAAGGGGATCGGATGGCTCGCCTCCCGCGTCGAGGCGAATGGCGATGTCGATGGAACCGGCAGCACTCGAATCGGCATAGAGCATGATCGAAGCGGGCGCATCAAACAGGTGTTCTACGGTGTGTTGGTGGAGGCCTTCGGCAGCTACGCTTACGTCTCGGGTGATCACGGCTACGATGCGCTCGCGCTGAGAGTGCGGCGGAGCAAGGGTTTCCGCGATCACTTCGACCCAAGACTGGAGCGGAAGGTGTCGGCCTTGGGTGCGCCGTCGCAGTTGGGGAAGTGAACTCGTTGCGATCGGTTTTTGTGCCACTACCTTTGCAAAGCAGACCGGGGTTGGCACGGCCCACCAACGTCATCCTCCGCGAAGGCCGAGGATCCACGTCTTACTCACGGCGCGAAGGCAAGACCTGTATGCTCGGCCCCTGGTGGGGCGCCCTTCGCCGAGCATGAAGAGCGCCCGTCGGATCGGTCAATGTCCTAGCCGATTGGTATAAGTGCGATTAACGGCGACTCTCGATCTCCTGCATGGCGAAGCTCCAAAAGCCGTGTGGCTCTAGCGTGACGTATGTGAATGTCCATCCTTCGGAGCGTGCGAATTCGCACGCTGCCTGTATGACGCCATATACGTAGGGAGCGACGACATTGCCCACGCAGAAATCGTGCCCCGCAATTGTTCCGCCACTTTTAATTTTTTGCTTGCTTAGCCGAAGCTCCGCTAAAGTGAGCTTATACGAGTGATCTGTGTCAACATAGATCACGTCAAAAAACTGGTCGGGGTATTCGGCAAGTTTTTTCGTAGAGTAGCCTTGATTTATTACTACTCTGCCACCCTTGATTTCACTTGAAAGTCGTTGCCTCACGTGAACTAGACCACGCTCGTAACGCTCGCCCTCCCAAAGATCAATCAGGTGTAGTTTAGCCGGCTGACATCTCGCGAAAATTTGCTCACTAAAAGCGCCTGATGCAACGCCAATTTCGGCAATTATCGCATTCTGCTTCCACGTATCGAGAAGATGCAAGCGACTCGGAAGCACGCGACAATCTTGGGTATGAATCAGCTCCAGTGCTTTGCCGATGATTGATTTTCTGTAATCGTCGCGCCGTGCCGAGTCTGTGTCGTTTTTTTCCAACATTCTAACGCCTCTAAGTTTCGTTTGTTTAGGTAGGGCGTACTGGATGGCTTTTGATCTAATTTAGGAGAAGGTAGGCTTCAGAGAGAAGTTTTCTCGGCAAGTCCCAATTCTCAGCAAGTGCTACCGCCCTCTCTAGCTGGCTTATTGCTTCAGCCGGTTTCTTTAGTCCCAGGAATGCCTGCCCCAAACGAGCTCTTATGGCCGCTCGATAAGGATCATTTCTTCTGGCAATTTGCAAAAGTAACACTGCTGCGTCGAACTCTCTATCTCGAATATGCAGCATAGACCGCTCAAAAAGAGCGTCGTCGAATTCTGGGCGCAGAGCGATCGCTTGGTCGAAGTGGGACGAAGCCTTACTAAACTCGGATAGATCTCGATAATACTTTCCCATCAAGTTGTGACCATATGCCCAGTCATTCCTCAGACACAGCGCTTGCAGAACTTTCCAAATCTCGAAACTTTTCGATCTATGTAGCTGCGACATAATGTCAGAAACAATTTCAACTAGAGAGTTGTCGATCTCTTGTCGTAGGGAGATCTCCGGCACCACAAAATCGGCAAAGGAAGAGTCCGACGGCTCCTCTTCAAACACCAAATCGCTCAGAATCTTGTCAAGCGTTCCTCTGTATTTCATTAAGAGAGCCGGATTGTGACTCCCTGCTTCCATTGCGAGGATTCGAGTATTCTGGGAACCAGACAGGTGAAGGGCGTGAACCATGTCAATTGGAACGCCTTGCGAAACAATGATTGTTCGCTCTCCAGCCCTCACATTCGGTATTTTTCCTAGATCACCGAACTTACCAGGTTCAAATCGAAGAAAATCCTGCCTCCATCTGTCATCGCGTTCCATCGCCCTCAATTCGGCGGTAAGAAAAGATTGCGGTGCGAAGGCAATCGAGTGATCAGCCTCGATAAGATCTCCAAACATAAGGGAGCCGTATCCCCCAAGAGAACTCCCGAGGGTACACACCTTTTGAACCCCGAGTTCTTGGATCGTCACGCGGAGAAACTCGACAACTTGGTCTATTCCATCGAAGCCATCGGCTCCTAGCTGATACCAGCGGCGCGTCGTATCCTTTAGAAAGACTTTGTGGGCGTGTTTGTCAGCGAGTGCGCTCCTGAAATCCCACCTCCCCTCGTAAGATGCAAAAACAACAATCAGATTCGATGCGCCAGGGCAACGCTCTATCAGGATAGGTTGGTAATCCGATTCCGTAGACGCACCCAACGCAGTTCGCACTCCCACATCGCCTATCGTCCCGCTGACGAGGTGGCCTCTGGTGACCGCTCCTGTAGCGAGCGATTGCCGACGCCGCCCCGCCGATAAGGCAGATGCCCTTCTTATTTCTTTATCGTATTCATTTCAACTCAGCATCTTTCTATCGCATGCGACAGATTGCTTTGCTGAAAATGCAACGAAGATCCACCCGCGACGGCCGCTAGAGTCCGCAGTCGTCCAACGCGAGCCCCCCAAACGCAATGCGGATGTCCGACCGCTCGCGGATTCTGACGCAGCGTCCGGCGCGTCTTACAAATAATATTCCGCCAGCGGGGTGAAGCCGTTGAAGGATTGGGCGGCGTAGGTCGAGACATAGGCGCCCGCCGTCTCGATCTGGAGGCGGTCGCCGGCCTTGAGCGACAACGGCAGATGATAGCCGGCCTTCTCATACAGGATGTCGGCGCCGTCACAGGTCGGGCCCGCCAGGACCGCGCGGCCGGTTTCGCTGCCGTCGTGCTCTGTGGTCAGGCGGTAGCGGATAGCCTCGCCCTCCGTCTCGGCCAGGCCGCCGAAACGGCCGATATCGAGATAGACCCAGCGTGGCGCGCCCGGATCGGGGTCGCGCCGGCTCACCAGCACCACCTCGCTTGAGACCAGTCCCGCATCGCCGACGATCGCGCGCCCCGGCTCGATGCCAATCTCCGGCATCGCATGGCCGAAGTGGCGGGCGAGCGCCTGCATGATCGTCTCGCCAAAGCGGTCGAGGCCGGGCACCTCCTCACGGTAACGTACGGGCAGGCCGCCGCCGAGGTTGAGGAAGCCGAGGATCAGGCCCTGGGCCGCGAGCGTCTCGAAGACCAACGCCGCCTCGGCGATGGCGTCGGCATAGGCGCGCGGCTCGGTCTGCTGGCTGCCGACGTGGAAGGACACGCCATAGGGCACCAGCCCAAGGGTCGCGGCCAGCGGCAGCAGGCGGATCGCCTCCTCCGCCGAGGTGCCGAATTTGCGTGAGAGCGGCCAGTCGGCGCCGTCATTGGCAACCATCAGGCGGCAATAGACCCGGCTGCCGGGCGCGGCGCGGGCGATCTTGCGCAGTTCCTCCTCCGAGTCGAAGGCAAAGAGGGAGATGCCCAGGCGATGCGCCCGGAGGATGCTCGACGTCTTCTTCACGGTATGGCCGAAGCTGATGACGCCGGGGAGCGCGCCGGCGGCGAGGCAGGCCTCGATCTCCTCAATCCCCGCGGCGTCGAAGCCGCAGCCGAGGGCGGCCAGCCGCTCGAGGATCGGGCGTGCCGGATTGGCCTTCATGGCGTAGTAGACGCCCGCAGGGGGAACGGCGGCGCGAATCGCGCGGTAGTTATGCTCGACCCGATCGACGTCCAGCACCAGGCAAGGGGTTGCCGGCTGCTCGGAACGGATAAAACGGACGATCTTGGGCGTCATCGCCAAGGCCCCTGTGCTTTGCGCCCGCCGGGTAAAGGCGGCGGGCGAGGTTGCGAAACGGTCGAACGAACTAGCGTCGCTTTGCCAGAACGCTTGACGTCGTTGCGTGACCTGAGGGGCCAGAGGCACGTGCGTGGCTGCGTGGTCGGGGAGATAGACGGCTTGATCTTGCGTCGCAAGGCTCGAATCTTCACACCAGTCGCGCGAAGGGCATGCGATGGCTCGGCGCCGGGCGGGGATAGTGGATGCCGATCGTGAATGGCGCGCTGCGGCGCGAGATCGAGGGACAGCTGAAGACTCCGCGCGGCCGGGTGATCCGGCGGACGGCGGTCGCGATGATCTCGGACTACATGTCCCTCAACGCCGCCGGCTGCGCCTTCTATGCGACGCTCGCGCTATTCCCTGCGGTGACCATGCTGATCTCGATCTACGGCATGGCCTTCGACCCGGTGACGGTGGAACCGCAGCTTGCCTATCTCAAGCAGATCATGCCGGGGGCGGCCTACCAGCTATTATCGGACCGCGTGCACGAGCTTGTGAGCAACCGCAGCGGCACGCTGAGCGCGAGCCTTGTGATCAGTTTCCTGATCGCCTTCTGGTCGGCGGCCTCGGGCACTAAATCACTGATCTGGGCGCTGAATTTCGCCTATCGCCGCAAGGAGACGCGCGGCATGCTGCACTTCCAGGCGCTCGCGCTGGTGATGACCTTCGGCGCGGTTCTGGCGGCGGTGGCGGGGATTGGCGTGCTGGTGGGCTTACCCACCGCGTTCTCGGCTCTGGGCCTATCCAAATATACCGCCCAGCTCGCGCATCTTTGCGGCATCGCGGGGCTATTCGTGTTCGTGCTGCTGATCCTGGTGCTGTTCTACCGCATCGGGCCGGCGCCGCATCCCGATGGGGTCGGGCCGGTTTTGCCGGGCGCCTTCACGGCGGCGGTGCTGTGGCTGCTCGTGTCGGTGCTGTTCTCCTTCTACGTCAGCAACATCGCGAGCTATAGCGCGACCTATGGACCGCTCGGCGCGGCGGTCGGCGTCATGATGTGGTTCTATGTGAGCGCTTATGCGGTGCTATTCGGCGCGGAACTCAACGCGCAGATCGCCCAGGTCCGCGCGCCGGAAAAGCGTCGCCAGAGACGTGCGGCGGAGAGAAGCGCGGAGACGGATGCGCGCATCGAGGCGGCGATGGCGCGGCTGGCGCCAGGCAAAGCGAAGAAGGCGCTGGAGCGCAGGGAGTAGCGGCGCGTCGGACGAGAGGGAGGCCCCCGGAAACCGGCGGGTTTACCTCCAGGTGTTGGGAGCGACTCCCAACCGTCATCCTCGGCGAAGGCCGAGCATGACGGTAATGGGCCAGAGTCACCGCCAGTTGGCCTTTTACGCCTTGATCTTCCGCCGTGGCTTGGCCTTTGGCGGCTCCGCAGCGGCCTGCGATTTCAGCCGCACCACGCGCGGCATTATTGGACCGCAGCGGCCTTCGCGGAGGCGGTGGTCCCGGCCGACGAGTTCCAGCGCCGGATTGTAGTACGGATCCCCCTCGCGCAGCAGTGTGTTCCACTCGTCCCGCAACCGCTGGTCGTCCTTCGGGTGCTTCAGCGCCGAGCGCGCGATGCGCGTCACGGATTCATGGTGGTAGAGGATGGTGCGGCCATCATAGAGAATCTTGTAGCCCGCGCGGCCGATGCGCAGGCAGAGGTCGGTGTCGTTGAAACCGACGGCGAAGGTCTCGTCGAAGCCGGCAACCTCGGCGAATACGCTCGTCCGCATCATCATGCAGGCAGCGGTAACGGCTGAGAAATCGCGCAGCGCGGTCAGCGAGGCGTTGTAGCCAAGGGCGCGCTGCCCCTCCCCTTCCCAGACGTCATCGAAGCGCAGGGCGTGGTCGGCGAGGCCATTGATGCCGACCACAACCCCTGCATGCTGGACGCGCTTGTCCGGATACATGAGAAGGGCGCCAACGGCGCCGACCTCCGGTCGTGCGGCGATCGACCGCAGCCGTTGCAGCCAACCCGAGTCGATCGCCTCCACGTCGTTGTTCAGAAGCAGCACGAAGGCCGCGCCTTTGCCGTGCGTCCGCACCGCGAGGTTGTTCATGGCGGCGTAGTTGAAGGCGCCTTTGTAGGGCATGACGATGTGCCGCTCGGCGAGCTGTGCCAGGTAGCGCTTGGCGCGCGGCTCCTTGGACTGGTGGTCGATCACCACGAGCCGGTAAGCCTCTACCGGAACCGTGCGCTCGATCGATTCGACGCATTGGCGCAGCACATCGACGCCGTCCTTGGTCGGGATCACGATGAGCACCAGCCCGCCAGGATCCAGCCAGGCGACCTCGAACTGGTTGAATTCGGGCGCGGCGCTGGCGATCGCGGTCGGTTGAATGCGGTCGAGATGGCGCTGGATCGCCGCGGTGGTAGCTGCCATCACCTCGTCGCGCTTACCATGCCCGGTGCTGCCGCCATGGGTGCGCCAGCGATACAGCACGCGCGGCACATGGGCGACGGCGCTGGATTCCTCGATCACTCGCAGGACGAAATCGACATCGGCCGAGATCCGCAGCGAGTCGTCGAAACCGACGCGCTGCGCCACTTCGCGCCGCACCGCGACGAGATGCACGAAATAGGGATGCGACAGATAGTAGTCGTGGCTAAAGGCGGGCCGGGCACGCACGGCCAAAACTCTCGCGGAGTCCTCGCCGGTGATCGCCTCGTCGCTGTAGATCAGGTCTGCGTCGGTCTGCTTCGCCGTCATGACGAGTTGATAGACCGCGTCAGGTTCCAGCACGTCGTCGTGGTCCATCAGCGCGACGAACGGCAGCGTGGCAGCCGCGATGCCGAGGTTGGTGGCGCCAGCGACGCCAAGGTTGCGTGGCGAGCTGATGACGCGGATGCGGGGCTCGGTTAGCGCGAACCAGTTGAGCACGAAGGCAACTTGCGGCTCGGTCGAGGCGTCATCGACGCAGATCAATTCCCAGCGCTCGCACCATTGTGTGCAGACACTACGCAGTGCCTCGATGAGCCACTCGCGCTTAGTGTTGTGGATGGGCATGACGAGGCTGACGCCACCGCCCTCGGTGCGGCGCGCGACGAGCTTGCGCAGCCGGGCGAGCGCGGCAGGCGCGATGCCGCGATCCGGTGCGAGATAGGTTGCCTCGTTCGGGTTGAGACGGGGTTGCAGCGGGCCGCCGTTCAGGAATGTCGGCGTGCCCTCGACGCGAACGCGGATGTCCTTGCCGAGGAGACTGTGCAGGGGCTCGCTGAAGATGATTCGGAAGCCGCAGCGCTCGGTTGGCCAGCCCGCTTCCAACACATCGCGCCGCAGGCCATTGGCGGTCGCGCGACCGACGACGCGGTTCTCACAAAGCGCCTCGACCATGCAGGGCACGTCGGGTTGCGAGAGGTCCGTCACCCAGCCGCAGGCACTATCGCCATCGATCGTGTCGAAGAGGCCGCGGATCGTGGCCGAGACGCTAATCCTGAGCGGACTATTGACCAGGTTGATTCCTGTGTCCGCCAGAACGATTGAGATTTCTTCCCCGTCGGTGACGCTGCCGAAGGCGCCCGTCGGGAAATGGAAGCCACAATGCGTTGCCGCGACGCCGATGCTCGCGAGGTCTGGGCGCGGGTGGTCCGCCGTGACCGTCGCGAGGACGCGATCACCCACCTGAGCCGCGATTTGCAATCGTCGGTCGGGGTCATTGAGATCGGCGGCCCAACCGGTGAGCGCTTCCTGCGAGGCATGCTCGACATAGCCGACGAGGTTGACGTGCTGTTTGCCGATGGTGATGGCGGGATCGATCCGCCAGCCGCCGATTTCCAGAGTTACCGCGGCACCGCCGGGAACCGACGCAAAACTCCGCAGCGGGAGCACGACGCGGTAAAGCGCCCTGCCTTGATCGCCCGGCGCGGCTTCGGACCGAGCGATGCCGTCCACGGCTAGAACATTGTCGTCCGTCATGCCGCGAATTTGGAGCCGGGACAGCAGGCGGCTTGCCAGAGAGACCTCCAGCGACAGATTGCCACCGGCGACAACGACGGCCCGCTCGACCCGAGGGGCGATGATCGATGCGAGCCGCAGGGGCTCCGCGAGCAAGGGCGCACCCGTAGCGGCATCGCGAAAGTTGAGGAAACCGGGCAGCTTCTCTCCGGCGACCGGGATGCGCATCTCCGCGCCCGCGCGCTGCGGGGACAGAGTTGCGACGGGCTGCCCATCCAGCAGAGCCAGCATGCGTGGGGGCAGCCTCGTCTCGGGAGGCCATGTCAGCGTCAGGCACTCGGCCGCGCTTTGCACGACTGGCGCGTCGATGGGCTTTTCGCGCGTGGCGAGGCCCGGGGAAAGCGGTGTTGGCGGCAAGCGCGACCTCCGTCGGAACCCGTCTATCCCTCGCCCGCAGGCGATTGCGCAACCTCTCCCTTCGCCGCCGCGACGGCGCACGCCTGGCGGCTTAGCCAAGCTGCTGGACTAGGAAGATAATTTTGCCAGAGAAATGGATGAGGCGGATAAGGGCCTGGGATCAAAGACCGGCTCGGCGCTAGGCAAGGCGCACCACCGGAAGCTGGGCAAGCCGCGACTCGGGGGCCAGGTGACGCTCTTCCCTGCCCGAACGGGTTGAGAAGAGCGTCGGTGGCAGCGTGCAGCGTCAGCCGATGCGGTTGATGCGGCCGCTATGGGGATCGATGGCGAAACGCGCGATGACCCCGCCATCGCTCGTGGCATAGGCGAAGGCGATGGTGCCGTCGGCCTGGCCGGCGACATCCGTCACCTTCCAGTCGTGATTGCCTTTGGAGAGCAGGATCGCCTGAGCAAGGATCTGTACGTCAGCGACGCTGAGGTGCTTGTCGCGTTGCGGGTAGATCAGACCCCAGGTCACGATCTCATGATGGATACGTTGGATGAGGCCGCGCATCGGCGGCCGCATGCCCCCCGGCCCCATGCCGGGACCGCCGGGACCGCCGGGACCGACCCAGCTCGCGGGACCACCCGGAGCAGGCGGGGGCGGCGGTGCATCTTGGCCAGGCGCGCCGGCATCGGCAAGAAGCATGCCGACCGGTGTGCCGGAGGGCGAGCCCAGCCGCGCTTGTGGCACGGTGGGTGCGGCGGCTGCCGCCGGCGCGGCTGGCTCGGACGACTGAGCGCGAGCGGAGTAGCCTTCCAGTGTCGCGCCGCCCAGCGCGAGGGTAATAATGAGCGCAGTCCCGAAACGTCCCATGAAGGGCTCCTTTGTCTATCGACCAGGCAAAGCTGGCGCCGCTCGGTGTCGGCTTTCGGTCCTGAACGCGACAAATTGCAACAGTGCACGCCAGCTACTGCCAATCCTTAAGCCGCCGACCTATACCTGCAAGTCATGGAGACTCGCCCGCATCTATTAGTCGTGGACGACGATCGCGAAATTCGCGATCTGTTGACACGCTTTCTTGAGAAGAGCGGCTTTAGGATCACTGCGGTCAGAGACTCGCGGGAGGCCCGGCGGGCCTGGACCCGCGGCGCCTTTCACCTTGTCGTGCTCGACCTCATGCTCCCCGGCGAGAACGGCCTCGATCTGGCCCGCTGGCTGCGTGACCAGGAGGACGTGCCGATCGTCGTCCTCAGCGCGATGGGCGAGGAGACCGACCGCATCATCGGCCTGGAGCTGGGGGCTGACGACTATATCGCCAAGCCATTCAACCCGCGCGAACTCATGGCCCGGATCCGCGCCGTGATGCGCCGCGCGCACGACAGCGGCGAATCGCCGGCGCCAGGGGAGCGCGTCGCGCGCCCCGTGACATTCGCGGGATGGACTTTGGAGCCATCGCGGCGTCGGCTGCTGAACCCGGATGGCGTCGAGGTGCCGCTGACCGGCGGCGAATACGATCTCCTCATCGCAATGCTGGATCGCGCCAACCGCGTGCTCACCCGCGACATGCTGCTCGACCTGCTGCGTGGGCGGCAGGCGGGGCCCTTCGATCGCGCCATCGACGTCGCCATCAGCCGGTTGCGCCGCAAGCTCGACGACCAAGGACGTGGCGGGCAGATCATCAAGACGGTGCGTGGGGGCGGCTATGTCTTGGCGACGACGGTGGACCGGCTGTAACCATCTGCTGGTGACCGCGCAGACCAACGCCCGCCGCTCCCTACGTCTCTGGCCCCGCAGCCTCGCGGCGCGGACAGCGCTTGTCGTGATCCTCGGCCTTGTCGTCGTGCAGTGCCTGGGCCTCGGCATCCATACGCTCGACCGGAACGAGTTCGTCCGTGCCGCCGAGCTGCGCGGCCAGACCCTGCGGATCATGACGATCTATCGGGACCTGGTGGATGTGCCCGCTGAGGCCCGCCAGACCCGGCTGGCGAAGCTGGTGCTGCCGCGCAACTTCGCAGCCCTCGTGGCGCCCACTCCGGACACGAAGTCCAAGAGTGCCTTCCCGGCGCCCCCGTCGCTCCGCCGCAGCGTGCTGGTCAATATCGCCGGCTTCCCGTTGCCCCCCGAGTTCCGGCCACGGCGGATCCAGCTCATGGCGGATCCGGACCATCGGTTGCAGATCACCGCGCTGCAAATGCCGCATGGCACAGACTGGCTGATCGTCTCGAGCCCATTGCCGCGCCCTGATGCGCTGCAAGGGCCGGCCTTCCTCGCCGCCTTCCTCGTGATGACCGTGCTCGCGGCGCTGTTGACAATCTGGGCCGTTCGCCGCCTGACCGCTCCGGTTCGTACCCTCGCCGAAGCCGCCGAGCGCCTGGGGCGCGATGTCAATGCCCCGCCTTTGCCCGAGGATGGACCGCTCGAGGTCGCGGCCGCCGCTGCCGCCTTCAACACGATGGCGAGCCGCATCCGCCGCTTCATCGAGGACCGGACGTTGCTGCTGACGGCCATCGGTCACGACCTGCGGACACCGATCACCCGCATGCGGTTGCGCGCCGAGTTCATGGAAGACGACGAGCAGCGCGCGAAGATGCTGAATGACCTGGACGAGATGGAGGCCATGGTCTCCGCCACCCTCACCTTCGGGCGCAATGCGAGTTCCGCCGAACCGCTCTCGCCGGTCGATCTTCCCGAACTTATCCGCACCGTGCTCGACGAGGCGGGTGACGCGGCGCCCGAAACGATCGACCGGCTGAGTTACGAAGGGCCGGACCATCTGACCGCCCAGTTGCGCGGGCGTTCTTTCAAGCGGGTCCTCACCAATCTCGTCTCCAATGCTCTGAAATACGGCGACAGCGCGAAGGTCCGGCTGCTCCTGCCGAAGGAAGGCAGCGATATGCTGCGCGTCGAGGTTCTGGATACGGGCCCTGGGATCCCGCTCGATGACATGGAGCGGGTGATGCAGCCTTTCCAAAGGCTGGAAACGAGCCGCAATCGCGAGACTGGCGGCGTCGGCCTCGGGCTGACGATCGCAAGAGACATCAGCCGCGCCCATGGTGGCGACCTTGTGCTGGCCAACCGGGCGGAGGGCGGCGCACGGGTTACAGTCACCCTGCCGGCATGAGCCGCTCGGTTCTGGTCTATCGCGACGTCATCCTGCCAGCCTCCGAAACCGGTTTCATGCGCCGCCAGTATTGCGGCTTTACGAGGCTCCATCCCATTTGGATCGGCCGCCGCCTGACCGAATTTTCGAGCGGCTTGGATGCGCGGCGGCTGGGGGGTGAAGGCCCGCTCGGTGGCTTGCGGCGGCTTGCCTTCAAGGAGGCCGGGTTAGTGCCGGACCTGGCGGCCCTCGAAGCGTTGAAGCCGATGGCACTGCATGCACAGTTTGGGCGCGGGGGCGCCCTGGCTTTGCCGATCGTGCAGGCGCTTGGGATCCCACTTGTCGTCACTTTCCATGGTGGGGACGCACATAAGAACACCCATTACCGCCGCTTCCCGCCGGGAGTTTTCGCTCGCCGGCTGCCGCGGTTGATCGCGCAGACGCGGTTGTTCGTTTGTGTGTCGGAAAGCGTGCGAGTCCGGCTGATCGAGCGAGGCTTCCCGCGTGAGAAGCTGGTACTCCTGCCGGTCGGCACAGAGATCCCTGAGCCTCAACCGGAGGAGCCGCGCGACGGCGTGCTGTTCGTTGGCCGGTTCGTGGAGAAAAAGGGGCTCGGGACCTTGATCGCGGCACTTCACCTCCTGCGGGCGAAGGGGCAGGAGCCGGCGGCGGTCATTGTTGGTGACGGACCGGAAGCGGCGGTGCGACGCCGCGAGGCCGAGGGGTTGGCGCGCTTGAGCTTCGTTGGCTGGCAGCCCTCCGAGGAGGTCGCGCGTTTGATGCGCCGGGCGAGGGTTCTGGTTGCGCCAAGCCTACGCGCGAGCGGCGGCGACGCTGAGGGTTTACCGAGCGTCGCAGTGGAGGCGATGGCGCTGGGTCTGCCGGTTCTCGCGAGCGACGAGGCTGGTGTTGAGGGCGTCGTGCGGCCGGGTGAGACGGGCGAGATCGTTCCGGCGCGTGATCCGGCGGCGCTGGCGGAGGCAATCGCACACCTATTGGCCGAACCGCACACCCTCGCGGTGCTCGGCACGGCGGCGCGGCGGTTTGTCGTGCAACATCTGGATGCGCGGCGGCAGTCGGCGGCCTTAGAGGAGACGTTGCTTTCGCTCGCGTGAGCGGCGAGAGCCTACGGCAAGCCGACGCCACGGCCGCCCGCGCGGCGCTGCTGGATGACGACGGCGATCACGAGCAAGGCGCCCTGCGCGATATCCTGCCAGAAGGAATTCACGTTCAGGATGATCAAGCCGTTCTCAAGCACCCCGAGCAGGATCACCGCCAGGATCGTGCCGACGATGGTTCCTCGCCCGCCCTGCAATGAGACGCCGCCCAGCGCCGCCGCGGTGATCGACTGAAGTTCAAGTCCCTGGCTGCCGGAAGTCGGTTGCCCCGATCCGGTGCGCGCGGTCAGCAGAATGCCGGCCAGTGCCGCGACGACGCCCACAAGCATGTAGATGCCGATGATGTAGCGGTTGAGCGGAATTCCGGCGAGCCGCGCCGCCGTCGCATTGCCGCCGACAGCGTAGATGTTGCGGCCAATATCCGTGAAGTGGAGCATGAGCTGCACCAGCAGCGCCACGAGCAGCAGAATCCAGATGAGCGCGGGAATGCCGAGGATGTCGCCCCGCGCGAGGAACACGAACAAGTGGTTCATGCCCGTATAGCCCTGCGCCCGGCCATTGGAGACCAGGTTCGCCACGCCGCGATAGGCGGCGAAGGTCGCGAGCGTCGCGATCACCGCATTCACACGGCCATAGATGATGACAACGCCGTTGAGCAGCCCGGTGCAAAGACCCAGCACCAGCGCCGCCGCGATGCCGGCAAGCGCGCTGCCGGTCGACATGAAGACCATCGCGGAGACGACGGAGGTGAGCCCCGCTTGCGATCCCACGGAAATGTCGAGGCCGCCCAGCAGCATCACCACGGTCTGCACGACCGCGAGCACACCGACGATCGCAACGGTGGTTCCGATCGTCGCGATATTGCTGGCGTAGAAGAAGTTGCTGTTCTGCACGCCGATAAAGGCGACAAGAGCCGCGAGTGCCAGCAACAGGCTGACATTCTGCACGCCGATCGTCGCCAGGGCGCGGCGGAACGTGGAAGGATGTGACACGGCCGTCTCGGCTGCGGTCGCGGTCATGCAGCATCCTCCAGGATAGCGAGGCTCAGGATTTTCTCTTCGGTCGCTTCGTCGCGCGTGAGTTCGCCGCGCATGCGGCCGCCTTGCATCACGATGATGCGGTCGGCGAGGCCCAGCACCTCCGGCAATTCGGACGAGATCACCAGGATGGCGCTGCCCTCGGCGGCCAGCTTGTCGATGATGGCGTAGATATCAGCCTTGGCGCCAACATCGACGCCGCGCGTCGGTTCGTCGAGAATCAAAAGCTTGGCCTGCCGGGCCAGCCAGCGCGCCAGCACCGTCTTCTGCTGATTGCCCCCGGAGAGTGTTGAAACCTCCTGCTCGATCGTGGGCGTGCGTACGCGCAGCTCGGCGACGTAGCGGCGGGCGATACGGGATTCCTCGGCACGACTCACGATGTGGAATTTCTGCAACCGGCTGAGCACCGAAAGGCAAATATTGTCGCGCACCGAACGCTTCATGAGCAGCGCTTGCTGCTTGCGTTCCTCGGGCGCGAGGGCCAGGCCGGCGCGCACCGCGTCACGCGGCGAACGCAGATGAAGCGGCTTCTCCTCGACCTCGACACTGCCGGATAGGATGGGCGTGTCGCCTATGACGGCATGCGCGAGTTCCGTGCGTCCGGCGCCGACAAGACCAGCAAGCGCCACCACCTCCCCTGCCCTCACCTCGAAGCTTATGCCGGATACGTCCTCGGTGGTGACGTCACGCAGGCGCAGCACCGTGCGGCCGATCTGGCGGGGGCTGCGCGGGAAAAGCGCCGAGAGGTCGCGGCCGACCATCATGCGGACGAGCTCGCCATCATTGGTCTCCGCGGCGATACGCTCGCCGACGGAGGCGCCGTCGCGCAGCACGAGGATACGCGTGGCGACGCGGAAGATCTCCTTCATGCGATGCGAGACGTAGATCACGGCGATTCCTTCCACCGTGAGCTGGGTGATAAGGCGGAAGAGTGACTCCACCTCGTGATCCGACAAGGAGGAAGTCGGCTCGTCGAAAGCGATGATGCGGGCACCGCCCGTCAGCGCCCGCAGAATCTCGACGATCTGGCGCTGGGCTGGCGACAATGTGCGGCCAAGCTGTTCGGGGCGGATGACACCGGTGAAGCCGTACCGGGCGAGATCCTTCGCCACCTGCGCATAGAGGCCGGTGCGATCGAACAGGCGACCGCGACGCGGCAGGGCGCCGGCATAGACGTTTTCGGCGACGGAAACATCCGGGATGATCTCGGGTTCCTGCACCACCACGCGAACGCCGGACTCGCGCGCCGCATGGGGCGTTGCGAAAATGACGGTCTGGCCATCGACGGTGATGCTGCCTTCGTCGGGCTGATGCACACCGCTCATCAACCGCAGCAGCGTCGATTTGCCGGCACCGTTCTCGCCCATCAGTGCGAGCACCTCGCCGCGCCGCGCCGAGAGCGAGACGCCGCGCAACGCCTGCACGGCGCCAAAACGCTTGGCGACGTTTTCCATTTTGAGGACGACCGGATCAGTCATGGGACGCCTTTCTCTCGCGGCCCGCTGACCCACCCCCGGCCCCTCCCTTCCAGGGAGGGGTGAAGTCAGGCCGCGTGGCCCCCCTCCCTGCAAGGGAGGGGTTGGGGGGTGGGTTTACGACCCACCCCGCGCTCGCCCGCCCTAGCTGCAGCTACCCATGACGCTCTTCCAGTTGCCGGGCGTCACGATCGTCGTCGTCGCGATGGTCTTCGGGGGCAGCGGCGTCTTGTTGCGGATCGAATCCACCAGAACCTTCAGCGCCGCGCTGCCGACATCATGGCCGCTAATGAACAGCGCCGCCTTGTTGCCGGTCGGCTGACCCGCCTGCCAATCCTTGCAGGTGAGATAGCCGCCCAGGCCAACACCGACGATGCCATCGGCCGGAATGCCGGCATTGGCGAGGGCTGTCACGGCACCGGTCTCGCTCTCATCGTTGCAGCCCCAGACGACCCAATGCTTGATCTGCGGATTGGCGGTGACGACGGCCGCCGTGCGGTTCTGCGCGTCCACCACCGAATTGTCGGTGCCGATCTTGATAATCGTCGGCACAGTTCCTGCCGCCGCGAGGAAGCCGGCTTCCTCGCCCTTCTCCCGATCCGCGCAGACGGAAAGCTGCTGCTCATAGGGCGCGGCGACGCGGGTGGTGTCTGCGGTCCAGCCAAGCTGCTTGTAGATATCGCCCGCCGCCTCGCCGACCTTATAGCCCATCTGGTAGCCATCGAAGCCGACGAAAGCCGCGAATTGCCCAGTGCCGCTCTTGATCGGATCATCGGTCGAGACAATCGGAATATTGGCGGTCGTCGCCATGTCGATGACCTGCGGCCCGATCTGCTGATCCGGCACCACGATGGCGATGCCGTTCACTTTCTGGCCGACCATCACGTTCATCGCGCTGATGGCGGCATTGGCATCCATCTGCACGTTGACGACATCGACCTTCACATTGCCCAGCGCTTTGGCCTCGTCTTTGGCGCCCTGGGCCTCATCGACGAAATACTGCTGGTCGCCCTGTTTCTGAATGTAAGCGATCGTCAGCGGCGCATCATCGGCCGCGCGGGCGGCCGAAAACGCCGTCATGCCGCCGGCAAAAACGACGGCGGCGCAGGCGGTGGCGAGAAGTGTCGTGCGTGATTTCATTGTCCGTCCCTTCGCCCTTTGTTGATCGGTGCGGCGCCCGGGCGGCAGCTCCGCAGACTTCCCGCCGGGGATCGGCGGGTCTCATGGCGCGCCGCCAATGCGCACGCGATCCAAGCTGGCTCAGTCATGATAGACGACCGACCGGCCGCCATCGATCGCGATGCAGGCGGCGTTGATGAAAGGTGCCTCGTCGGAGGCGAGAAAAACAGCGGTCATGGCGACTTCCTCGGGCCGCCCGATGCGCTTCGGCGGATGCAGCGCCTCAGCCCGCGCCCTTTCAGCGGCGGGGTCCGGGAAGGTCGCCCAATAGTCGCGGGCGATTGAGGTATCGATATAGCCGGGCGCGATGGCATTCACCCGCACGCCCCGCGCCGCATATTCGATGCCGAGCGAGCGGGTAAGCCCAAGCAGACCGTGCTTCGCGACCGGATAGGGAAAGGTGCCGGGGATGATCGTGCTCGAATGGCTGGAGGCGATGTTCACGATCGAACCGCTGCCTTGCTCGAGCATTCCGGGCAGTGCCGCGCGGCACATGTGCCAGACGCCATCGAGGTCCACCGCGAAGCAGCGGCGCCACTCGGCCTCGCTGGTTTCGAGCGGCTCGTGGAAGACGTTAATGCCGGCATTGTTGACGAGAGTGTCGAGCCGCCCGAAAGCGCCGAGCGCCTGAGCAACCGCCGTTTCGGCATCACGCCGGGCGGTTACATCCATCTCGACGAAGAGCGCGCGTGCGCCTTGCTCCTGAAGCCGTTCCGCCATAGCGGCGCCGGTCTCGGGGTCTTTCTCGGCGATAACGACGGCGGCGCCTTCGCGCGCGAAGCACCAGGCGATCGCTGCGCCTATGCCCCGGCCAGCGCCGGTCACCAAGGCGACCTTGTCTTGCAGCCGTCCCGCCATCAATAGCCCACCGTCTCTGAGGGCGCCGCTAGGCCGACCTCGATACCAACGCAGGGGCCCAATAGCATTGCCGGGGGGAGTTTGATGGCCGTCATGCTGCGCGGACGTTCCCGCTGATGGAGTTCATCGACTTCCTCCGCATCCCGCCCTTTCCCTATACGGCGGGAACGGTATGCTACCGCAGCGGATCAATATTCGGATCATTCGTTGAGTCAAGTCAGACTTAGCCCACGCCCCCGTGTGCATCGCAGTGTGGTGGATACGCTCGCGCGCCGTATCCTGTCGGGCGACATCGCGCCTGGCGAGGGGCTGCCTAATACACAGGACCTGAGCGCCGAACTCGGGGTCAGCCGATCGGCTTTGCGCGAGGCGATCAAGGTGCTGACGGCGAAGGGCATGCTCGGCGTGCGCCCCCGCACCGGCACCCGTGTATTGCCGCGCGAGAGCTGGAACCTCATGGATCCGGAGCTGCTCGCCTGGTGCGGTCCTACCATGGATGCCGATATGCTGGGCGCCCTGCTGGAATGCCGCTGGCTCATCGAGCCAGGCGCGGCGGCGCTGGCCGCGGACCGCGCGAGCGCCGCCGATCTTGCCGCCATCGATCAAGCCTTCACCCGGATGGCATCGGCGCCAACGCTGGAGGAGCGCGTCGCGGCCGATCTCGACTTCCACCTCGCGGTGCTGCGGGCGAGCGGCAATCTTTTCCTGTTGCAATGGGCCGGGACGGTCTCCTCAGTCCTGCTCGCGGCCTTTCGCCGGTCGAGCGGCGCCGCACTGTCTCTGGAGGCCGCGTCCTCGGCGCATCGCGAGATTGTCGAGGCGATCCGGCTGCGCGATCCGGCGCGCGCGGATCGCGGGATGCGGGAGGTGTTGCGGGTAGCGGCGGCGGATCTTCAGCTCTGGCCGGTGCCGTCCAATACGGCGGCGAGTGTCGCGATGAAGCGCGCCTGACTGTGCTCGGCCGCGATGCGCGTCTGGCCGCCATCCCGCACACGGCACCATAGCGTTTCGTCTTCATACAGGCTGGCGCAGGATTGGGCGAAATCCTCGGGCCGGTCGGCGCTCATGATTTCCTCGCCGTGGCGCCAGCCCATCTGGCCGGCGATGAGGTTTGTCGCGACGGTCGGCAGCCCGGCGGCCGCCGCTTCCACCACCTTATGCGGCAGGCCGGCGGCGAAGCGCGTAGGCGCGAGGAAGATGCGAGCACTGGCATAGAGCGGCTCGAGATCTTCGACCTGGCCGAGCAGTTCCACACCGGGCGCCGCGAGATCGGGTGCTCCGGGGAATAGCGCGCCCGCGACTGTCAGCGTGACATGGCCAAGCATCGCCCGCACCGCGGGCCATATCTCCTGCACGAACCATCGCAGGCTGTCGTAATTGGGCGAGTCCGTTTCGAGCAGGCGGCCGACGAAAAGAAAGCCTCGCCGCTGAGCGAAGTCCGGAGCACCGATTGAGAGGCTGACGGTGTCGCCGAGAACATAGGCGGGTGCTTGGGCATGAGTGCGGAACAGCGCTGCCTCCGCCTCGCTCACTGCGGTGACGGATTCCACGCCTGCGGCCAGCGCCGCCTCGGTTTCGATCAGCGCTGCAGCCTCCTCGACGCTTGCTGCCTCACCGTGAAGCTTACGTCGCGCCATTTCGCGCAGGGCAGCGAAAGCCTCGGCATCATAAACGATGCGAATGCCGGAAAGGTCGAGGCCCGAGGTTTCGGCAAAATCGCGGAAACGCTGCATGTTGTTGGGGCGGCTGATGAAGAGGACTTCGTAGAAGCCGCAGCGCTCCTCTCGAAGACTGGCAAGCACATCGAGTCCGCCTGACAGGACCTCCACGCGCGGGTCGAGTTCGGTATAGGCGCCTTCCCAATCAATCTCCGGCTCGTCGAGCGGGAGCAAGGTCACCGACCAGCCAAGCGCGATCATGCCGTTGAGCACGCTCAGCAGCCTGGGGAAGCCAGCGCCGTACGGGCGATGCGGCACTTTTTCCTCGAGCACCAGCACGCGCCGCCCGCTGGCGCCCGGCGGCACCCGTGCTGCGAGGCGGTTGCCAGGAAGTGCGGGCAAGTGACCGGCCAGAGCCGCGCCATGGCGGGCACGGAAACGGCGGCGGTTGCGGTGCATGAGCGCTTCCGCCTCGCCGCTGGCCGCCTGGCTGCCAAACTCGAAGTGATCGGCGCTCGCCATGGGTTCGTAGACGGTCGCGAGGCCGATTTCCCGCAGGCGCAGGCAGTAGTCAGAATCCTCGTAATAGGCGGGAGCGTATCGTTCATCGAAACCGCCGAGACGCGTGAAGGCGTCGCGCCGGGTCATCAGGAAGGCTCCGGAACCGTAGTCCACGACGCGTCGGAACATCGCCTCGGCCGCGTCGGCGGGCCGGCCGCGCGCATAGCCTTCGGTGATGCCGTCTCGCCAGACGATGGCACCTGCCTCCTGTAGCCGCCGGTCCGGATGGATGAGACGGCCGACTACGGCGCCCGCTGCCGGTTCCCGATCCAGTATGGAGATCGCCGCCGCGATCGAGCCCGCATGCACGAAGGCGTCGTTGTTGAGGAATAGGAGGAACTCGCCGCCCGCCGCCGCCGCCGCCGCGTTGGCACCACGCAGAAAGCCCAGGTTGCCGCCGTTGCGCAGGACACGAGCATTATCGATGCGATCGAGCAATGCGGCGGTCTCATCCGTCGAGCCGTTGTCCTGCAGAATGATTTCCATTCCCGGCTCAAGGTCCCGAGCCAAGGCCCGCAGGCAGCCCAAGGTGAAGAAGGCCTTGTTGAACAAGACAATGAGAATTGAGAGTCGCGGCTTTTCCACGGCCGGCAGAACCAGCCGCTCGCCGCTGTCGAGGAAATCCTGCAGTCCGCTCTGCAGTCGCGCGGCCATCGCCTCCTTGGGATCGGGTACCAGTGCTAGCGCGGGCAGCGTGGGAGATGGTGACGGCAGGCAGGCCCCCGCCGCTACGGCGCGGCGTTGTCGGAGACGGGAGAAAACTTGGCCGCGCGCGGTCCATACGAGGATCTTGGCAGCTCCTCGCGCTTGCCGGAAGAAACTCGGATGACGTTCCGCGATGCGGTTGAGCGGAGCGACCACGCGCCAGGTGGTGCTGGCGTAGATCGTCTTGACCGTCTGCTCGTAGCCCGCGAGCGCGGCGATCCGGATGTCCTGTGCTGCGAGACGCTCGTTGGCGGTATCCAGCCGATCGGCGGCCTCGCGCCATTGGCGCTGCGCGCGTCGCTCGGTCAGACGCAAGCGGTTCACATTACCCGCGAGCAACAGCATCTCCCCGCGCTGACTGCGGGCGGCTGCCTCGCGCCGGGCGATATCCTCCGCGAGACGTCCGACATCCTCGGAGAGCCGGCGGAGTTCGCCGGAATGCGCGGCCATCTCCGACAGCGCGGCGGCCGAGGCTCGAAGCTGGGTTTCAAGTTCCTCGACGCGAGCAAGTCGCCAGGGACTACCGGCGGGCAAATGCCATCGGAGAGGTCTTTGGAAAACATGGCCAATTGTCGCGTTGTGTTCGGGTAGAAGTTTCCCGCCGACCCAGGTCTGCACCATCAATTCGAGCTCGGAATAACGTGCGAGATCAGACGGTGTGATGAGAAAGCCGAGCTGTGTCAGTACCGCGCTCACAATGCGATCGGCCGTGTCGAGCGTCGGATCGGCAGGTGGCGCGATGGCTTCCACCCGCCGCACCGACTCCCGCAGACTGCGGGCCAGCACGAAGCCAAGCGGGAGCGTCGCGCGAGTTTGCCATTCCTGGTCGAAGAAGACCGGCGCACCTTCGGGAAGCACAGCAAGGTTGAAAGGTGTCGCGTCGAAATGCGTGCCCTCGACCAGTGATTCCGCCGAAAGCGGGACTTGGCCGATGCGGGCGAGCAGCGCCTCGACCCAAACTCTCGCCCAGTCTGTGACCTGGTCCAGGGTCCATTCCGGCTGCCCGAACAGCTCGACCAGGCGGAACCACCAGGATCGCGTTGGAAGGTAAGCCTCTTCCGGATTGGCGTGGATGATCGGTGAGTCGCCGGCGGCGGTCAGCGTCAGGGGGCGGCGGCTCACGCGGATGGCGGCGTCGTGCTTCGCGAAGACCGTCTCTTTCATGAAGGCGGGCTGCCGGTCGAGCGCATAATGCCAAGCCAGGACGCCGTTGCTTGGCTCCCCGGCGGTTGGCGATGTGGGACGCGCCGCGACGAGAAAGGCGTTGGACAATTCCGCAAGCAAGCCGTTGCCCGCGACCACCGGCCACGCCCTTTGCAGCGAGAAGGCAGGATCCAAGGGAGACTGCTGATCGCTATGCACGGTCTCCGCCGCCAGGGCGCCGGGATCAAAGCCGTGTGTCGCGGCGCCAAGCGGCGAGATGACCACGCTCGGTAATTTGTAGTCAGGGAAAGGAAGATAGATGTCCTGCCGCGCAAATCCCGCGCTTCGCAGCATCCGCTGCAGGTCGTTCTTTCCGAAAGCCGCGACGCTTGCCGTGTTGTCGCTATCGCCAAGATCGGGGGCACCGACAGGATCGCGCGCGGCGCCGGCGAGATGTTTCAGGCCGAGCCGGTTCTCCGCCGCGACCAGCAATAATCCGTCTGGCTTTAACAGGCCCGCGAGATGGATGAGCAGCGCTCGCTCGGGCTCTTCCTGGCCGGCGAAAAAGACCCCGGCATATTCCAGCATGCCGATGAGCAAGATGACGTCGGCTGGTTCCTCAAGCGTAAAACCGAAGAGGTTGTCGTTGATGACGGTGACATTCGCGAGGTCTCGGGTGCGCGCGCGGATTATCTCAGCCCGACGCGGGTTGCTTTCGACTGCAACGACTTCGCGCGCCGTTTCGCCGAGATAACGCGTGATGGCGCCGCAACCGGCGCCGACTTCCAGCACCCGCTTGCCGCGCAGATCCTCGGCGAAGGGCCGCAGCAGGTTCGCTCGCTTGGAGGAGAGGTGGTACTGCGTGGGCCAGTCCGTGATCGCCGCGCGCCGTTCGGGCGAGAGGCTGCTCCGATCGGTCAGCCCGTTGACGATGCCAGCGATGCGGTTGTCCAGGGCACCGTCGTCGTTGTGGCTTTGACGCTCAGGTCGCCCGTTGATCGGGGTGAAGAGCCCGGCGCGCTCGCTATAGGATCGCGGGAAGCTCAGGATCTTCCTGTCGGCCGAAAGATTCCGTTCTTCGTCTGGAAGCGCATGCATGGCCGAAGTTCATACGAACTTAGCGCTGGCTTGGAAACGCTAGAGCAGTATGTCGTGGGTTGAGCGATGCTCCTCCCACCACGTCATACCCGGCGAAGGCCGGGCATCCACGCCTTTGCTCCACGAAGGCAAGCGTGGATGGCATGCCTTCGCATGCCATGACGGACCCTTGGGTCGCGGTCGAATATTAGATCATCACGCTCTGTGTGCTCATCAAGCTTCAGCGGATCGCCTTTGGCTCTGGCCTCACCTGGCGGGCGACGGAGCCTCAGCCTTGCCCGGCGATGTCCACAATCGCCTGAGCCACCTGCACGCGATCCGTCGCGGCCGATGCGGCGGCTACGTCGCCGGCGCGCTCAGCCTCGCGCAGATCCGCCATGGCGGACTGAAGGTCCCGCTCGCCATCGGCTCGGTTGAGGCTGCTGCTGGGTTCCGCGATGTCGGCGAGAACAGTGCAGCGCTCGCCGGTGATTTCGGCGAAACCGCCGGTCACGAAGTAGCGCGCGGCGATCTGCTCGCCTTCGTAGAGGATGACCTCGCCGCCGCGCAGCAGCACGATCATCGGACTGTGCTCGGGCAAGACGCCGATATCGCCTTCCGAGGCGGGGATGACGACCATATCGACATCCCGCGCCACAAGCAGCTTCTCGGGGCTTACGATCTCAAGGGCGACGGGCACCGGCGATCCTCGGCTCAGGCGGTCTGGCGCAGCGATTCGGCCTTCTTCACGGCCTCCTCGATGGTGCCGACCATGTAGAAGGCGCTCTCGGGCAGATGGTCATATTCGCCGGCGCAGATGCCTTTGAAGGCCTTGATGGTGTCTGCGACCTGCACGAAGACGCCGGGGCTGCCGGTGAAGACCTCGGCGACGTGGAAGGGTTGGCTGAGAAAGCGCTGGATCTTGCGGGCGCGCGCCACCACCAGCTTGTCGTCTTCCGAAAGCTCGTCCATGCCGAGAATGGCGATGATGTCCTGCAGCGACTTGTAGGTCTGCAGGATACGCTGCACCTCGCGGGCGATGTTGTAATGCTCCTCACCGACGATGCGCGGATCGAGCGAGCGCGAGGTGGAATCCAGCGGATCCACAGCCGGGTAGATGCCCTGCTCGGCGATGGAGCGGGACAGCACGGTCGTCGCATCAAGATGCGCGAAGGATGTCGCGGGCGCGGGATCGGTCAAATCATCGGCAGGAACGTAGATGGCCTGAACCGAGGTGATGGAGCCCTTCTTGGTGGAGGTGATGCGCTCTTGCAGCCCGCCCATGTCGGTGGACAGCGTCGGCTGGTAGCCCACCGCGGAAGGAATACGGCCGAGCAGCGCCGAGACCTCCGCGCCCGCCTGGGTGAAGCGGAAGATGTTATCGACGAAGAACAACACGTCCTGGCCTTCGTCATCGCGGAAATATTCGGCGAGCGTCAGGCCCGATAGCGCGACGCGCGCGCGGGCGCCTGGCGGCTCATTCATCTGGCCATAGACCAGCGCCACCTTGGAGCCCTCACCATCGATCTTGATGACGCCGGCGTCCATCATTTCGTAATAGAGGTCATTGCCTTCACGCGTCCGCTCGCCGACGCCGGCGAAGACCGAGACGCCGCCATGCTCCTTGGCGATGTTGTTGATCAGCTCCTGGATGAGCACGGTCTTGCCTACACCTGCACCGCCGAACAGGCCGATCTTGCCGCCCTTCAGGTAAGGCGCCAGCAGATCGACCACCTTGATGCCAGTCGGAAGAATCTCAGCCGTCGCGGCCTGATCCTCGAAGGACGGCGCCTCGCGATGGATCGGCATGCGCTTCACGGCCTCAACCGGACCGCGTTCGTCGATCGGGTCGCCGATGACGTTGAGGATGCGGCCGAGCGTGCCCGGGCCAACGGGCATGGAGATCGGTGCGCCGGTGTCCGTCACTTCGCTGCCGCGAACCAGACCATCGGTCGTGTCCATCGCGATGGCGCGCACCGTGTGCTCGCCGAGTTCTTGAGCGACTTCCAATACCAGCTCGCGGTCGCCGATCTTGGTGGTGAGCGCGTTGAAGATATAGGGCAGCTCGCCTTCGAACTGCACGTCCACGACGGCGCCCAGAACCTGCGTGATGCGGCCGACAGAGTTATTCGCCATTTCCCGATTCCGTTCCGAAGCTGCTTTAGACCGCTTCCGCGCCGGAGATGATCTCGATCAGCTCCGAAGTGATATTCGCCTGACGGGCGCGGTTATAGGTCAACGTCAGGCGTTTGATCATGTCGCCGGCATTGCGCGTTGCGGCATCCATCGCCGTCATCTGCGCCGCGTAGAAACCGGCCTCGCTATCCAGCATGGCGCGATAGATCTGCACGCCGAGCGCACGCGGCAACAGACGGGCGAGGATCTCGTCTTCGTCCGGCTCGAACTCATAGGGCGCCTCGTTCGGATCGACTTTCGCGTCTTCCATTGCCAGCGGCACCAGTTGCAACTCGGTCGGCACCTGGCTCATCACGCCCGCGAAGTGATTATAGACCAGCGTCACGGCATCCACTTCGCCGCTGGCAAGCAGTTGTTGGATGCGCTGCGACACCGCTTCGGCATCCGCGAATTCAGGACGCTTGCGGACTCCGGCCTCAGGCGTATCGACCATGCGGTCGGCATATTCGCGGCGGAAGTAATCGCGGCCCTTGCGGCCCACCGTCAGTAGTTTGACCGTCTTGCCCTCGCCTTCCAGCCTGCGAACGAGGGCGCGAGCGGTGCGGGAGGCGTTGCTGTTGAAGCCGCCCGCCAGGCCGCGATCGGCGGTGATCACCACGACGAGATGCGTGCGGTTGCGCGGATTGCCGGCCATCAGCAAAGGCGCCTCGTTGCCGCTCTGCGCCGCCATGCTGGCCGCGAGTGCGCGCAGCATCCGGCTCATCCGGTCCGCGTAAGGCTGCGCCGCCTCGGCATGCGCCTGGGCGCGGCGCAGCTTAGAGGCTGCGACCATCTTCATCGCGCTCGTGATCTTCTGCGTCGATTTGACGCTGTTGATCCGGTTGCGGAGGGGTTTCAGGCTCGGCATCGGTCAGATCTCGCCCCGCTCCGCCATCAAGCGATGAAGCCGTCAACAAGCTTGGTGATGAAATCCGTCAGCTTCTTATCAACATCCGGCTTGATCTCACGATCGTTGCGGATCGATTCCAGAATACCCGGCTCGCGCGCCTTGAGTTCCGAGACGTAGTGACGCTCGAATTCCACGATCCGGCCGACCGCGATGCGATCGACCAGGCCGCGCACGCCGGCGAACAGCACGACGGCTTCTTCCTCGACGGGCAGCGGATGGTATTGCGGCTGCTTGAGCAATTCGGTCAGACGTGCGCCACGGGCCAGCAGTTTCTGCGTCGCCGGATCGAGATCGGACGCGAACTGGCTGAAGGCCTGCATCTCGCGATACTGCGCGAGATCCAGCTTGATGCGGCCGGAAACCTGCTTCATCGCCTTGATCTGCGCCGCGGAACCCACGCGGGAGACGCTGACGCCGACATTCACGGCGGGGCGGATGCCACGGAAGAACAGCTCCGTCTCAAGGAAGATCTGCCCGTCGGTGATCGAGATCACGTTCGTCGGGATATAGGCGGAGACGTCACCGGCCTGCGTCTCGATGACCGGCAGTGCGGTCAGGCTGCCGGCGCCTTCGGCGTCCGACATTTTGGCGGCGCGTTCCAGCAGGCGGGAATGCAGGTAGAAGACGTCGCCCGGATAAGCCTCGCGACCCGGCGGGCGGCGCAGCAACAGGGACATCTGGCGATAGGCGACGGCCTGCTTGGACAGATCATCATAGGCAATCAGCGCATGCATGCCGTTGTCACGGAAATATTCGCCCATGGCGCAGGCGGTGTAGGGCGCCAGGAACTGTAGCGGCGCAGGTTCCGAAGCGGTGGCGGCGACGACGATGGAATATTCCATCGCGCCATTCTCTTCGAGCGTGCGGACAAGCTGCGCGACCGTCGAGCGCTTCTGACCGATCGCGACATAGATGCAATAGAGCCTGCGGCTCTCGTCATCCGTCGCGTTGACAGATTTCTGGTTGATGAAGGTATCGATGATGACCGCTGTTTTGCCGGTCTGGCGATCACCGATGATCAGCTCGCGCTGGCCGCGACCGATGGGGATCAGCGCATCGATCGACTTGATGCCGGTCTGCATCGGCTCATGCACGGATTTGCGCGGGATGATGCCTGGCGCCTTGACCTCGGCACGGCGGCGCTCGGTGGTCTCGATGGGGCCACGCCCGTCGATCGGATTGCCGAGGCCATCGACCACGCGGCCAAGCAGGGCCTTGCCGACGGGCACATCGACGATGTCGCCGGTGCGAACGACGGTATCGCCTTCGCGGATGCGGCTGTCATCGCCGAAAATCACGGTGCCGACGCTGTCGGTGCCGAGGTTGAGGGCCATGCCCTTGAGACCGGCGCCGGGGAATTCCACCAGCTCTCCGGCCATTACGTTCTGCAATCCGAAGACCTGGGCGATGCCGTCGCCCACGCTCAGCACCTGGCCTGTCTCAGCGACATTGGCCTCGGTATCAAAGCTGGCGATCTGCTTCTTCAGGATCTCCGAGATCTCTGCCGGGCGGATCTCCATTTAGGCGGCTCCCTTCATCGCGTATTGCAGTCGCTGTAGGCGCGACTTGAGGCTGGTGTCGTAGAGGCGGGCGCCGAGCTTGACGACGAGGCCGCCGAGCAAGTCGGGATCGACCGCCTCATGAATGGTCACGCGGCCGTAACCGATCTCGGTGAGGCGCGCGCTCAGCTGGGCGCGCTGGAGATCGGTCAGCGGATGGGCGGAAATCACTTCGGCCCGCACCACGCCGCGCTTTTCATCGACGATGCGCGCATAGGCGGTGACGACGCTGCGTAGCATGAAACGGCGGCGGTTGTCGGAAAGGACGCCGGCGAAATCCTGCACAAGCTTGCCGAAACCCTGCTCCTGCAAGACGGCGCGCAGGGCTTTGGTGCCTTCAGAGGCGTCAATCAGCGGGTTGCCGAGGAATGTGCGGAAAGGGTCGCTCTCGTCGATGAGACGGCCGAGAGCGTCCATCTCCTCCGTAGTGCGGTCGAGGGCACCCTGCTCCTGCGCCAAGTCATAGAGCGCGGCAGCGTAACGGCCAGCGAGTATCTGGCCCGATGAAGTCGTGCTGGAGCCAGAGGCCACGTGTCCTACCCGCAATCTGTTGTCGAAACTTCCCCCGAATATTCTTAAGCGGAGGCCGTTCCTGCTGATTGTGCCCGAGGGGCGGCACCTATCATAGGAGTTTCAGCGAAGCAACGGGAGTGGGCCGGGCAAACAGCTTTTGCGTCATCGTGTTAAGCCGACGGTTCAGCCCACGCGAGCGACCTCCTCCGCGACAATGGCGGCCAAAGTAGCGGCCGCCTCCTCGATCCAATCGGGCTGAGAGGCCGCGAAGCTGAGGCGAAGATACGGGTCCGAGGCTTCCGCCGGAAACCAGTGCTGCCCGGCGGAGACCAGCACATTCCTCCGCGCGGCCTCGGCCGCCACCGCCGCATCCGAGACGCCTGGCGGCAACCGTAGCCAGAGGTGGAGACCGCCGGGCGGCTCGTTGACTGTCCCGAGACCGGGATGTCGCAACACGGCGGCGGCGAGTCTATCGCGCCTTCGCCGCAGTTCGGCGCGCAGAACCCGCAAATGCCGCTCCCAGCTTGGTGAGGTGACGAGGTGCAGGGCGGTTTCCTGCATGATGCCGGGCACCGAGAAATCCTCGACTAGCCGCGTCGCCCGCAACCGCTCCAGAGCCGCGCCACGCGCGCAGATCGCGCCGATCCGCAAGCCTGGGGCAGCGCATTTGGTCAGCGAGCGGACGTAGACGACGTGGCCGTCATTCTCGGCCGGAGCCAGCGGCGGGGGCGGATCGCCGTCGAGGCCGAAATCCCGCGCCCAGTCGTCCTCGATCAGGAAAGCGCCGGCGCGGCGCACCACGGCCAGCACCTCGGCCCGGCGGGTGCGGGACAGCACGGCGCCGGTGGGATTGGCGTAGGTCGGCTGGCAGTAAAACAAACGGGCGCCGCTGCGGCGGAAGGCGTCCTCGAGCAGATCGGGCCGCACGCCATCCTCGTCCGTAGGCACGGGCACCAGCCGCAGACCCGCCGCCCGCGCGCCGACGATGGCGCCGCTATAGGTTGGGCTCTCGATCAGCAACGCGTCGCCGCTGCCCGCGAGGGCCCGAAAGGCGGCGGCATTGGCTGCCTGGGTGCCGGGGCAGATCGTCACCTCATGGGCGGAGAAACCGCTCGCCGCCGCGAACCAGGCGCGCAGGGCTTCCAGCCCCTCGATCGGCATGCGGCCCCAGACTCCGGGCCGCCGTAGCGCTCGCCCGGCCGCGATGGACAGCAGCGCTGTCGCCTGCAGTTCCTCCGGCAGATAGCCGAGGTTCAGCGGGCGCGTGCCGGGCCGCGGCATAACAAGGAGCGAGGACAAACCGTCGGTCACCACGCGGCCGGCACCGAGCGCCACGCTTTGCCAGCCGAGGTCAGCCGGTGGCGGGACTTTGGCCGGACCGCGCGCGAAGGTGCCCTGCCCCGGCCGCGCTTCGACCACGCCCTCACTGCTTAGCCGCTCGAGCGCGGCTTGAACCGTAACCGGACTGACATGCAAGTCACGCATGAGGTCGCGCACCGAGGGCAAGCGCGCACCTGGCGCCTCCGCACCCGCGAGGGCGCGAAGATGTTGTGTGACGGCATCGATGCTGTTATTCGTTTTCATGAAAATACACAGTAACGCTACTCACTCTTCCCCGATAACGCAACAGGCCGGATTGGCGGCCCGCGTCAGGCCGCTGCGCCTCTTCCAGAGCCTGTGGCATGCGGTTTTGCGGGCCCGGCGCATCTCACGCGAGCGGGACGAGCTCACGGCGATGAGCGCCCATATGCTCGCCGATATCGGGGCCTCGCCGAACGATGCTCAGATGGAGGGCGCCCGGTCCTTCTGGGACACGCGGGAGCAGTTCGACCCCAGCCAGCTTCCGCGGGGATAGAGCTTGGCGGTCCGGTGGCTTGTGCCGAGGCCGCCCGCGGAACAATGTCTCGCGCGTCGTAGCGAGGAGATAGGCCGTGGCGGCTTCGGAGACTGTATTGATCGTCGGTGCCGGTTCGGGGCTAAGCGCCTCACTGGCAAAACTTTGCGCCGCTGAGGGTATGAAGGTCGCCTTGGCGGCCCGCGATATCGAGAAGCTCAGGCCGCTGGCGGAGCAGACCGGTGCTGGGCTCCATCGCTGCGATGCCAGCGACGCGGCGGCGGTTTCGGCGCTCTTCGCTAAGCTCGACGATGATTCTGGCGCGCCCGACCTCGTGGTCTACAATGCGAGCGGCCGCTATCGCGGAGCGATCGACACGCTTGAGGCCGAGAAGCTGGCGCAAGCCGTCACCGTTACGGCGTTGGGCGGTTTCTACGTCGCCCAGGCGGCGGCAATTCGCATGTTGGCACGGGGCAAGGGCAGCATCCTGCTCACCGGTGCTACGGCAAGCGTTAAGGGGTTGCCTGGATCGACGGCCTTCGCCATGGGCAAATTCGCACTTCGCGGCATGGCGCAATGCCTGGCGCGGGAACTGGCGCCTCGCAACATTCACGTCGCGCATTTCATCATCGATGGCGGCATAGGAACCACCGGCGGCCGTACCGAGCTGACGGGCGAGGACAAATGGCTAGACCCTGACGCGATCGCCCGCGAATACCTCCATATCCATCGCCAGCATCGCAGTGCGTGGACTTGGGAAGTCGAGCTGCGGCCCTGGGTCGAGAGCTTCTAGGCGGCGCTGCCCACGGCCGTCACGCACGCGGCGCAGAGGCCCTCGGCCTCGACCGTCATGCCGGTGAGCGTGAAAGCGGCGCTCGCGGCGGCGGCAGCGAGCGCCTTGCCTATCGCTGGATCGCTGATTTCGATAGCTCGGCCACAGTTCTTGCAGATGAGGAATTGAACGCTGTGCAGCGCGTGGTCATCGTGATCATGCGGCTGCAGGGCGTGGGTGCATCCGATAAAGGCCGATAGCCGCTCGACCTTGTGGATGAGACCCTGGGCAAGTAGGAAGTCGAGCGCGCGATAGATGGTCGGTGGCGCGGCGGATTGCGCGCCTGCCTCTCGCATGCGGTCCAGCAGGTCGTAGGCGCCGAGAGGTTTGGGGCTCTCGAGGATGAGACCCAGGACCTGACGCCGCTGCTCAGTCAGCCGCGCCTGACGGCGGCCGCAGAAAGCCTCGGCCTCGCGCAGCAAAGACTCGGTCGGCGCGGAGAAGGCGGTTTCAGACATCGGTTTGTTATAATGTAACAGGGGACGATTTTCAATCAGACCCGGCTCGACGCGGCAGTTGGTATGTTATACCATAACACTTAGTCAAGGAGACGGGACGATGCGACACCAATGGATGGCGACCCTTTTTGTGGCGGGACTGGCATGTGCCGCGCTTCCCGCTTTCGCGCGAGCGAAGACCGTGGAAATCGTGGCGGGTGAGAATTTCTACGGCGACGTGGCCCAGCAGATCGCCGGCCCCGGCGCGCATGTCACCGCCATCCTGTCGAATCCCGATACTGACCCGCATCTCTTCGAGGCCGATCCCTCGACGGCCCGGGCCATGGCGGGCGCTGATATCGTCATCGAGAATGGCGCGGATTACGATCCCTGGATGGCAAAGCTGTTGCAGGTCGGTGGCAGCAAAACGCAGGCTCTAATCGTCGTCTCCGAGCTGACCCATCGCCAGACCGGCGCCAATCCGCATCTCTGGTGGGATCCGGCAACGATGCCCGCGGTCGCCCGCGCGCTGACCGACGCGCTGGTCAAGGCCGACCCCGCCGGGAAAGCACAATATGAGCAGCGGCTGGCGACCTTCCTCGCCTCGCTGAAACCCGTGCACGACAAGATCGCTGCACTGCGCGCCCATTACGCCGGTGAGCCTGTGACGGCCACGGAGCCGGTTTTTGGCTATATGGCGGCCGCTATCGGCCTGCGGATGCGCAACGAACGCTTTCAGCTTGCGGTGATGAACGATACTGAACCGAGTGCGGCCGATACCGCCGCCTATGAGACGGATCTCAAGGATCACCGCGTGCGCCTCTTCATCTATAACAGCCAGGCGAGCGACAGCGCGGCCGAACGCCTCCTCGGCATCGCCAAGGCCTCTGGCGTGCCGGTGATCGGCGTGACGGAGACGGAGCCCGTCGGTCCAAACTTCCAGACCTGGCAGCTCTCCACGCTCAATCGGCTGGGTGACGCGCTCGGCTCCGAAACCGCCGCGAAATGAGGGCTGCCGCGCCAGCGATCGATCTGGTCGGGGCGCGCCTCGAACTCGGCGGCCGGGCAATCCTCTCGGGTATCACGCTGAGCATCGGGGCGGAGGAGTTCATCGGCGTGCTCGGCCCCAACGGCGCTGGGAAAACGACGCTGATGCGCGCGATCCTCGGCCTCGTGCCTGCGGCGGCGGGAGAGATCCGGGTACTAGGCAGCCCGGCGCGTCGCGGCAATCCGGCGGTCGGCTACATGCCGCAGACCCGCAGCAATCCGGCGATCGGCCGTATCAGCGGGCGCGACTTCGTGGCGAGTGCCGCGGGTGGCCACCGCTGGGGCCTTCCGCTGCTCGGTGCCGAGGGGCGGCGGGAGGTGGCCCGCGTTCTCGATCTCGTCGATGGAACCGGGCTGGCGGGGCGCCCGCTCTCCGAGATTTCAGGCGGCGAGCGGCAGCGGCTGTTGCTGGCGCAGGCGCTGCTCGGGCAGCCTCGGCTGCTGTTGCTGGACGAGCCGCTGATCAGCCTCGATCCGCATCACCAGCATGGCGTGGTGGCACTGGTGCGTCAGTTGCAGACAGAGCTTGGCATCGCGGTGCTGTTCAGCGCGCATGAACTCAACCCGCTGATGGGGGCGATGGACCGCGTGCTTTACCTCGGCAGCGGCCAGGCGGCGATTGGGCCGGTAGATGACGTCATCACCGGGCCGATGCTGTCGCGGCTTTACGGCTCGCCGATCGAGGTAGCTCGCTTCGGGCACCGCATCTTTGTCATGGCGGCCGATGGCAGCGAGGCGGAGATCGGCTGCCACCACCATGCGCACGGGTAGCGGGGTGATGGGATCAGGAGGCGCCGCCCCATGATCTCCCTCTTCGCCTTCGACTTCATGCGCCATGCCTTTCTGGCTTCGACGATCGTCGCGGTGCTCGCGGGTGCGGTCGGCGCATTCCTGGTGCTGCGCGGGCAGACTTTCGCCGGCCATGCGCTCTCGCATGTGGGTTTTGCCGGCGCGACCGGAGCTGTGCTGGTGGGTGTTTCGCCGCTGACCGGGCTGCTCGCCGTGACCGTGCTGGGCGGGATCGGCATGGGTGCGATGGGCGAGCGGATGCAGGGGCGCGACGTGGCGATCGGCCTGGTCCTGGCCTTATCGCTCGGCCTCGGACTGCTGTTCCTGCATTTCTACACGGCCTATGCCGCGCAGGCGACGGCGCTGCTGTTCGGCAATGTGCTTGGCGTCGATACGCACACACTCTGGCTGCTCCTTGCCTTGAGCCTGCTGAGCCTGCTCGCCTTGGCGCTGATGGCGCGGCCGCTGCTGTTCGCCAGCCTGCAGCCGGAGCTGGCGGAAGCGCGCGGCGTCTCGCTGCGTCTCATGGCCGTGCTGTTCATGATCGTGGTTGCGGTCGCGACAGCGGAATGCGCGCAGATCGTGGGCGTGCTGCTGGTCTTCGCCCTGATGGTAGGGCCGCCGGCAACCGCGCAGCGGCTGACTGCGCGGTTCGGCCGAGGCGTGCTGCTCTCAGTGCTGATCGCGGTGGCGCAAGCCTGGGGCGGCCTGGTGCTCGCCTTCTACACCGACTGGCCGGTGAGTTTCTGGATCACCGCGCTCGGCGCCTTGGCCTATGTGGCGGCGCATCTCGG
Organism: Acidisoma sp. S159; assembly: GCF_009766125.1. Classification (NCBI taxonomy): domain Bacteria; kingdom Pseudomonadati; phylum Pseudomonadota; class Alphaproteobacteria; order Acetobacterales; family Acidocellaceae; genus Acidisoma; species Acidisoma sp. S159. The sequence continues at coordinate 395,890 of NZ_LMUG01000008.1, forward strand.
TCAGGGACGGTGGCGAAGTAGTCACCCGTAGCGAGCGCGCTCGGCCTCAAGGCGAGGCGGAACCTTGCAGCAGCAGCCGGGCCGCTTGGGCATCCGCGGCGATTTGCGTTTTTAGGGCGTCGAGGCTGGGGAATTTCTGCTCGGCGCGCAGGAAGGCATGGACGCTGACGGTAAGCTCCAGGTCGTAGAGATCGCCGTCGAAATCGTAGAGATTGACCTCCAGTCGGCTCTCCGTCGTGTCGGCGACAGTCGGGCGGCGCCCGATATTGGCGACCCCGCCATAGTGACTGCCATCCGGCAACCGGACCGTCACGGCATAGACGCCGCGGGCGGGTTCAAGGTGGCGACCGAGCGGAACATTGGCGGTCGGGAAGCCGATGGTGCGGCCGCGCTTGTCGCCATGGGTCACGACGCCCCGGATGCTCCAGGACCGGCCCAGCAGCGCATTCGCCCTTTCCGGATAGCCGTCCTGCAGCAGCCGCCGGATGCGGGTGGAGGAGATCGGGCCAGAGAGATCGGAAAACGCTGGGGCGATCGAGAGGCCGATGCCGAGGGCCTCAGCCCGAGCCGCCAGGAAAGGCACGTCGCCGCCCCGGCGATGGCCGAAGGCGAAGTCGGCGCCGCAAACGAGGTGCTTCGCGCCGATCCGGTCATGCAGCAGCGCGCTCACGAAGTAATCCGCTGAATGCCGGCTGAATTCGGTGTCGAAGCGCAGTTCGAACAGCCAGGCAACGTGCAGACCGGCCAGGGCATCGGCTTTTTCGGCCAGGAGGGTCAAGCGGAAGGCAGGGTCTTCCGGCCGGAAGAATTCGCGCGGATGCGGCTCGAAGGTGAGCACGGCGAGCGGCGCATCCGGCCGCGCGGCATGGGCCGTCCGCAGCACCGCCGCGTGGCCGAGATGCACCCCGTCGAAATTGCCGAGCGCCACCGTGGCACCGCGCGCCTCGGGGGGCACGGGATCGTCTGGACCGATTACGTGGAGAGTCATGCCGTTGTCTTATCAGGCGATGCCGAGACCAAGAAAGGCCGCCAGCGCCACATCGACGCGCCGCTTGGTTTGCGCGACAGCCTCAAGCGCGCGGATGTGTCCGTTTCCACACGGCCATGAGTTGCGCCGTGTCCACCGCCGTATAGCGTTGGGTTGTGGAGAGACTGGCATGGCCGAGCAGGTCCTGGATCGAGCGCAGATCGGCGCCCGCTGCCAGCAGGTGCGTCGCGAAAGAGTGGCGGAGAGCGTGGGGGGTGGCGTGTTCGGGCAGACCGTTCAAGCGGCGGAAGGCGCGGAGGTGGCGCTGGGCGATCGCGGGATCGAGACGCTTGCCGCGCGCGCCCAGGAAGAGCGGCGCGTCGGGTTCGGTCTGGGGATGGTATCTGATCCAGGACGCCATGACGGTCCGCACCGCCGGCAACACGGGCACGATGCGCGTCTTGCCGCCCTTGCCCAGGACGCGAAGCGCGGCGTCGGAGCCAGGCAGCGGCGCCTCTCCGCGCGACAGGGCCAGCGCCTCGGAGATGCGAAGGCCGCAGCCATAGAGGAGCGTGAACAATGCGGCGTCCCGTGCCTGGATCGCCGCGCTGTCCGAGACTTCACCGATCTCGTCCGCGATGCTCCTAGCGTCCTCCGGCGAGAGGGCGCGCGGCAGCGGTTTCCGCGCGCGGGGGCTCGCGACGAGGCTCAATGCAGGCGTGCCGGCGCCCCCCTCGCGCTCGACGTAGCGGAGGAAGGATTTCACGGCCGATAATTTGCGGGAACGGGTGGCGTTGCCATTGCCGTCCGCCGCCGCCTCAGCCAGCCAGCCGCGAAAATCGGCCTGGGTGAGCGATGCGAGGTCAGCGGAGGAAGGCTCCGCTCCGAGGTGGCGGGTGAGGAAGCCGAGGAAGGATGCAGTGTCGCGGCCGTAGGTGGCGACCGTGAGCCGGGCGGCGCGCCGCTCAGCGGCAAGCCATATAAGCCAGGACTGGCGTGCCGCCTCGGCAGTCATCATAGCGTCCTAGCGTGGTGACACGTCAGCGCGCTGGGGTTGCGTTGACCGTGTCCGTCCCGTCGGTCAGCTTGAAGCGGCAGGCGCAGAGGCGTCCCCGTGTCGGTGAAGGGTTTCATGGCGTCCTGTGGCTTGTCGGCTCCGTCCCCGAAGGACCGGTTGCGATCCAGGGTAACCCGGATGATGACCCCCTGCTGCCGAGGAGGCAAATGAAGGGAAGCGAGCGCGACCTGCTTGGCGGCGAGACAGTCCGCAGGGTGGCCGTGCTGCTCCCCTTCCCGCTTGCGGCCCCGCTCGACTACCGCGTGCCGCCAGGCTCCGAGGTGACGGCGGGTGACGTGGTGCGCGTACCGCTGCACGGCAAGCAAGTGCATGGCGTCGTATGGGATACGGCGCCGGACCCCGATTTTCCGGCTGCTCGATTGCGCGCCCTTGCACCGTCACCGGAATTGCCGCGCCTGCCCGCCGCCTTGCGCCGCTTCGTCGATTGGGTCGCGAACTACACGCTGTCGGCGCCCGGCGAGGTATTGGCGATGGCGATCCGGGCACCGCTCCTCGCCAGCCCACCGTCCACCAGCTCCACCGGATTCGTGGCCGCCGAAGTGCCGACGGAGGATGCGTCATTGACCCCGGCCCGGCGCCGGGTCCTGGAAGTATTGGCCGATGGCCGTGCGCGTGGACTTGCCGAGCTGATCCAGGAGGCGGGTGTCGGCAGCGGCGTCGCCCGCGCCATGGCGGATCGCGGGCTGCTGCGCCCGGTGTTGCTGGAGCGGAAGCGCCGGTTCGCGCCGCCTCAGCCCGATCATCCCGGCGCGGCGACGCTGTCTGCCGCGCAGGCCGAAGCAGCCGCGCATATCGTTTCCAGCGTTCAGGCACGCGCCTTCTCGGTCACCTTGCTCGACGGCGTCACCGGCTCGGGCAAGACCGAGACCTATCTCGAAGGGGTGGCGGAGGCGCTGCGGCTGGGGCGGCAGAGCCTCGTGCTGCTGCCCGAGATCGCGCTGTCCGCTCAGTGGCTGGAGCGTTTCGCGCGCCGCTTCGGCGTGGCGCCGGCGGTTTGGCACTCGGATCTCACGCCCGCCACTCGCCGCCATACCTGGCGTGCTGTCGCTTCCGGGGAGGCCTCGGTCGTAGTTGGCGCCCGCTCGGCGCTGTTCCTGCCTTTTCCAGATCTTGGCCTCATCGTGGTGGATGAGGAGCATGAAAGCGCCTTCAAGCAGGAGGAGGGCGTGATCTACCACGCGCGCGACATGGCCGTGGTGCGCGCTCGGCTCGAGGAGGCGCCCACCCTGCTGGTTTCGGCGACGCCGAGCCTCGAAACCCTCGCCAATGCGCAGGCCGGCCGCTACGGGCATCTCGTGCTGAGCGCCCGCCACGGCGGCGCAAGCCTGCCCGAGGTGATACCCATCGACCTGAGGGCGACCCCGCCTGAGCGGGGGCATTTCCTCAGCCCTCCGCTGATCGACGCCATCGGCGAAACCCTGGCGCGGGGTGAGCAGGCGATGCTCTTCCTCAATCGCCGGGGCTATGCGCCGCTGACGCTTTGCCGCCGCTGCGGCCACCGCTTCGCATGCCGCAATTGTACCGCCTGGCTCGTCGAGCACCGGCATCGCCGCCTGCTGCAATGCCACCACTGCGGCCATGCCGAGCCGGTGCCCCCAGCCTGCCCCTCCTGCGGCGAGCCCGATACCCTCGCCTCCATCGGCCCGGGCGTGGAGCGGATCACCGAGGAGGCGGCACTGCTGTTTCCCGAGGCGCGGCGGCTGGTGATGACGAGCGATACGCTGGGCGGCCCCGAAGGCGCCGCGCGGGCGGCGACCGCGATCACCGAGCGGGCGGTCGATCTCATCATCGGCACTCAGATCGTCGCCAAAGGGTGGCATTTCCCGCATCTGACGCTGGTGGGCGTGGTGGATGCCGATCTCGGCCTGGCCGGCGGCGACCTACGCGCTGGGGAGCGCACGCTGCAGCTTCTGCATCAGGTCGCCGGCCGCGCTGGCCGGGCGGAGGCGCCGGGGCGGGTGTTGCTGCAAAGCTTCTCGCCCGAGCATCCGGTGATGCAAGCGCTGATCGGTGGCGACATCGAGCGCTTCATGGCGGCCGAGGCAGCGGCCCGGCGGCCTGGGCATTGGCCGCCTTTCGGTCGCCTGGCCGCGCTTATCGTCTTTGGCGAGGATCCGGTGGAGACTGATCGAGTGGCGGGAGATCTCGGCCGGACCGCGCCGCATGGCTCCGGGATCGAGGTGCTGGGCCCCGCCCCCGCCCCGCTTGCGATGCTGCGCGGCCGCCATCGACGGCGGCTGTTGCTCAAGACGCGGCGCGACATCGCGGTGCAGCCGATCCTGCGGGAGTGGCTGGCGAGGGTTGAGGTGCCGCGTAGCGTGCGGGTGGATCTGGATGTCGATCCGGTGTCGTTCCTGTAGCGCCGGAGGAGCAGGGATCGCGTCGGATGAGTAGCCATCGCGTTTGATTTCGGCCATACCGCCGCCCATGAGCGATACGATAACAAAGCCCGGCGCAGGGTCAGCGCCCACGCGCGACTACCGCGACACGGTCTTTCTGCCACGCACCGCCTTTCCGATGAAGGGCGACTTGCCCAAGCGCGAGCCCGCGACGCTCGCCCGCTGGGAGGAGACCGGACTGTGGGACCGCGTGCGCGCGGCCTCCGCCGGCCGCGACTATTTCATCCTGCATGACGGCCCGCCCTATGCGAACGGCAACCTCCATCTCGGCCATGCGCTGAACAAGGTGCTGAAGGACGCGATCAACCGCGCCCATCAGATGGCCGGCTTCGACGCGCTCTATATCCCAGGCTGGGACTGCCACGGCCTGCCGATCGAGTGGAAGATCGAGGAGCAATATCGCAAGGCCGGCCGCAACAAGGACGACGTGCCCGTCCTGCAGTTCCGCGCCGAATGCCGCGCCTATGCCGAGAAGTGGCTGGCGATCCAGAGTGAGGAGTTCAGCCGCCTCGGCATCATGGGCGATTTCGCGCATCGCTACGCCACGATGGATTTCGCCTCGGAATCCGCCATCGCCGCCGAGATCGGCAAGTTCCTGATGAACGGCACGCTCTATCGCGGCCTGCGCCCGGTCATGTGGAGCCCGGTTGAGAAGACCGCCCTTGCCGAGGCCGAGATCGAATATCACGACCATAAGAGCACCACCGTCTGGGTGCGGTTCCCGATCATTTCGGGCGGACCGGCCGAGATTGCCGGCGCCTCAGTGGTGATCTGGACGACGACCGCCTGGACCATGCCGGGCAACCGCGCCATCGCCTATGGTCCCGAGATCGATTACGCGCTCGTCGAGGTCGAAGCGGCGAGTGAAGGTTCGCTGGCGCGTCCGGGCGAGAAGGTGCTGGTGGCCGAGGCGCTGCTGCCCGGCTTCCTGGCCGAGACCGGCATCACCGGCCACCGTATCCGCGCGACCTATAAGGGCGCCGATCTGGAGGGCGTCATCACCGCCCATCCGCTGCGTGGTCAGGGCTACGACCATGACGCGCCGCTGCTACCGGCGGCCTATGTGACGACCGAGGCGGGCACCGGCTTCGTGCATACCGCGCCAGGCCATGGCGAGGACGACTTCGTGCTCGGCCGCACCTATGGGCTGCAAACGCCCGATCTGGTGGGGGATGACGGCACCTATAATGAGTGGGTGCCGCTATTCGCGGGCATGCATGTCTTCAAGGCGGCGGATGCGGTGGCCGGAGCGCTGGAAACGGCAGGCGGGCTGCTCAAGCGCGGCACACTGGTACATTCCTACCCGCATTCCTGGCGGTCCAAGGCGCCGGTGATCTACCGCGCGACACCGCAATGGTTCATCCGCATGGACGGGCCGCAGGACATCCGGGGCAAGGCGCTCGCCGCCATCGCCGAGACCCGCTTTATCCCCGACCAGGGCCGCAACCGCATCGGCAGCATGGTCGCCTCGCGCCCCGACTGGTGCGTGAGCCGCCAACGCGCCTGGGGCGTGCCCATCGCCATCTTCGTCGATCGCCGCACTGGCGAGCCCTTGCGCGACCCCGCCGTGATGGCCCGCGTGGTGGAGATCTTCGCCACCGAAGGCGCGGACGCCTGGTACGCCCGCCCCGCCGCCGACTTCCTCGGCAACGCCTATGATCCCGAGCAGTTTGAGCAGGTGCGGGACATTATCGATGTGTGGTTCGAGAGCGGCTCGACCCATGCCTTCGTGCTGGAGGCGCGCGGCCTACCCTGGCCCGCCGACCTCTACCTGGAAGGCTCGGACCAGCATCGCGGCTGGTTCCATTCGTCTCTGCTCGAAGCCGTCGGCACGCGCGGGCGCGCGCCGTTCAAAGCGGTGCTGACCCACGGCTTCCTGGTGGATGAGCAGGGCCGTAAGATGTCGAAGTCGCTCGGCAACGGGGTCGAGCCGCAGGACGTCATCGCGAAATACGGCGCCGATATTCTACGCCTCTGGGTGATGTCCTCGGATTCGCGGGATGACCTGCGGATCGGGCCGGAAATCCTCAAGCAGCAGGGCGAGCTTTACCGCCGCCTGCGGAACACGCTGCGCTGGCTGCTCGGCAGTCTGGACGGCTTCTCGGAGGCCGAGCGCCTGCCGCTTGCCGAATTGCCGGAGTTGGAGCGGTGGGTGCTCCATCGCCTGACGGAGCTCGACGCGCTGGTGCGCGAGGCGGTCGAGAGCCATGACTGGACCGGGGTTTACCCGGCGATCCACCATTTCTGCGCGATCGATCTCTCGGCCTTCTACTTCGATATCCGCAAGGATTCGCTTTACTGCGACCGTTTCGATGCGCCGCGGCGACGGGCGGCTCGGACGGTGCTTGATCACCTGCATCTATGCCTCACCGCATGGCTTGCCCCGGTTCTGGTCTTCACCGCCGAGGAGGCCTGGACGACACGCTTTGCCGAGGGCGGCAGCGTGCATGAGCGGCAGTTCCCCGCGATCCCGGCGGAGTGGCGCGACGAGGCGCTGGCGGCGAAATGGGCGCGGGTCCGCGACATTCGTCGCATGGCAACCTCGAAGCTCGAGGAGATGCGGCAGGGCGGCCTGATCGGCTCGTCGCTGCAGGCCGAAGTTGTTCTGTCCTTCCCCGCGAGCGAGGACGCGCTCCTATCCGCTGCTGACTGGGCGGACAACCTGATCGTCTCCACCGTGAGATTGGCAGTAGCCGAAACAGCGAACGCCGAGACGGAGGCAGCCGCCGGAGAGAAATGCGCTCGTTGCTGGCGCGTGCTGCCTGAGGTGGATGGCGACACGAAACTCTGCCTGCGCTGCACCGACGCCTTGGCCTCGGGCCTAGTTGCCCAAGCCGTCAAGCCGGCATGACGCGCCGCTCGCCAGTTGTGCTCTCGGGTGTCTTGGCGGCGCTTCTCGTGCTCGCCGCCGATCAGGCGAGCAAGTGGTGGATCCTGCACGGGCTGCACCTGCCGCAGGTCGGGCAGGTCGTGCTGCTGCCGGTGCTCAACTTCACGATGGTCTGGAATCAGGGCGTGACCTTCGGGCTACTCACTGGCACGGGAACGGCGGCGCATCTTGGCCTTGCCATCTTCGCCCTCGTGGTCGTGGCGGTGCTCGGGCTTTGGCTGATGCGGACGACACGCCTCGCCATCGCGCTGCCCCTTGGCGCCATCGCGGGCGGCGCCGTTGGCAATGTGCTCGACCGGCTGCGCTACGGCGCGGTGGTCGACTTCATTCAGGCGCATGCGCTGGGCTATTCCTGGTATGTATTCAACCTGGCCGATGCGGCGATCGTTTGCGGTGTCGCGGCGCTGGTCATCGACAACCTGTTGCCCGGGGGGCGCGAGGCGCTGCCCGGCGCCCGCAATCGGGGCTGAGGGAAGCATGGCATCCAAGGTGACGACCCGACTGGCTTTGCTGCTGGCCCCGCTCGTGCTGGCCGGCTGCAGTGACAGCGTGATGAAGACGATCGGCTTGCAGCGCGACCCGCCCGATGAATTCCAGGTCACGACGCAGCCGGCGCTCGCCATGCCGCCCGACCTCAATGTCGCCGCCCAGGCTCTGCCACGGCCCGACCCGGGCGCCTCGCGGCCGCAGGACGTCGCGGTACGCCAGCAGGCCGAGGATGCGATGATCGGTGGCGCCGCGATCGGCGGCGGCCCCACGACCGGCGGCGATACCGCGCTGGTCCAGGCGGCGGGTCCGGCCGCGCCTGCCGATATTCGTGAGGAAGTCGATGCACAAGGCCAGAAGGACAAGGGCAGCCGCAAGCTGAGCAATCGCCTGAACCCGCTCGGCCGCGCTGCGGCTCCGGTGGCCGAGGTCGATCCCGCAGGCGAGCGTCAGCGCCTGCAGGAAAATGCCGCTCTCGGCCGCAGCCCGGCTGCCGGTCAGACGCCTCTGGTCAAGCCAGGCAACAGGGGCCCACTCGGCAACCTCTTGGATTCGATTTTCTAGGTTCATCCTATGGCTGATCAGTTCGCGACCTATCCCAGCCTCGCCGGCAGGCGCGTGCTCGTCACGGGCGGTGCCTCAGGCATCGGCGCCAGCATCGTCGAGCATTTCGTCGCTCAGGGCAGTCATGTCGGCTTCCTCGACCTGGACTGCAAGGCCGCGGATGCGCTGCTGGCTCGGCTGCCGGACGGCCGCGGCCGCGCGCGCTTCGCCAGCGTCGATTTGCGCGACATTGCCGCCCTGCGCATCGCGATCGCGCAGCTCCGCGCCGAGTTGGGCGGCGGTTTCACAGTGCTCGTCAACAACGCGGCGCGGGACGACCGGCACGCCATCGACGAGGTGACGCCGGAATACTGGGACGAACGGATGGCGACGAATATCCGCCACCAGTTCTTCTGCGCCCAGGCCCTCAAGGACGACATGATCGCAGCGGGCGGCGGCTCGATCATCAATATGAGCTCGACCAGCTTCATGATGGGCCAGGGCGGCATGCCGGCCTATACGACCGCGAAATCCGGCGTCATCGGCCTGACGCGCGCCCTCGCCCGCGATCTCGGGCCGCATCATATCCGCGCCAATATCGTCTTCCCCGGCTGGGTCATCACCGGACGCCAGCTTGACCTCTGGATGACGCCAGAGGGCGAGGCGAAGCGGGCGCAGGGCCAGTGCATTCCGGATCGCCTGCATGCCCCGGACATCGCGCGCATGGTGCTGTGGCTTGCGGCTGATGATAGCCGGCTGGTCACCGCCCGCGACTTCATCGTCGACGCGGGCTGGCTGTAGCCCACGCTGCACCGGCACGCGGCCGGTGCACTAGCCTCCGGGAATCGCCCCGCGCTTCGACGCAACCATCTTTGACCCGCGCGCGATAACGAAAAATTTAGTCCCGCATCCGTAATAGGGGTGCGCGCCGTCGATCCAAACGGAGAGGCAGCTAGAGCCTCAACACATATTTTAACGGCCGCTGCCCGACGTCGCGCTTTTTGGCGCTTGGGCTAAATTTTTTTATGCCATTGAAGCCTCATAGCGGGAAAGGCCGGAGATTTGAAAGTCGTCATCTGCGGTGGCGTTGCGCTGGAATCGCAAGCAAATGCGCAGATCCGCCAGTCAATCAAGGACGGTTGGGTCGAGCTCATCGGCGAAGAGAACGTCATTACAACACACATCAGCGGCGCACCGAATGTTGTCGCCGCGCTGAGGCCAAATATCGTCCTCGGCATTGGATCTTACTTGCCGGAAACTGTCTATTTCACAGAGGTCGCGCGAGAGGCGCAGCGTTGTGGCGCCGCCACGGTCTTCTGGGCGACCGAAGATCCCTATGAGAAGGATGCGAGCTATAGGATCGAGAGCATCTTCGACGTCATCTTCAGTTGTGACCGTTGGGGCGCGCGATTCTACGAGCATCCGCAGACCTATCACCTCCCGCTCGCGGGCTGCGGCCGGCGCCACTTCGTTCCATGGCGCGCCGAGATGGAACGTCCGATCGATGTACTGTTCTGCGGCGTCGCCTTTTCCAGCCGACAGGAGATTGTCGAGGATATACGGGGCAATTTCACCGGACTGAACGTCTCGATCATCGGCCCGGGATGGGGTCGCTTCGGTGCCGGATTTTCGGATCGGCGGATCGAGAAGGACCAGCTAATCGCGCTCTACAGCCGCGCCAAGATCATTCTGAACCTCGGCCGCAGCCTGCATTTCGACAACAAGCGCTACATGATCGCGCCATCCAGCCCCGGACCGCGCACATTTGAGGCGGCATTGGCGGGCAGCGTGCAATTCTTCCATGAAGACACGCTGGAGATGAGCCGTTACTTCACGGCCGAAGAGCTGCCCTGCTTCTCCAATCCGAGCGAGTTCGGCTCTCTGCTTCAGCGCTTCCTCGCATCGGATAAGCTCCGCTCCGCCACTGCACAGCGTGCTCAGGCACGTGCTCGCGCGGAGCACACCTATATGCACCGCGCACGTCGTATCATTGAGTTTCTGCAAAGCAAGAAGCGCGCATGATCATTTTATACAACACCAATTTTACCCACAATCCCAACGCTTATCTTACGCTCGGAGTCCATGCGGCGCTGAAGCGTCTGGTGGGGGACAAGGTCGTGCTTGCCGACAACCGAACGCTGCTGCCCTTGGCGGCAACCGGCAAATTCGACACGCTCATTTGTATCGACGGTCAGCGTCTGAACAAGAGCCTCATCCGTCACGCTCGCGGCGCGTTTCAGCGCTGTATTCTGTGGTTGTTCGAAGATCCCTTCATGTCGGATTACAACCGACGGAACATCGATGTTTTCGACGTCGTTTATACGAACGACCCCTCCTGCGTCGCACTTTATGGTTCGAAAGGGCGGTTTCTTTCGCTGGGAGCAAGCACCGATCTACATTTTCGCGAGATCAAGCCTGACAGCGCGCTGAACTACGACATCTTCTTCGCGGGGACTATGTGGCCGAACCGCATTCCTATCTTGGAGAAATTGATCGCGACCTTCCCCGCCGCGCGCTTCAAGCTCATTTGTCCGACGAACGAGTATTTACCTCCATTGCCCGCCAGCCTCGCCGCCCTCGCTTTGCAACGCCCGGTCAGCCACGAAGCGTTCATCGACTTCGCGAATGCGAGCCGTGTAACTCTGACTATGTTTCGAAACTATGCCAGCCACGGCGAAGCCAGCCAGGCGACCGCGCCAGGGCCGCGGCTCTATGAGTTAGGGCTGGCGGGAACAGCGCAGGTGGTCGAGGCCGGCTCGGCCATCGGACGCGAGCATTTTCGCGAACTCCCCGGCGTCACCGCCGTCGATGATACCAACGCGCTTCTCGATGCCGTGGGCCGCCTGCTGCGCGACCCGAAGAGAAGAGCGGCCCAGGCAGGTCGCACACAGGAGGCCGTACGCACTAGCCATCTCTATGAGCATCGGCTGAAGACCCTGCTCGACCGCGAGCTCTCCATGGCGCATCGGCCGGCGCCGGAGGCAGGAAGTCGATCCTACCGGCGCGAGGGTCGCAAACTCCGGATTCTGATGTGTACTCATTCCACCATCCAGGAAAATCAATGGGGTGGCGTCGAGGTCTATCAACGCACCCTTTGCTCCATGCTGGAGAAGGACGCGGAAATCTTTTTCTGGCTGCGGCGCGGCGGTGCCTGCCAGCTCCTTGATTCGAACGGCAAATCGCTGGAACGGTTCGAGACGCCGGATGTCGGCTGGCTGGATACGCTTTGCGACCAGTTCGAGGAAATGGCACTTTCTAGCGTTCTCGCGACCTACCGCATCGACGTCGTCCATTTCCAGCATCTTGGCCATCACGCGGCGTCTCTGCCGATGATCGCGAAGGCTGCTGGATGTGGCACGGTTTTCTCGGCGCATGATTTCTTTCTTGTTTGCGCCCGCTACAATCTCCTTAACTTTGAACAGAAATTTTGTGACATCGGCACCAAGTCGATCAGCGCCTGCGACGTCTGCCTGAAGGTCGCCGAGGGTCTTCCGGTCGGCGTGCAGCAGCAGCGACGTGGCTTCATGGAACAGGTCATTCGCTCGATTGATGTCCTGCTTTTCGGCTCCGACTATTCACGTAATCTGCTACGCCGGATCTATCCCTTCACCGCCCGCACGCGCACGGTGACGCTCGGCATTCCCAGCCCTGCCAATGCCGTGCCCGACCTGCGGCAGGAGAAGGCATCGCATAGCGGAGATTATGTTCTGGAGATCGCCGTCGTCGGCAATTTTATCCGGTCAAAGGGGGCCGACGCGGTTCTCAACATCATCACCACGGCGCCCGCCTCACTGTTTAAATTCCACATCTTCGGCCAAGCTGATCCGCAATACGAAAAAGTCTTTGCCACCCTCGGAAAGCCGAATCTGATATATCACGGGCGCTTCAATCCCGGCGACGTCGCGGTGGCAGCTACCGAAGTTGCGCTACATCTATCGATTTGGCCGGAAACTTACTGCATCTCGCTCTCGGAGGTGTGGCAGGCGGGCCTCATCCCCATCGTGACCAATATCGGCGCGTTGGGTGACCGCGTCATCCATGGAGTCAACGGCTTCAAGGTCGATGTCGGCGATGTCAGCGCTGTGCTGGATTGCCTCGAACTGCTGCGATCGAGCGCGGATGTCCGAACTGCCATTCGCGCGAATATCACGCCCGAACTCTGGGTCGATAGCCGCGCCTATGCGCGCACGGTGCTGGAAATTTATCATGACGTAGCGCCGGTCGCGACGCTGGACAGCAGTCCGCTCAAACTCGATGTCGGTCAGCTCCATCTTCTGCCGAAGGCAGGTTGGAAGGACCTAACCCCGTCACGCCACATCTTCGATCCGCCACGCCCCCGCCGCGTGCAGCTCACGCCACCGCCCGGCCTTCGCAGTTGGATCACGGTGCAGGGCGCCGAGAACTACATCGACGAGCTATGCGGCATCGGTATCGACGATCTCCAGGCGGCCGAGGATGTCTTTCCCTGCGACAGCCTCATGGTGCGTGGCTGGATTGTCGTGCCGGACCTGCATGTCGCTGGTCGCGTCGACCTCTGTCTCGTTCAAGAAGGCGGGCCGCTACATATCTTTGCGGAGACGGAGCGAGAGGGGCGCGAGGACGTACTCGAACTCTTTCCTGACGCTCCCAGCCGTTCTGGCTTCCTCGCGCGATTAACACTCAACGGAAAATGGAGCGACGGCGAGTATCGGCTGGCCGTCATCAATTTGGTAGGTGAGCAAGGCGCTTTTCAACTGACACCCATCAAACTGCGACTTTATGAAGGGCGCGTTGCCGGGGCGACCTCCGATCCGCCCTCGAACGACACGATCCTCGCAGCCTTCGCCCGCATTGACCGCCTGGCCTCCGCGCTCGCGGTCGGCCAAGCCGGCTGATGCAGTTTCCACCCATGAAGCGGAGATAGCGGATCCTCCGCTCCCCTCGTGCCGCGCCACATGGGCACTTCGATTTAGCAGCTCCGGAGCATGCTCACGGACAGCCTTTTTGGTCACGCAGTTTTCATGCATGCGGCGGTATACACCAAGCTCGGTCGCTCGCCGGCATCTAACTGTATTCGTCATGGCGCCGCACTCTCCGCGACGCCCCAGGATGAGAGGATTTCGGCGCCCATGGGAGAAACTACAGTCCGTCCCTCCATCGTCGGCTTTGTCGATTGCGCGGACTGGAACGAAATTGGCGGCTGGTGCTTCGATCCCGTCCTGCCCAACGTGCCTCTCGTGATTGAGATCGTCCATGATACCCAAGTCATCTGCCGCATCGAGGCAAATAAGTTCCGGGCCGATCTCGTCGAGGTGGGAGCGGGTACCGGTCATCACGGCTTCTCGATTCGTCTTCCCCACCGCCTATTCGAGACCCTTCGCGTGCATCTTAGGGTTCGTGTCGCCGGCAGGGACATTGATCTCGAGGGTTCCCCGATTGTGCTCGAGAATGCAGAGGCACTGTTGGGTCACGAGACACAGCGCCTGCTGACAAACGCGGTTTCGCACGCAGCGGAAAACGCGGCTGACACAAAGGAGTTGGTCGAACTCGCGCGTTTCTTCCTCGTGCAATTCGACCGCGTCGAAGCGGCTCTTCGCGACAGGGAAGCCTCGGCGGCGGCGCGGCAGGAGCGTCTTGCCGAGCTCGCTTCTGGCGAGCCGAGCTTGTCGCATCGGCTAAGTGGCTTGGTCGAAGCGGCAATCCAATCGCATGGCCACCTCGACTGGCCCAGCAGCGATGCCCCCGAGGTCTCGATCATCATCCCCGTCTTTAACAACTTCGACTACACTTGCCGCTGCCTCGAATCGATGCTGCGTTATCCGTCGGTGGCAAAAGCCGAGATCATCCTCGTCGACGATGGCTCGACCGATGCCACACTCCTCGCCGGGCGGATCTTCGGCGGGGTACGGATTATCCGCAATGCCGGCAACCTGGGTTTCGTCGGCTCGGTCAATGCTGGCGCCGTGGTGGCACGCGGCCATCACCTCCTCTTCCTCAATAACGACACGGAAGTCCAGGCGGGCTGGCTCGACGAGCTGTTGGAGACCTTCACGCGCGATCCCCGCATCGGCGTCGTCGGCTCGAAGCTGCTCTCGACTGACGGGACGCTACAGGAGGTTGGTGGGATCGTCTGGCGCATGGGCGATGCGATGAATTATGGCGGCAGGCAAGATCCCGAACGGCCCGAATACTGCTTCCTCCGCGACTGCGACTACGTCTCGGGCGCCGCCCTCATGATACCGCGCGATCTCTTCGAGACGCTTGGCGGCTTCTCGAGTGATTTCGCGCCTGGCTATTATGAGGATACGGATCTCTGTTTTCGTGTGAGAGAGGCCGGGCGCCGCGTCGTGGTCCAACCCGCCTCCCGCGTGCTGCACCATCAGGGCGTCACCTCGGGCGTTGATGTCGCGGGTCCCGGTATGAAGCGCTACCAGCGTATCCATCAACGCAGGTTCCTCGAGCGCTGGCGTCATGTCCTGCAGTATCACCAAGACCGGTCAGATCCGCCGCACAAGGATAGCGAGCGTCACGTTACCAAACGCGCGCTGTTTATTGACTCTTCCGTTCCGACACCGGATCAGGATGCAGGCTCCAATGCCGCCTTTGAACATATTCTCTCGCTGATGCGGCTCGGTTACAAAGTCGCTTTCGTGGGCGCCGACAATATGGCGCGGATCCCGCCCTATACGGACGCACTGCAGCGCATCGGTGTGCAGTGCTACTATCATCCCTATTTCAGTTCCGTAGAGGAGATCCTTCGCCGCGACCCGGCGCATTACGACGTCGTCTATCTGCATCGCATGGTCAATGCCGTGAAATACACGGCGCTGGTGAAGGAGCGCTATCCCGGCTGTCGCGTCATCTATAGCGTCGCCGATCTCCACTATTTGCGCACCGAGCGTCAGGCCGTGGTGGAAAGTGCCGAAGGTCTGCGGGCGAAAGCTGCCTCGATCAAGCTGCTTGAGATCGGCGCTATGAAGGCGGCCGATGGCGTGATCGTCCATTCGTCAGCCGAGGCGTTGGCTCTGGCGCAGGAAACCGCGGGCGCAGTACGCGCGTCCGTTGTTCCGTGGGTCGTGCGCGTCGGTCCCCGTCCACTGCCTTTCGCCGAGCGGCGTCACATCCTTTTCGTCGGAGGCTACAACCATCAGCCAAATGTGGATGCCGCAACTTGGCTTGTGCATGAAATCATGCCCCTTGTGTGGCAGCTCGATCCCGAGATCACCTGCCTTCTGGCGGGCAGCGCCATGCCACCGGCGATAGAAGCGCTGCGGCGGCGAGGCATATTGCCCATAGGACATGTGGCGGATCTCGGCAGTCTTCTGCAGAGAACCCGACTCACCGTGGCACCGCTGCGCTTCGGAGCCGGGTTGAAGGGCAAAGTATTGACCAGCATGGCCGCGGCCCTGCCTTGCATCGCCACAGCCTGCGCGATCGAGGGAATGCATCTGCCGCTGGCGCTGGAGGCGCTTACGCTCGCCGATGGCGCCGGAGCATTCGCGAGCAAGATCGTCGAACTCTATCACGACGCGAAACGCAATGCCGAAGCGGCAGCCCTCGGCGTCACGCTCGTTGGCGAGCGCTTCTCCGAGAGAGCTATTGATGCCGGGATCGGCCAGGTCCTGAAACCCGCGCTACCGGCACCGGCTATCCTGCTCTCGGCCGATGGTCCTACCGAAGATCAAACGCCAGCCGAGGCTACTGCCCTCCCCAAGGGTCAAATCGGCACCGAGCCGCTGCTCGTACGCGACATCGAGGTTGAGGGGGCGATCACGACGGGACCTCGGATCATGGTCGGTTCGGACTGTACGGCGGAGGTCGTGGCTTTGGCAGAGCCTGAAGTCCTATCCGGCAACCTGCGTGTGGTGAGCGTCGCGGCGGTCCCCGCAGAATTAGATGGGACAGTCCTGATTGGATCGCCCGAGCTTCCCGCGCCATCTGAACTCCCAGTGGAGTTGGCGCGGGCGTCTGGCGACGAAGCTCAGGCGGCGTCTTCCTCTTCCGCGGCTCCAGCGGTGACGGGCGCGATCGGAACGACGGCCGCCGTGTGGGAGGCGCCCGACTGAGATGCGGCGCCGCGACCGGGTATTGCCATCCGGTTCCAGGCATCGAGCGCCGCGATCTTGTACGCCTCCGCGAGAGTCGGATAGTTGAAGGTATTGTCGATGAAGTAGTCTAGCGTGCCCTTTAGGTTGAGGACCGCTTGGCCGATGTGGATGAGTTCGGTGGCTCCCTCGCCGACGATATGCACCCCCAGAAGCCGGCGCGTGCGGATCGAGAAGATCATTTTCATCATGCCGGTATCGAGGCCCATGATATGGCCGCGCGACGTCTCCCGGAAACGCGCGATGCCGCATTCATAGGGGATGGCGCGCCGCCGCACTTCCTCCTCGCTCATGCCGACGGTTGAGATCTCCGGGACAGAATAGATGCCATAGGGGAAGAATTCCGGGGCGGGTGGGATCGGCACGTCGAAAGCGTGGCAGGCCGCAATGCGGCCCTGCTCCATCGAGGTCGAGGCGAGGCTGGGAAAGCCGATCGCGTCGCCGGCCGAGTAGATATGGGGAACCTCAGTCTGCAGTGTTTGCGGATGCACTTTCAGGCGGCCGCGATGGTCGACCTCCAAGCCGCAAGCCGGAAGGTTGAGCGTATCCGTCGCCCCGACGCGCCCGGCGGCATAAAGCAACATTTCGGAGCGCACGCGTCGGCCACCCTCCAACGCCGCGACGGGCCAGCCGTTCTCGATCTCGACCGCTGTCACCTTGGCGCCGAGACGGATCGTCATGCCGCGATCGCGCATTTGGTGGGTGAAGTCCTCGATGATCTCCTGGTCGATGAAATCCAGGAAACTCTCCCGCGGCTCGACCAGCGCCACCGGCACGTCCAGCGCGCTGAAGATGGTGGCGTATTCCACGCCGATGACGCCCGCACCGATGACCGTCAGGCTGCGCGGCAGGCGTGTCAGCTCGACGATCTCGTCGCTGTCGAGAACGCTCGCGCCATCGAAGGGAATGCTGGCTGGACGGTAGGGCCGGGTGCCGACCGCTATGAGGAATTTCTCGCCCGAGAATACGCGGCTGT
The DNA here is from genome assembly GCF_009766125.1 of Acidisoma sp. S159. Classification (NCBI taxonomy): domain Bacteria; kingdom Pseudomonadati; phylum Pseudomonadota; class Alphaproteobacteria; order Acetobacterales; family Acidocellaceae; genus Acidisoma; species Acidisoma sp. S159. The sequence goes on from NZ_LMUG01000008.1 coordinate 413,313, forward strand.
CGCCCTTGGCCGAGACGACTTCGATGCGATGAGGGTCGATGAAATGTGCCGTGCCCTCGATCGTGCGCACCGCGTTGCGCGCAAACTGGTGCTCCAGGATATCGACCTCGTGGTCCAGCGTGATGTGCAGCCTGGCCATGAGGTCCTTGGCCTCGATATTCTTCTTCACGCGGTACGAGCGGCCGTAGAAGCCGCGTTCCCGCCAGCCGGAGAGGTTGAGCACGGTCTCCCTCAGGGTCTTGGAGGGAATAGTGCCGGTATGGACCGACACGCCGCCGACACGCCGTCCACGTTCCACCACCAGGACGGTTTTGCCGAGCTTGGCTGCCTGGATCGCGGCCCGGCGGCCCGACGGGCCGCTGCCGATGACGATGAATTCGAAATCGGTCACGCGCCTGCCTTTCCGCGACGTGCCCCCGCTAGAGTGCAGTGCACAAAATCACCTTAGGGCAGACGTATTGCCCTTCGCTAGGGGCCGAGTTCGTGAATATCGACTGATCGGCCGGGCAGCCCGAGGCGATCTCGGGCGCCGCCTCACCCCTATCGATCGAGTATTGAGCGCCGCCAGAACCGCCCCACCAAAATTCATAGTATCACCAAAGTAATTCTAGAAAAACAAGCAGATCTCATGGCGCGCATACCCGCTGTTCCGGCTCCGGAGTAAAGGGGCGACAGGAAGAATTTGTAAAAATCTTGCTTGAAGGGAAGAGCATGACACTTGGGGAAGGCGGCCGAGTCCAGGCTAGTGCCCCCCATTTAGGCTATGCTATGCTAATGCTTTAGTGCCCTTTTGGGCGTGGCCAGCCTACCGCCGTTTGAGCAAATTATGTATGTGCCCGCCATATTCGCACAGGGAGTACGCCCGATCGCACGCGCCCTCCCCCCGCTGTTTCCGCTGCTGACAAGAACGCGAGGCGGAGCGCCAGTCGCTCCCGCACCGGGCGTGCGTTCTAAACGGAGGCCATCTTGACGGCCCGCATATTGGTCGTCGATGACGTCCCGGCCAATGTCCGTCTTCTGGAAGTCCGCCTCGCCGCCGAATATTACGAAGTCAAGTCGATCCGTGACGGTCGCGACGTGCTTGCATTCGCGGATGACTGGCAGCCTGACGTCATTCTACTTGATGTTATGATGCCTGGACTGGACGGGTACGAGGTGTGCCGTTCGCTGAAGGCTAAGCAGACGACGTGCCATATCCCTGTGATCATGGTGACGGCGCTCAAGGAGCCAGCGGACCGGCTGCAGGGACTGGCCTGCGGGGCGGACGAGTTCCTGACCAAACCCGTCGAGCATGAGATTCTTCTGGCCCGGCTGCGTGGCATCATTCGGCTGAAGCGCCTGCTGGACGAATGGCGCGCCCGGGGCGACACCGCGCTCGCGTTGGGGCTGACCGCGAATGGCCTGCATGAGGCAGTCTCCGAGCCGGGCCGGGCGCTCATCGTCGATGATCTGATGATCCGCGCGCAGCGTCTGCGCGATGTTCTCAGCCGTGACGGCATAGCGACGGTTTTGGCGGAAGACGAGAGCGCGGCGCTTGCGGCAACCGAGGTCGCGCCCTTCGATCTGATCGTCATCAGCCTTTCGCCGATGGCAGGTGATCCATTGCGGCTGGTGGCAAAGCTGCGCGCGGCGAACATGACGCGCGACACGCCCTTGCTGCTGGTCGGCGAACCCGGTCAGCGTGGTCTCGTCATCGGCGGTCTCGATCTCGGCGCCAATGACTGCCTCATGCTGCCGCTCGATGAGAGCGAATTCCTTTTGCGAGCGCGCAACCATATCCGACGGAAGCACTATCAGGACCGCTTGCGAACCGATGTCGGGACCGCACTGCAACTCGCGGTCATCGATCCGCTGACCGGCCTCTATAATCGGCGCTACCTGATCGGCCATCTCGATGGACTTTACGCCGACGCCGTGAACCAAGGCTTTGCGGCTTTGATGATAGACGTCGATCATTTCAAGGATATCAATGACCGCCACGGGCATCGCATTGGCGACTGCGTCCTCCAGGGCGTCTCCGCGATTCTCAGGGTCAATCTCAGGGAGGTCGATCTGGTCGCCCGCTACGGCGGCGAAGAGTTCGTCGTCATCGTCGCCGCCTCAGATGAGAATTCCGCCGTGAATGTCGCGGAGCGGTTGAGGATCGCCATCGAACAGGCGCTCATCGAGCCGGAGGTGCGGGTCACGGTCAGCATAGGCGTGGCAGCGTCGGCAACCGCGTTTTCGGCCCTCAGCCTGATCGAACAGGCGGACAGCGCACTCTATGAAGCCAAGCGCAGCGGGCGCAACAAGGTCACGCTGCGCTCGCCTCTGGTCGATCGCGATGAAACGCTACGCGCCCCAGCGCAAACGTAAACCCGAACAACGGCGGTATCATGATCCGAACGGCCTACGCTCGCGACGTGCATGCTTCGACGGCGGTGCGGTCGTGCCGCGATCAGTTGGGACCGGACAGGCCCGAACTCGTCCTGGCCTTCATTGGTGGCAAGCATCCGCCGGAGGCAGCACTAAGCGCCCTGAGGGATGCGTTCGGCGATGTTCCGCTCGCGGGCGGATCGGCGGCTGGCGTGATTGCCGGGACGGCCTTTGGCTATAGCGGGTTCGAGATCGGGCTTATCACCTTCACCGGCGCTAACGTGACTCCGCGGATTTTCACCACCCGCGATCTTCTGGCCGACGAACGCGCGGCGGGGCTTGGGCTGGGCGTGGTCGTTCAAGGCAACTCGATCGATGGCTCGGCCGTCATGCTGTTGTTCGACAGCGTGGCGAATGTCTCGCCGCTGCGATTGCATCCGGCGAGCCAGCTCATGGAAGGGTTCCAGGAAGGGCTCGGGGGGCGCGCGCTTCACGTTATCGGCGGCGGTCTGCTCACCGACATCAATATCTCTGACGGCTGGGTGTTTGAGGGCGGCGAGGTGCGCAAGCACGCCATGGCGGCGCTGGTCTTCCCGCCGAATTTGCGTGCGACGACGGTCATCCTGCACGGCTGCCGTCCCGTCAGCACATTCATGGAGATCACGCGCATCAATGGGCCGGAGGTGTTGGAGCTGGATGGTCAGCCAGCGCTTACGGTCGTCGAACGCATGCTCGGGCTCGAGCTTGGAACAACGAGCGGACAGCAGCTCTCCTTGGTCGCGACGCTGGGCCAGAAGCAGGGCGATCCCTTCGCGCCCTACGACGAAAATAACTACGTCAACCGGCTCATCCTGCGTGCGGATCCCGCCGCGGGCTCGATTACTTTGTTCGAGCCTGACTTCGCCGTCGGCACGCGGGTCCAGATCATGAGTCGCGACAACTCGCTGATGCTGGATTCGGTGGAGCGCGGCGTCGCGGATCTCAAGACCCGCATTTCCGGACAGGACTGCGTACTGGGCCTCTATATCGACTGCGCCGGGCGCGCCAGCGTGATGAGCGGAGCCGCGACGGAGGAAGCCGAGCTTGTGATAAGCAGCCTCGCGCCGGCCTTCCCCTTCATGGGCTTTTATTCGGGCGTGGAGATCGCCCCCTTCGCCGGCAATTACAGCCGGCCGCTCGACTGGACCGGCGTGCTGAGTATCCTCCAGCGGGACTCATGAGCGGCGAGCTTGCGGGCAAGATCGAGCGGCTCGAACGCGAGCTGCAATACTACCAGCGCGAATATAACGAGATCGGCGCGAGGCTGTTACGGCTGCAAGAGGAGCAAAGCCGAGCCTCACGGGAGGCGCGGCGCAGCCGGATCGTCGCGCGGCTGATTCGGGGCGCCTATCAGATCGTCAACCGCGATATGCCGGCCGAAGCGATCGGCGAGCCGCTGCTGGCGTCGATCGCGGACACTTCCGTCTGCGACCGCGCGGCCTTCCTGACCGAGGATCCCGCCACGCCGGGCCGCTTCGTGATCGAGCACGGCTTGGGGCCAAAGGTCGGCGCCCAGGTGACGCTGGAGCAACCGCCGAGCTTTCTGTACACCGCTTCGGGCCAGAAAATCGGACCGGCCGGAGAAGCGCTGGCGGCTTTGCTCGGAGTACCTTACCTGCTCTGGGCCTATGAGCCTGCCAGCCGGCGGGCGCTGCTGTTGGGTAATCATACCGAAGGCAATATCCATCGCCCTTTCGAAGCCAGCGACCAGGAACTGGTTGAAGGCGCGCTGTCCGTCTACATCGACGTGCTGCTACGCAAACTCGCCGAGACCACATTGCGTCAGGCCGCGACGGCCGCCGAAGAGGCGAGCAATGCGCGCGCCCGGTTCCTCGCGACCTTGAGCCATGAGCTGCGCACGCCACTCAATGCGATCATCGGATTCTCGGAGCTTCTGTTGGATAGCGGGACACGGCCACCTGACCGTGAGGAGTTCGCGCGGCAGATTCTAGACGCCGGCCAGAGCCTGCTTTCGCTGGTCCGGGACATTCTCGATTTCTCCAGCCTCAGCAATGCGGTGCCGCGGTTGCAGTTGGACTGGGTTCCGGTTGGCCAGCTGTTGCAGGCGTCGGTGCGGGCCTTCGCGGCGGAGACCGCCTCGCGCGGGATCGTCGTCGAGCTGCTTCCGGTGGTGCCGAGGCTGCAAAGCTTCATCGATTACGACCGGTTCAGGCAGATCCTCTCGAACCTCCTCGGCAATGCCATCAAGTTCACGCCGACCGGTGGCAAGATCACCGTCTCGGCGCGCAGCACGACGCGAGATGGCGTAGAGATTGCCATTCGCGATAGCGGCATCGGCATGCAGCCGGAGGATATTCCGCGCGCGCTTGAGCCTTTCGTACAGCTTGAGAACACTCTGAGCCGCAGGTTTCCCGGCACTGGCTTGGGCTTGCCGATCGCCAGGCAGCTGACCGAAGCGCATCAGGGGAAGTTGATCATCGACAGCGCAGACGGTCGCGGCACCACCGTGATGGTCATCGTGCCGCCGAGCAGGATGCGCCTCGCGCCGGACGCGGCCGCAGGCGCCTCGCCCGGGTGACGGCCGGTAACCACGCCGCTCATCCCAGCAGGTCGGCTGGAGCACGCGCCAGCGCCCCAAGATTCTCATTGATCGCGCGGAATAGCCCCCAGGTATCGACGTAGTTGAGCGGGAAGCCCGGGCAGCCGGCCTCCAGATCGGCCTGACGCGCGTGAGCGTAGTCCGTCCAGCGCTTATTCGCTGGCCGCCGATGGTGGAAGTCATGGCAGGGCGCATCGCCCACGAGTACGAACAAGCGCACGAAGAGCTGCACCGTCAGCATGTTCGTCCACCAGATGAGCCAAGCAGCGAGACCAGGCAGAGTTGTGGCGCGGGCCTCGGGCGGCCGCACGCCTGGAAAGACGCCGGCTGTGGCTTGACACACCAGGTCGGGGCCGCGGCGGATGAGGACTTCGACCGGCGGCACACGATGCTCGCACAGGATGCGAAAGACAGTCGCGATTTGCAGCAGGACCGTAACGGGCAGTACGACAGCGACAAAGAAGATGCCAAGCATGTGCGTCAAGGCGGCGAGGATCAGAAGCGTGCCCCAGGCCCCGATGCCGATGAGGTTGTGCGAGCGCTCATGCGATCCCAAGCTGCCGCGAATGCGCTTGTAGAGGAAGCGCCCGTGGAACAGGGGAGAAACCAGATCGACCAGTAACCGGCGCCAGAGCTCGTGGCGATCCAGAGACGGCGCGAGGTCACAGATCCCGAGGATGAAGTCGGTGAATTCGTCATCGTCGGTGAAGAGCTTCTTCGCGTTGTGGTGCAGCATATGTTCGCTCTGGTAACGATCGAAGTGCTTGAACAACAGGACTGCCGAAACCACCCGCCCCACTGTCCTGTTGCGCGCCCGCGTGCGGAATATCGTGCCATGCGCACAATGGTGGAAGATCACGACCTGGAAGACGCCGAGCCCCGAAGTGGTTGCCAGCAGGCCTGACACCAGAAGCAACCAGAACAACGGCTCCTGCACAGTCATAAAGGAAATCGCCAGTGCGGACAGGGCGCAGCCGCCGGCAACGAGGAGAGCGGCCTCCCGGACGAAGGCCAGCGGCGATTTCGGGGCAGGCTCCTCACCCGGGGCCGGCTTCGCGGTGATCCAAGTTAGTAACGGTTGCACCCAGGAAGGAAGTCGCATCGCCATTTCGGCGCGGGGATCGTAGCGTATCGAGGTGCCAAGCTGCACCGGCTGTGGCGAAAGTGCGAGTTCCGAGGCGTACATGTAGGGATCCTTCAGGGTCGTTGAGCGAGGTTTCGGACCGGCCAGGTTCCGAAGAGCAAGGCAGTCGGAGCAGTCCAGCAGACTTTACTTAATTTTTTTTTAGAAACGAGAACTTCATCTATCGGGCGAGCCTTGCTTTGCAACCGCCTTACCGGATGGCACAGGGTTCGGCGCCAGAGGTCTGTCGCGCATCGGTCGAGCAGGCCGTGGCGAGGACTGTACTGCACCCGTTGGAGGCCGCGCCGCGGCGCCTGGAAACAGGATCACTCATCATCAAGTGTCCGGTGCCAGGTTCGTAAGCCCCTCACGTTGGGCCTATTTCTCAGCTTGGTTTGACCTATCCCGGCTCGGCGAACCGGTAGCGGAACTCTGCCTTTGGTCAGACTTCATACGCTTTCTCGAACGATTCTTCGAGAGCTCGCGCGCCAGCGAGAGACGGTGTTGTTTCAGCCGGCAGCCTTTCGGCGCTCCCAATCACCTTACCGCAAGACGTATTTTTGGACAAAACTAGCCACGATTTTTGATTATTTCGTCAATGAGACCAACGCTTGTTCTAATTTTGCAATGACACCCGCCAGTGTAACAGTATTTTAGACTTTTTAAGTGAAATTGTTGCCTTTCTGTAACGCTCTGTAAAATCCGCATTGGCGATAGGCGTGGCCTCGCTATCACAATCGTTGAGGCTGCATGAGACGCGAGCAATTGAAGGATCGCGCGGCGCCATCCTTGGCGGTGAGGCAGTATCGAACGCGGTTCTCGGCCAGGGGCCGGGTTATCCGTTTCGTTCCTTTGGCAAGACGGGTATCCTGCCCCCATGGAGCGAGATGTCCCCCGCGCGATGCACGACCTTGGTGGTGTGCCACGCTATATGTGCGATGCGATCGACGCCGAGCCGCACGAACTGACGGCATTCGACCGCGAAGTTGACGCGATCCGGCAGTTGCTCGGTATGAAGCAGGTCATGTCCGTCGACGAATTGCGGCGGGGAGTCGAGGCGCTGTCCGAGGAGGATTATCTTCGGATGACCTATTACCAGCGCTGGCTGCGTTCGATCACCGCGACGCTCCTCGCCAAAAACGTCGTCACTGCCGCGGAACTGCAGGCTGCCTTGGAGGCGACGCCATGATCGCGCCCGGAACCCAGGTTCGCGTTCGGGACGATTGGCCGGAAACACGCGGACCCTGCCATATCCGGACGCCGCATTATGTGCGCGGCGAGATCGGAACGGTGCTCCGGCATCTCGGCGACTATCCAAATCCTGAGGACCTTGCCTTCGGCCGCCCCGCCCAACGGCTGCCGCTCTACCACGTCCAGTTCAAGCGGTACGGCCTATGGGATGGCGGTCGTGCGGACGATGACATCCTCATCGAAATCTTCGGCCCCTGGTTGGAGACATCTTCGTGAACATCGCCGAATTGGATAGCGACGCGCTGCTGATAGCATTGCGGCGGGTGCTGGCGGCGAAGGGGATCGCCTCGGAGGAAGAAATCACCGAGCGCATCGCGATCACCGATGCCGCCTCCCCGGCGGGAGGCGCGCGCATGGTCGCCAAGGCGTGGATGGATGAAGACTACCGGGAGCTTATGCTGACGGATGGGGCGCGCGCTGCTGAGACGCTCGGCATCCCGATGCGCGGAATGCCGCCGCTCGGCGTGCTGGAGAATACGACCGAGGTCCACCACCTAGTCGTCTGCACCCTGTGCAGTTGCTATCCAAGGGCGGTTCTCGGCTATCCGCCCTTCTGGTTCAAATCGGTCAGCTACCGGGCGCGCGCGGTTCGCGATCCGCGCGGCGTTCTTCTCGAGTGGGGAACCGATCTTCCCGAGCAGGTAACGCTCCGGGTAGTTGATAGCACCGCGGATTATCGCTGGATGGTGCTGCCGATGCGTCCGGACGGCACTGAAGGTTGGTCGGAGGAGCGCCTGGCGAGCATCATCCGTGAGGGCGACATGATCGGCGTGACCGTGCCGCAGGCGGGTTGAGAGGAACCGTGAGCTACTTCCGCGGCTTCTTGGGCCCCGGCACCTGCATCAGGGCAAGGCGGTCGTCTTCGAGAACCAGCGCCGTAAGCTTACCGCCATAAACCGCGCCCGTATCGATACCGATACGGTTTGGACGTAGCGTCACCTCGCTGCGTGGTGTGTGCCCATGCACTACCACCGCCTCGTGTGTCGCGGCGGAGGAGAGGAAAGGCTCCCGGATCCAGACCAGATCCTCATTGTTCTGCTGATCGAGCGACAGCCCTGGCCGAATGCCGGCATGGGTGAAGAAATAACCGCCGAGGCGAAGGCATGGCCGCGCCTCCCGCAGGACGGCAAGCTGCTCGGGCGGGATCAAGGCCGCCCAATCCTCCGGGCGGCTGCGCTTGGGAATGCCCCAATCGGCGAGGCAAGCGTCACCGCCCTGGCGCCGCCAATGGCGCGCCGCATCGCCGCCTTCCATCATCGCCTCAAGACAGAGCGCCTCATGATTGCCGAGCAGATTGATGAGGCGCCCAGGAATCGGAGAGCCGGCGGCTACCCGCGCCAGCACGGCGGCATTATCCGGACCTCGGTCGATCAGGTCACCGAGATGGACCACCAGTGGCTCCAACGCCGGACGGGCGTCGTAATCCTCCGCGATCATGCCGAGGATCGCAGCATGGGAGGCGGCGCAGCCGTGCACGTCCCCGATCGCGTAGACGCGCAGGCCGCGAGGAAGTGCTGAAGGTGCCGGCCTGAACTCAAGAGACATCCCTATAGCTAACCTCGGCTTGCCGAGTCGGCGATAGAGGGGGCTCGACAGCTTCGGCGCGCGGCGGCACAGGGAGGCCCATGGATGCGATCCGCGTGACGGGCCTGACCAAGCATTATGGCGAGACCGTCGCGGTGGATAATATTGCCTTCGCGGTGCCACGGGGCGCGACCGTTGGACTGCTCGGCGGCAACGGGGCCGGCAAATCGACGACGATCGCCATGCTGCTCGGACTATTGGTTCCGAGTGGTGGGCGGATCGAGGTTCTGGGCCACGACATGGCGCGGGACCGCTTCGCAGCCCTGGCCCGCATGAATTTCTCCTCGCCCTATATCGCTCTGCCCGGGCGGCTGACGGTGCGGGAGAACCTCACCGTCTACGCACACTTATACAATGTGAAGCGCGCCGACCGGCGCATCGCGGAACTCGCGGAGGAACTCAACCTCGGGGAGCTGATGAACCGTCCGGCCGGTCAGCTTTCGGCCGGGCAGAAGACGCGGGTGGCGCTCGCGAAATCGCTTATCAACCGTCCGGAGGTGCTGCTGCTGGACGAACCGACCGCGAGCCTCGATCCAGATACGGGCGACCTGGTGAGGGGCTGGCTGGAGCGGTATCGCGCGGAATCCGGCTGCTCGATGCTGCTCGCCTCTCACAATATGGCGGAGGTCGAGCGGCTCTGCGGGCAGGTCTTCATGCTGCGGCGGGGTCGCATCGTGGATGAGGGCAGCCCGAGCATGCTGCTGGCGCGCTATGACCGGGACACGCTCGAGGATGTCTTCCTCGATATCGCGCGCGATCGCCGGCAGGGCACGGAGGTCCCGGCATGAGCCGGGCTTCGCTGCGGCGGATCTGGGGACTGCTCTACCGCCACATCTGCCTCTATCGCCGCTCATGGCCGAGACTGTTGGAACTCGCCTATTGGCCGATCCTGCAGATGTGCATCTGGGGCTTTACGGCGCAATTCCTCACCCAACGGATGAGTGGCGCTGGCGGCGGGCTGATGGTCGCGGGAACCTCGCTACTGGCGGGTGTGCTGCTCTGGGAAGTCGCGCTGCGGAGCCAGATGGGTGTCGCGGTGAGCTTCCTGGAGGAGATCTGGTCGCGCAATCTCGGCCATGTTTTCGTCAGCCCATTGCGCCCTTGGGAGCTGATCGCCGGGCTGATTGGGGTCGCTACCATGCGGGTCGCGCTGGGTCTTCTGCCGGCGATCCTGCTGGCCTGGGTGCTCTATGCCTTCAACCTTTTCTCGCTCGGACCAGTGCTCGTGCTGTTCTTCGCGAACCTCATGATCATGGGCTGGGCGGTGGCGCTGGGTGTGGTCTCGCTGATCCTGCGCCATGGCGCGGGAGCCGAGGCGCTTGCCTGGTCCCTGCTTTTCGGCCTAACGCCGCTCTCCGCGGTGTTCTATCCGGTTTCTGTCTTGCCCGTCTGGCTGCAGCCCGTCTCGCGGGCGATCCCGGCGACCCATGTTTTCGAGGGGATGCGCGCGGCACTGCATTCAGGGCATATCGCCTGGGAGCAGCTTGGCTGGGCGGCGGGCCTCAACTGTATCTGGCTGATCCTGGCGAGCCTGCTCTTCGCCAGCCAGTTTCGCGCCGCAAGGGTTCGCGGCGCTCTGATCACCATCGGCGAGTAGGGATTTTCAGCGGCATGGACACCACGCGCTTCTGGCTGATTAGGCACGCTTTGGTCGCGGCCGAGGAGCGCGTGGCGCTGTACGGCAACCGCGATGTCGCCATTTGTGAAGTGACCATGGCCGGTCAGCGGTCGGCCTATGTGACGCTCGGGCAGCGCTTGCCGCCCCAAGCGGAGTGGTTCGTGACCCCCCTCTCCCGCACCGTGCTGACGGCGCGAGCGATTTTCGAGGGGGGCTATCCGGAGACGCCGCTTACCGTTGAGCCCGGCCTCATCGAGCAGAATTTCGGTGCGCTCCAAGGGATCGAGAATGCGGTGCTCCACCAGCATGTCCGCATGCCGCCGCACGATTTCTGGCCGGTCTCGCATGAAGAGCGGCCGCATGAAGGTGAGAGCTTCGGCGAGGTCATCGACCGCGTGAGCGCGGTGCTGCAGCGCCTGGCGGACGATCACGGCGATGCCGACCTCGTTCTAGTGTGCCATGGCGGGGTGATCCGGGCGGCCCTGGCCTTTGCCCTCGGCGTCGGCGCGGATGCGGCGCTGCGCTTCAGTGTGGGCAATATCTCGCTGTCTCGCCTGGAGCGGCGCGGCCTGGCCTGGCGCGTGGTATCCGCCAACGAGACGATGGCGGGCGTGCCGGTATTCTGAGTGACGGTTAGCCGGGTTCAGGAGCCGTTTCGCAAACGCGCCACGTCGCCCGGAACACTCACCGTAACATTCAAATCGTTCACCAAGCCATTCGAGAGAGAATAGACCCAGCCGTGAACAGCGAGCGGCTGGCCTCTCGACCAGGCGTCCTGCACGAAGACATCGGAGGCGACGTTGCGGACCTGGCGGATCACATTAAGCTCGCAAAGGCGATCGAGACGCGCGCGCTCATTGCCGATCGCATCGAGTTCAGTCCGGTGATCTTCGCAGACTTCGCGAATCGGATGCAGCCAGTGATCCACCAGGCCGAGGCGCTGACCATCGACCGCGGCGCGCACGCCGCCGCAGCCGTAATGGCCCACAACCATGATGTGCTTTACTTTGATGACATCCACCGCGAATTGCAGCACCGACAAGTAATTCGCGTCCTGCGGAGGTGCGAGATTGGCGACATTGCGGTGGACGAATAGCTCGCCGGGATCGAGGTCGACAATCTCGTTAGCTGGCACCCGGCTGTCCGAGCACCCGATCCAGAGATATTCCGGCGCCTGCTGGTTCTCTAACCGACGGAAGAAGCCGGGATCGGCCGCAACCTTCCGGCTGGCCCAGGCACGGTTATTGGCCTTGAGTTGATCGAGCATACCACCCGGATTAACCGCCAGGAGACCGCTCCACAAGTCCGCTTGGCACTTGTTTTGGTTCAACGGGCGTCTGCACCATCCAGACAACACGACTTGGAGCAGGCGTGAAACCCTGACCTTGAACACTGACCGCCGTCCAAACGGAACAGTTGACGTCACTCGATCACAGCCTTTCCGAGAACTTGCGCGTTCGGCGCTAGAGGATCATGTCATTCTTTGTTGACGGTCGAGTGACCGCGAATCGAGAGAATGAGGGCTTGATGCGAAGCTTGCGGCAGTGTCTCCTTGGCCTTTCCCTTACCGTCTTGTTGCCGCTCGGCGTCGCGGGCTGCGCCCAGGGCGTGGTGACTACCACGCAGCAGCAGGATCTGGTGGATCGCTCGACCCTCGCGTTGCAGGAGATGCTGGGCAGCAGCCAGTCCAAGGATCTGGTGGGCACGTTGCGCAGTGCCCGTGCGGTCATCATCTGCCCGCAGGTCTTCAAGGCGGGCGTGGTCATCGGCGGGTCCGGCGGCTCTTGTGTGCTGATGGGACGGGCGGCGGCCGGATCCTGGTCCGACCCGGCGTTCTATTCCTTGGGTAGTGGCAGTTTCGGACCGCAGATCGGCGTGCAGGATGCGGAACTCATGATCATGATCATGAACGACCGCGCGCTGACGGCCGTCATGAACGACCGCTTCAAGCTCGGCGGCGACGCGTCGTTCTCGGCCGCCTCGATCGGCGCGGGGGTTGGCGGAGCCACCACGACCGCGATGCGCGCGGATATCGTGACCTTCGCCAAGACCCGCGGCCTCTATGCCGGAGCCTCGATCGAAGGCTCTGTGCTTTCGGCCGACCCAAAGGGGAACGCAGCCTATTACGGCAAGCCTTACTCAGCACCTGAGGTCGCCGTTCAGATGCTGGCGAATAATCCAGGTGCGAACCCGCTGCGGCAGACGCTCAGCACCTACGGCGGCTAGCGGCAATCGGAGTTCATCGGTCAGGCTGGATATCGCGCGACCGGGCGACGTGACGGCAACGCGCCCTTCGAAACCTGACGACGTGTGGCGCCGCCGTGCTTACCGGACCACTACATAGCTGCGCGCCGCCAATTGCGTTCGTCTCGGTCCTGGGCCGCGGTGGCAGCGAATTTCAACAAACCCATGGCGACATTTTTTTCCCGGTCGGTCATTTGACCTCGCGAGTATGCATTCCCGTTGCGCAAAAGACGGATGTCGGGTTGCAGCCCGTTGGCAATCAGGATGATGTGAGGAAGGTTAACATGACTGATGAACAAAAGTTCCCCATAGCGGCCTACAATTTGCAGTCCGCTGCGGTGCTCCCAGGCAATAACCTCCGAAGGGTTCTCCGGATTTACTAAACGGTGCCCTGAAAGCGCTCCGACCCGAGATATCAGCAGTGACACATTGTCTCGGTTCGGGGCCATCGCTAGGATCTCCGGCGCCATGAATCCATCGGCCTTCGGCCTGGGCACGGATGGATCACAGACGACGCCGGCAGGTCTGTTCTCTTTTGAGCCGCCCGCAGCGGTTTTTGCGTTAAGTGCAAAGCTCCGCGGTTGGCTGCGCTGATTCGGTGGAGGCGTCCTATCCAAGATGCCTAAGCCATGGATCATGCTGCATTCCCAATCGTGAAAATCATCGGTGCCGACAAACAGGACTGTCAGGCGGTCTTCGCTTGGGTCCAGCCGTCCGCTAGTTTCATCGTGTCGGAACTATTGGGTATGCCGATTAACAAAATCCTTTTCGATGACTGCCGTTACGCAGCCGATACTCACAAAATATCACGCAACCGATAATAGCTCGTCGCCAGCAAGAGCGCCGGGACGCGGAAGGCGCGGCCGCCGGGGAAGCGGACCTGCGGAATGCGCGCGAATACGTCGAAGCGCTCAGCCTGAGCGCGCGCGGCCTCCGCCAATACCCGGCCCGCGAGGCCGGCGAGTGCCACGCCATGACCGGAGAAGCCTTGGGCCATAAGCACATTGGGCGCCAGACGGCCGAAATGCGGGGCGCGATGGCGCGTGATATCGACCAGCCCGCCCCAGGTGAACTCAGCCCGCGCATCGGCGAGTTCGGGGAAGACTTTCCGCATCCGCGACAACATGGTTTCCGCAAGCTTGCGCGGGGGGATCGCGGAATAGGAGACGCGGCCACCAAACAGCATGCGGTCATCCGCTGAGCGCCGGTAATAGTCGAGCACGAAGTTCAAGTCGGCCACTGCATCGTTGCGCGGCAGCAAGTCGCGGACATCGGCACGCGGCTCGGTCGCGACGATATAAGTGCCGACCGGCATCACATAGCCCGCGACCTCCGGCCACAGCCGGCCGAGATAGGCGCCGCCAGACAGCAGCAGCGTGTTTGTAGTCACGCTGCCCTTCGGCGTCCGCAGGCGAAGCGTGGTGCCTTGTTCGATGGCCTGAACCGGTGTTTGCGGCAGCAGCACCGCGCCCGCCGCTTGCGCGGCTTTCGCGAGGCCGAGCGTGTAGTTCAGCGGATGGATATGCGCGGCCAGAGGATCGGTCAGCACGGCACGATACCGCGCGCTGCGGATACGCTCGCGCATTGCCGCGCCTCGCAGAACCTCGGCACCGCCGACACCGAGCGTGGCCATCTCCTCCGCCGCCTCTTCCAATTCCCGCTCGTGGCGCGGGCGAATCGCGGCGTGGAGATAGCCACGGGTGTAGTCGGCGGGGATCGCGTAGCGACTGATGCGTTGCTCGACCAGCCGCACCGCCTCGACGGACATATCCCATAAGAGCCGCGCATCGGCGGTGCCGACGAGCCGGTTGAGCCGCGATTGGCCGATGGCGAAACCCGGCAGCACCTGGCCACCATTGCGGCCCGAAGCGCCCCAACCGAAATCCCGCGCCTCCAGAAGCGCGACACTGACGCCGGCCTCGGCCAAATCGAGCGCCGCGGAGCAGCCTGTGATGCCGCCGCCGATGATCGCGACCTCGACATTGATGTCGCCAGCGAGCGGTTCGGCAATGACCGAACCGCGGCGGCTCGCCTCGTAGTAGCTCGGGGCGGAGGAATCCGAACCGCCGATACGCGCGCTCATTATACGTTCAGCAGCAGATGCTCACGCTCCCAAGAGCTGATGACGTGCAGGTAGGTATCGTATTCGAGCTTCTTTACCGCCAGAAGCACCTCGATCATCTTCTCGCCAAGCATTGTGTGGATTGGCTTGCATTGTTCCATGACATCGAGAGCGTGGCTGATCTCGCGCGGCAATGCATAGGGCATCGAATAGGCCGAGCCCTCGAACGGCGCCGTCGGTTCCAGTTCCTCCACCATGCCGAGATACCCGCAGGCGAGCGTCGCGGCGAAGGCGAGGTAGGGGTTGGCGTCGGCGCCCGGCACGCGGTTTTCGACACGCATCGCGGCGGGTTCGCCGTAGGGCACCCGCAAGCCACAGGTACGGTTGTCGTAGCCCCATTCGAGATTGATCGGAGCATTGGAAAACCGCGAGAGCCGGCGATAGGAATTCACATTCGGCGCGAGGATCGGCATGACGGCCGGCGTGTATTTCTGCAGCCCCGCAAGGTAGTTGCGGAACAGCTTGCTGGCCTTGCCGTCCTCGCCCGCGAAGAGATTGCGGCCCGTTTTTGGATCGACGATGCTCTGATGCACATGCATCGCGCTGCCGGGCTCGCTGCTCATCGGCTTCGCCATGAAGGTGGCATAGATGTCGTGGCGAAGTGCGACTTCGCGAACCGTACGTTTGAACAGGAAGACCTGATCGGCGCGGCTCAGCGGCTCGCCGTGCAGAAAATTGATTTCGACCTGTGCGGCGCCCTCCTCGTGAATGAGAGTGTCCAGGTCGAGATTCTGCATCTCGCAGAAATCATACATCTCCTCGAAGAGCGGATCGAACTCGTTGACCGCATCGATTGAGTAGGATTGGCGGCCGGTTTCCTGCCGCCCGGAGCGGCCGACAGGGGGGACCAGCGGATAGTCGGGATCCGTGTTGCGGCCGACCAGATAGAATTCGAGTTCCGGGGCGAGCACCGGCTCCCAGCCGCGCTCCTTGTAGAGGGCGAGCACGCGGCGCAGCACCTGACGCGGCGCCATCGGCACCGGGTCGCCATTTTTGTAGTGGCAGTCGTGGATGATCTGCGCGGTCGGTTCGCGCGCCCAAGGCACGAGGCGGATGGTGGAAGCATCCGCCTCCAGGGTGATGTCGATGATGGCGGGGTCGGTCAGGCGGTCTTCCTCGTCGGGCGGATATTCGCCGGTGACGGACTGAATGAAGATCGATTCCGGCATGCGCAGCGCGCCGCCCTGGAGGAATTTTTGCGCGGGCGTGATTTTACCACGCGGGATGCCGGTGATGTCGGGCACCAGGCATTCGACTTCCGTCACATGATGTTCGCTAAACCATTCGTGCAGATCGATCACGACCTACTCCTGTCTCTGTTGCATTCCGTCATTCCGCCGAACGGGCCCGCTAGGGAGGGCCGACGAGCGGACGGTCGGAGGACAACGGCAGCAGCGGGCGTGGGCGACGCACGGAGGAACCTCCTAAGGCAGCCCTAAACTCGCACATTCGCTGTGGGGGCGGCAAGCCATCCGGGTCGGGCGCCGCTCGCCGCCATGCGGCGGTCCTAGTCTCTGCCTGCGGCTGGGGGTGAAATTTTAAGGGAGTGTCGGCCAGCCTCGATCCAGCCTGGTTCGCCCGGTCAGGTGACCGTCCTCGCTCCGCGCGTGACGTCAGGCGAGCTATCGAAGGATGAAAATAGATGAGCCGTATAATGTCCAGTCAGCGACTTTTGCCAAATGCGAGTTATCAAGGTGATACCTCGTGCGCCGCTTTCAACGCCGGCGCTCTAACCACGCCATTGACCGAGAAGAATCGCGACCGGATGTGGGTAAAGCCGAGTCCGGGTTCCCCGCCAGACGCCAGCATCCTGGCCGAAACGCTGTGTTCCAGACCCGCCATCCCAGGATTATGGGGGAATACAACGGTGAGCTTCGTGCTCCGCGCAGAACGTGGGTTACTCCGCGAGTGCTATGTCACATTCGACGCTGGCCGTCCCACTGTCGTGCGCTGCAATGGAGGCGATATCGAGATTGATCTGCGCGCAAAGACGGTAACAGACAGGAGCCTACAAGTCTCAAAGCATTTCGAAGTTATGAGCGTGGCGAATTACGAAACCGTCCACGCTCTGCTTACCGATCTGAACAGGCGACTGGCGCCGTGAACGCTTGCCACAATCGAGCGCCAAAGGGTCGCCGCGCCGGGTTCGGCCAAAGCCGCATCTCGTAGCTTTCCCTTACACCGCGCATCGCCCTATCCTGACAACGGCAAGGGAGGCGCAGATGGCGACGGAGAGCGGGACAGCGGATACCCATCAATTTGGCCGGGACGGACTATCCGTCGCGGTGACCGTGCGGGGGGCGGAGCTGGTCTCGATCCGGGACGGCGGCGGCCGCGAGTTGCTGTGGCAGGCGGGTCCTGAATGGCCTCGGCACTCCCCCGTGCTCTTCCCGATAGTTGGCCGCCTGCACGACGACCACTACCTGCACGAGGGCGACAGCTATCGCCTCGGCCAACATGGCTTTGCGCGCGACATGGAGTTCGCCTGGACCGATAAAAGCAGCACCGGTTGCCGCCTGGTGCTGCGGGACAGCGCGGAGAGCCGCGCGCTCTACCCCTTCGCCTTCCAGCTCGAACTCGCCTACGCCATCGAAGGTGGGGCGCTGACGGCCCGCTATCGCCTGACCAACACTGGAGATGTCGTGCTGCCGGCGGCGCTAGGTGCGCATCCGGGCTTTGCCTGGCCGATCCTGCCCGGCGTGGCGAAGGAAGCTCATGAGGTGCGTTTCGCCCGGGCCGAGAATGCCCCGGTGCATCGGGTCGCGAATGGCTTGCTGACGGAGGAGGCGGTCTCGCCGGTGATTGACCGCGTGCTGCGGCTCGAACCGGACCTTTTCGCGAAAGACGCGCTGGTCTTCACGCAGCTCGCCAGCCGGTCCTTGCGCTATTCCGCGCGCGGTACGCCGGCACTGGAAATCGCCTGGGAGGGATTCGAACAGCTCGGCATCTGGTCGAAGCCGGGAGGCGCCCCTTTCCTCTGCATCGAGCCTTGGCACGGCTTCGCTGACCCCGCCGGCTTCGCCGGCACGCTAGACGAGAAGCCAGGGATGATGCGCATCCCCCCTGGCACGAGCCGCGATTTGAGCTGGAGCCTGCGGGTGCTACCAGCGGAAGAAACTGGCGGTTGAAGCGTAGCCACTCGCGATAGGAGTGGCGCAACGATTGGGGCAAGGGAGAAATCGCCGAGGCCGCGCCCAGGCGATCTCCCCCTTTTGCAGTCCTAGCATCCAACGCGGGCAGCCTGCCGAACGCAGGTAAACTAACGGACGCTTTACCATCCTGGATTCAAACTACGCTCTTCTCAACGCAATGGAGGAAGTGGCCGTGGTACCAATTCAAATTACGCCGAGTGCATGTCTAAGAAGAGTGGGAACACCGACCGCGACCGGTTTCAAGTAAACGACAATAAGGGCCCTGATGTGCAACGTCGCGCGCTCGATACGCGGATTAAGTCCTGCGTTACTGCCCTACTCGGGTTGCGCGATCCGAGGGTTTTTTTTTCGGCGGTGAGCGTCGGCGAGGAGATCCAAGCGATCCGCGGGCCAGGATGCCCCGCAGGATTTCAGCTAGCGACCGGGCTGGTGG
Organism: Acidisoma sp. S159; assembly: GCF_009766125.1. Taxonomy (NCBI): domain Bacteria; kingdom Pseudomonadati; phylum Pseudomonadota; class Alphaproteobacteria; order Acetobacterales; family Acidocellaceae; genus Acidisoma; species Acidisoma sp. S159. Next base: position 431,794 of record NZ_LMUG01000008.1, read on the forward strand.
TCAAGTCACAGACCAAACACGGCGTGCCTGTCGCCTCCTTGCCACCCACGCAACAGGCGGAAATCGCAAACACGCTCCAATATGCCAGGGAAACTCTGTACAAATCTGACGGCCCGCCTTACCGAGACAACCACGGCCGTGCTGCTCCGACTGGTTCCTCTCGAATCGCGCTTAAACCCAACCAGCCTAAGGTTATCGCGTAACTGCTCAGAGGGATCCGAACCGACTCCGTTGCGGTTCGGACCTTACGGGCGCTTGCCGCCCGCGCCGTCCGGCCCTCGCTCGTCAGTCGCTGATCTGCCTCGTGTCATCGCTCAGCGATCTGGCGGCACGCGGGCCGTTCTGTCGAACGAGGCGGTCCAGACAAGCCCGCACCGTGTCTGAATCGTAGCGGCGTTCCAGCCCGCGCAACGTGAAGTGGACCCGGGCCATCTGCTGGTAGTGGGCCATGAAGGCGTAGTTCATGGCCCCTCCCGCCAAGGCGCCCGCCACCGGAACCACGCGTGTCAGCAGCCGTTGCGAAAATGCGATGCCCAGCATCGTCGCCACACGGCGCATAAAGCCGTCGATCGCGAGATGGCTGAGGGCGGCGCGTGCGGCCCAGTAATTCACCTGGCCCTCCGCCCCGGCCGTGCCATCCGTGCCGAGGGCGAAGACTTCCAGGCAGGCGCGGCGGCCTTCCTCGGTCGAGGGATCCTCGCCGAAGCCGCGAGCGATGCCGGCGATCGAGCGCAGCATGAGGCCGGTGGTCAGCGGGATGTCCAACAGCATGCCCGGCGCGCCAACGAAACCCGTCGCGGCGCCGCTGAGCGTGCTCACCAGCTTGTGCCGGCGGCCCGCCGCGGCGACGCGCCGGCCATCATCCTCCACCTCGCTCGTATCCATGCCTCGGGTCGCGGTATCGTAGAGGCGGCGCAGGCTCATCTCCGCGAGTTTGCGGGCGCTGAAGCGGCTGTTGTTCATGATGAAGCGGCCGGCGGCATCGACAAAGCCTTCCGCCTGGTCACTGACGAAGCTGCCGACGCGCATCGCCATGCTGCGATCGGCGCCGAGAACCTCGGCGACCCAGCGAAGCTGTTCGAGGTCCTCGGGCGTCATACCCGCGCAGGCATTGCCGAGGTTCGTTCCGGCCGGCGAGCCCACCAAGGCTGCGGCCGAGGATCCTGCCTCCAACCGGTGTGAGGCGACGCGATTCTCGTAAGTTGCGGCCATGTCTGCCCCCCTTGTCCTGTTTGCAAATGTGGGGGGAGCATCGCGTGTTGCCAGCCTCCGCCGCGGAACAACCGTGACGAGCGGTGCTATCCGGCGCGGCTGACAACCCAGCGGATCAGGACGCGACAGGCAGCGTCGAAATCCTCCATCCGCATGGCCTCGCGTGCATTGTGGCTGCCATGCTGGTTGCGGACGAAGAGCAGACAGGATGAGATGCCCGCTTGAGCGAAGGCGGCAGCGTCATGGCCGCCGCCCGAGGATAGATGTTGGAAGCGGACGCCCGAGGCCTGGGCCGCCGCCGCCATCTCGGCCTGCAAGGCGGCGTCCAGCAGGCTGGCGGCACTGCCGGTTTCTGCGCCCAAGTCGAAACGGACGCCGCGCGACGCCGCGATCTCCGCCACCAGGCGCAACAGCGTCTCATGCAGCACATCGACACTTTCACGCCGCTCGCTGCGCATATCGAGCTGAAAATGGGCCTCGCCGGGGATCATCGTGAAACCAGCTTCCGGAGCGGTCGCAAGGACGCAGAAGGTGCAGACGAGCGTGTGCCCCGCCGCCTCCATTTCAGCCCAAGCGGCGTCCAGACGATAGGCAAGTTCCGCGAGCGCGAGGCCTGCATCGTGGCGCAGCCGCCGGGGTGTCGCGCCTGAGTGATTGTATTCGCCGATGACCCGGCCGGCCCGGTAGCGGCGGGAGCCTGGAATGCCGGTCACTATGCCAAGAGGCACTTCAGCTTCGTCCAGCCTCGGCCCCTGTTCGATATGCAGTTCGGCAAAGGCGGCGACCCGCGCCGGATCCAGCGCGCGGCGGCCGGCACGCACTGCCGCCGGATCGAAACCCTCGCCACGCATGTGCTCGGCGAGCGTCACGCCGTCGTCCAGGCGCGGCACGTCGAGCGCTTCTGGCGGCAGCGTGCCGAGCGCGGCTCGGCTGCCGACGTAACTCACCGGAAACCAGCTTCCGGCCTCCTCCGACCGGATCGCCATCACGGTGATGTCGCGTGCCGGACGGAATCCGGATCGGGCCAGACCCGTGGCAACCGCCAAGCCGGCGAGCACTCCGGCGGCACCGTCGAAATTGCCGCCGGAGCGCACGCTGTCGAGATGGCTGCCGAGGATGATGCGCGGAAGGTCGCGGTCCTGACCGGCGAGGGTCATGTAGAGATTGCCGGCGTGATCAGTCTCGGTGAGAAGCCCGGCGGCCTCGGCCCTGGCCCGGACCAGCGCGTGGGCGGCGGTCTCTTTCGGCCCATAGGCTTCTCGCGTGATGCCCGTGCCGTCGAAACTCATGGCGTGGAGCGCAGCAAAGAGATCAGGCGCGAGGGCGGGATCCGGCAACAGGTTCGATCGGTCGTTCATGTGTGCTCCAATCTGCGCCGACCCTTCCGCTTCCTCAAGCGGGCGGTCATCATGCAGCCTGAACAGAGGTGGTGTCCCGATGACCTTGGCGACTGGTTCCGATGTCCTATAGCCACGATCTCATCCTAGTCTGGGGACTGCTCGGCCTCGTCAGCATCCTTCTAGGGCATTTGTCGCGACGCATCGGCGCGCCGTTACTGCTGGTCTTCCTCGTCATCGGCATGCTGGCCGGAGAGGATGGACCGGGCGGCATCCAATTCGAGAGTTTCAACACGTCCTACTTGGTCGGCAGCATCGCGCTGGCGATTATCCTGTTCGAGGGTGGCTTAAAAACCGATCGCCAGGCGGTGCGGCTGGCCGCTTTGCCCGCGACCGCGCTCGCGACCGTCGGCATCCTGATCACCGCGGCACTGACTGGCATCGCGGCGCATCTTCTCACCGGCACGCCGATCGTTTTCGGTCTGCTGATTGGGGCGGTGATGGCGCCGACCGACGCCGCCGCGGTGGCCTCGCTGCTGCGCGGGTTGCCGTTCCATGTCCCCACCCGGCTCCACGCGGTGCTGGAGATCGAGAGCGGTCTCAACGACCCCATGTCGGTCTTCCTGGTGCTGCTATTATGCGAGCAAGCGGTGCATCCGGGATCGCATACTGTCGGTGGCGTCGCGACGCTGTTCCTCAAGGAGATGGGCGGCGGCGCGTTGCTGGGGCTTGGCGGTGGGTTCGGCATGGTGATGCTGCTGAAGCGGGTGCGGCTGGAGGCCTCGCTGGTACCAATTCTCGGCCTCTTCGCGATCCTGCTGCTTTTTGCCATTTCGCAGGTGCTGGGGACCAGCGGCTTTCTCGCGGTGTTCATCGCCGGGGTCATGGTGGGCCAGAGCCGTTACCCGTCCGACATCGAACTGGGGCATTTTATCGAAGGGCTGGCCTGGCTCGCGCAGATCGTGCTGTTCCTGATGCTTGGGCTGCTGGCGACGCCGCATGCTCTGACGCCGCTCATTGTCCCGTCCCTTGCCATCGCCGCCGTGCTCATCCTGGTGGCGCGGCCGCTGGCGACGTTTGCCTGTCTGACGCCGCTGGGATTTTCCTGGCGCGAGTCGGGCTTTATCTCGTGGGTCGGTTTGCGTGGCGGGGTGCCGATTTTCCTGACGGTGATCCCAATGCTCGAGGGGGTGAAGAATGCCAATTTGCTGTTCGGCGCTGCCTTCGTCCTGGTGATTATTTCCCTCATCGTGCAGGGCTGGACGGTGGGTCCGGCGGCGCGGATTTTAGGTATCGGGCGCGAAAGCGACGGAGCGGCTGGAGTGTGATGTCTGGCTACAAAGCGTCAGCTCGCCTGACGATTCGCTGTCATGCAAGACAATGGGGGTGAGCCAAGCTTCGCTAAGAAACCTCGCAAGTTTTCGCGTTTGCGTTTGAATTAATCCGCGTTGGCATTCCACAAGCATCAACGTTGGCGCATCTAAAGATCCTCGGTTTATTCATTTGTTAAGCAGGTGGGGCGGCATGTTCAGACGCTGGAGGGTTGGACAGCCCGTTGCGTCAACATCCTCTAGGCCGCACCGCCCGCGGCCCAAATGAAAGTTTCAGAATGTCACGCATAATCCGAACTTCAACGCCGCCCCCTGACAAAGGCGGCGCAGGAGGAGGCCCCGCCGCGCGGTTTCACCTTCGCCCATCCGGGCAGTCATCGGAGGAGCTAACCCACGGCAAGGAGGCCTTCATATTCCTCGGCGCGAGCAGGAACAGCCCGTTCATCGGCAAAAACTTCACCGACTATTTCCGTCGCAAAAGTCCGGACAGTGATGGGAAAGGTTCCACAGTCCAGTTCGGGAACTGCCTTCTGGGAGCGATCACGTATCTGACCGGCGATACTCGAGCCACAGAAGCGATAAAGCGGGAGATCGACTACAACTTTGCGATGGAGAATGGTCCCCACGTAATTCCCCTCCCCAACCGGCCGCTCCCACCTGCTATTCGGCCGCGTCGGGTCTAACGACGGACTGAGTTGGGTCCTGATCTTGCCGCGCGCGATCATCATCTCTGCGGCCTGGTCAACCTTCCCGGCTGCATTCAGACTGCGATCGACAGAGCGTAGCATTCACCGCGCCCTGCCGTGGGATAGAGCCTTGCGGCGGCCCGCGACCGAGCAGTGCAACACAAGGCCAAGCTTGGCCGCCGGTCCGGAGAATGGATCGGCGGCCCCAACCCTCACTTGTCGAGATACGGTCCGATCAGGCTGAGGTCCGCCGGGCCGAGCCTGTCGGCTGCCGTATTGCGCTGGTGCCAATACGGATAAATCAGCGTCGGCAAGCTGATGTCGTCCAGCTTCTTGCGCTCCTCGGCCGTCAGCGTCAGGTCGGCCGAGCGCAAGTTCTTGCGCAGTTGGTCCTCGGTTCGCGCGCCGAAGACGACCGATGTTACGCCCGGCCGGCCCAGCAGCCAGGCGAGCGCCACTTCCGCCGCGGAAATGCCACGCGCCTCGGCAATCGCCACCAGCACCTCGATCGTGTCGTAGAGCTTCTCCTGATTGTAGATCGGCGGCTCGTGCCAGTCATTGAGGTGACGCCCGCCCTCCTCCGGCGTCTTGCCGCGACGGTATTTGCCGGAGAGCAGGCCGCCCGCGAGCGGGCTCCAGATCAGCACGCCCAGGCCCTGGTCCAGCGTGATCGGGATGAGCTCGTATTCGGCATCCCGCGATTCCAGCGAGTAGTAGATCTGCTGGCTGACGATCGGCACGAAGTGGTTCACCCGCGCCGTTTCCATCGCCTTCATGAGGTGCCAGCCGGAAAAGTTCGAGGCGCCGATGTAGCGCACCTTGCCGGCGCGGATGAGCGCATCGAAAGCCTCCAGCGTCTCCTGAAGCGGCGTCAGCCCGTCCCACTGATGCATCTGGTAGAGATCGATATGACTGATCCGCAGCCGCTTCAGGCTGGCCTCGCATTCCTTAATGATCTGGAACCGGGACAGGCCGTGGTCATTGACCCCCTTGCCCATCGGGAAGCCGAGCTTGGTCGCGACGATGAGCTGATTGCGCCGCCCCTCCATCGCCTCGCCGAGGATCTCCTCGGACTTGCCGTAGGAATAGAGATTCGCGGTGTCCACCGTATTGATCCCGGCATCGATGCAGATGTCGAGCAAGCGGCGGGCATTGGTGACATCCGTGCTGCCCCATTTCGCGAGGTCGCCCACACCCCCGAAGGTCGCCGTGCCGAAAGTAAGGGTCGAGACCTTGAGGCCCGACCGTCCGAGAAGCCGATATTCCACGCCTATCCTCCGTCGCTGCAAGCCAGGGCCTGTTGCCGCCACAGGCTCCGGTCGCCATGACCTGAGCCTGTCGCACCGGCCGAGTGCTCAGGTTTTCCCGCGCTGATGTCTAGCCATGCAGATTGAGGCCAGCGAAGGCGCGACTCAAGCCGCCGATGTCCCATATATGGTCAGAATGACCGAGACTGGTACTCTTCGTTCTCCCGCCGGCCGGCCGCTTCGCGTGGTCGGGGACGTGCATGGGGACGCCACAGCTTTCGCCTATGCCGTCGATACGGACCGGTTCGTGATCCAGCTCGGCGATCTCGTCGATTACGGCCCGGACAGCGCCGGGGTGCTGCGGCTCATGTTCCGGCTGATCGACGAGGGGCGCGGGTTGTTTCTTCTCGGCAACCACGACCTCAAGCTGGCGCGCGTCCTGGCGGGGCAAGCGGTGCGGCTGAACCCGCAACTGATCGCGACACTGGCGCAGCTCGATGCGCCGCTGCGGCAGCGCTTCGCGTTGGAGGCCAGGCGGGCGCCTCTTTGGCTGCGGGTCGGCAACCGCATGTTCGTTCATGCGGGCTTCCACACCGAGATGTTGCTGGGAGACGCACCAGAAACGGAGATTGGCCGTGCCCTGGGCGTCACGGCGCGGGCGCTGTTCGGCGAACCCACCGGACATTCCCAGACCGATGGCTTCCCCGAACGCAGCCTGCGATGGGTCAACCGCATCCCCGACGATCTCACGGTCTATGTCGGCCATGACCGGCGGAGCCCCGATGGGCGGCCGCTCGAGATCCGTGCCCGTTCCGGCGGGCGCGCGATCTTCCTCGATACAGGCGCCGGCAAGGGCGGTCACCTGTCCTGGATCGACCTCCCCGCCGCCGAGGCGCCTGCCGCGCAACCGCAGTCTGATCAAGTTTCACGTGGAACGCCTGATCATCCGGGGTTGCCGGGGCAAGCGGCGGCTAGGGACGCCGCCCAGCCTGAAGGCGCTGCCGCTCCCACCTCGTGAAGCAAAGGCGCAAGCGCCTGGGCGACACGGATGGAATGGCGGGCCTGACATTCCTCGGCCAGATGATCCTGAGTGTCGAAGAAGTCGCCGCGCGGGTAGCGCCCCTGGTTGCCGAGCGGGAGGAAGGCGGCGCCCTCGGCGGCGTAGAAGCTGCGCAGGGTGTCGACGAGCCGGGGATCCTGTGGCGCGTCGGCGAATTCAGTGGGCCAGCCGCCAATAGCGCGAACCTGGTGGGCCGCAGCCCAGCCGAGGAACGCGGCGATCTCCTGGGTTCCGCGGCCGGCTAGGATGGCGTGCAGTGATGGGTCGGAGCGGTGTAGCCCCGACAGGAATGCGCGGTTCGCCGCCGCGCGCCTCAGCGAGTGGCCGATGCCGTCGCCCGCGTCGTTGATGTCCTCGAGCGCGTGGCGGGCGAGGTCGGGCCGCGCCGCACTCGCCGCGATTTCCACGACACTTAGGATCAAGTCTTCGAGCGTGCCGGAGAGCAATGCGGCGGGCCAGCGCGACGGACCCAGGGCGAGCAGGCTCGCTCGGTCGTGGCGCAGCATGATTGCGAGGTCCGGACCGGCCACGGCCGCGCGTGGAGTCATCGCATATTGCTGCAGCTCCATCGGCAGATAGACGAGGTCGCCGGGCCGCAGCACGGCCTCCCAGCGCAGGAACTGGTAGTCGAGTCCTAGGCCCAGCGCGACGCCGCCATTGACGCAGGGCAGCCGCAGCATCGGCCCGATGATGGCACAGCGATGGGAAAACAGGGCATTCGAGCCCGCAAGGATGACGAGACGCGGGCTGGGTAACGAGGCCGCGTAGGCGAGCTTGGCGTCCAACTCCCGCCATAACGTGCCGAGGCTGAGCGGGCGGTCGAGGACGAAGGCGAAGGCGCCGAGGTGGAGCAGCACCGAGGCCGCCAAGAGTCCCGCCAAGGCGAGGAGGCGTCTAATGGCACGCCTCAGAAGCGGAAATAAAGGAAGGGCACCGCGTCGCTGGAAAAGAACAGCGCCTGAAGCGTGAAGCCGCCACTTGCCAGCACCGACCATGCGCGCCGCCTCGGCGTCATCTCGTGCAGATGCGGCAGGAAGAGTACGATGGCCCAGCCGACCGCGAGGCTGGCGAGGAGGTCCGGCAGGCTGAGGGTTCGGGCATCCCCCAGCGCGGGCAGGACAGGGACGACGCGGCCGAGCCGTCCAAGGATCGGTAATAGCGCCACGAGCGGCGCCGGAACCGCGAAACCGTTCAGCCCGGCCATGCCATGGAGCATGCGCTCCGTTGTCGGCAGATCCGCCGCGCGGAAGGGCACCCAGGCAAGGATCACGGCGAGCAAGGTCAGCGCCTGGGCACAGAACCGCGGGAGGCGCGCCCAGGGCGGGGCGATGCGGTCCCATGTCTCCTGCAGAACGAGATAGAGGCCGTGCAGCCCGCCCCAGAGAACAAAGCGCCAGGCCGCGCCATGCCAAAGGCCGCCGAGCAGCATCGTCACCATGAGGTTGAGGAGGCGCCGGGCCTCGCCGTGCCGGTTGCCGCCGAGCGGGATGTAGAGGAAGTCGCGCAGGAATTGGCTGAGGGTGATGTGCCAGCGCCGCCAGAAATCCCGGATCGTGCGTGCTTTGTAGGGGCTCGCGAAATTCAGCGGGAAGCGGATGCCGAACATGCGGGCAAGGCCGATCGCCATGTCCGAGTAGCCGGAGAAGTCGAAGTAGATTTGCAGGCTGAAGGCGAGAACCGCGCACCACGCTTCCAAAAGACTCAGTGTGGCGCCCCGCGCGGCGGCATCGAAGCCCTGGTCGGCGAAATGCGCGAAGAGATCGCCCAGCACGAGTTTCTTGGCGAGACCGAGGATGAAGATGGTGGCGCCATCGGCCAGCATCTCAGCGCGGATGCCACTTCGGGCGGCGCGGCGGAACTGCGGGATGATTTCAGCGGGGCGCACGAGCGGCCCGGCGATGAGATGGGCGAAGAAAGCGATGAAGGCGGCGCAAGGGAGGAAAGGTATCCTCATGCGCCCGCGTGCTTTGCGGGAGGCGGAGAGGAACATGATCTGCTGAAAGGTGAAGAAACTTATGCCGAGCGGCAGTGCGAGCCCTGGTAGCGGCAGGCGGATCAGTGGGGCGACGAGAGGGCCGTATTTGAAGAGCGCGAGCAGACCGAGATTGGCGGCAACGCCGGCCGCGAACCAAGCTCGTCCGCGAATGCCGGAGACACCGCGAGACAATGCGAAATTGGCGAGGACCGAGCCGATGAGCAATGGCAGGTCGTCCAGGCGCCCCCAGGAGTAGAAAACGAAGCTGGCGCCGATCAGGAAAGCGAGCGCGGCCGGCGGTGAGTGGCGGGACAGGAGGTGAAAGCCCAGGAGCGTCGCGGGGAGGAAGGCGAGCACGAAAACCGGGGTGCCAAAGAGCATCGCTCAAGAGTGCCGATAACGTTACGAATAGCAAACGTTCAGTTGCCGGATCTCGCGTTTCGCGCCGCAGCGGTTTTGCCTTCTACCCGGCGGATGCTATAGGCGCCGCCGCCGGACCGCGGCCTGCCCCCTCTGCGCGAGACCCATGCCCGTGACCGACGACCTTCCGCCAAATCTGGCTTTGCTGCCTGCGGGACTACGCGACCTGCTACCGCCAGATGCGGAAGTCGAGGCTGCCGCCGTGGAGGCGATGATGGGTTGCTTCGCCGCCCATGGTTATCAGCGTATCCGGCCGCCTCTATTGGAGTTCGAGGATAGTCTGCTCGCGGGCACCGGCGCCGCCGTCGCGGAGCAGACCTTCCGGCTCATGGATCCGGTGAGCCAGCGCATGATGGGGCTGCGGGCGGATACCACGCCGCAGGTCGCGCGCATCGCGACGACGCGGCTGGCCGGCGCACCACGCCCACTGCGGCTATCCTATTCCGGCCAATGCCTCCGCGTGCGCGGCCACCATCTCGCCCCGGACCGGCAGGTGGCACAGGCGGGGATCGAGCTTATTGGCTCCGATGCACCGCAGGCGGACGCGGAGATCGTGCTGGCGGGCGCCGATGCCTTGGCGACGGTGGGACTGACCGAGATCAGCTTCGACCTCACCATGCCGACCATGGCGTCTCTTCTTCTCGACGCAGAGGGCGCCACCGGCGATCGCCGCGCCGCCCTCGCCCATGCGCTCGATCGCAAGGATGCCGCCGCGGTCGCGAAGCTTGGCGGCGGCATGGCGGAGACCTTGACGGCGCTGCTGCTGGCAGCTGGCGAAGCGCAGCGCGCCCTCGCCGCCTTAGCGGCGGCGGCGCTGCCACGCGAGGCGCGGCTTTTGGCCGATCGTCTGGCGGCGGTGGTCGCCGCCATCCAGGCTCGCGCGCCGCATCTGCGCCTCACGGTTGATCCCGTGGAGTTTCGTGGCTTCCGCTATCACACCGGTCCCTGCATCACGGTCTTCGCGCTCGGGCGGCAGCAGGAGCTCGGCCGGGGCGGCCGCTATATCAGCGGCGAGCAGGAGCCCGCGACAGGGCTTACCCTCTTCCCTGACGCGATCCTGGATGTGGCGCCGCAGCCCGCGCCCCGGCCACGCCTTTATGTGCCAGCGGATGCGGACGGGGACGCGCCGAGAGTTGCCCGCGAGAATGGCTTCGCGACGGTTGCGGCGCTTGATACTCAGGCGGATCCTGACGGCGAGGCGCGGCGTTTGCTTTGCACTCATATTCTGCGGGACGGCTCGGCCGTGCCCCTCGACTAGGAAGATCGATCATGGCGAATGTCGCGGTCATCGGTGCTCAATGGGGCGATGAGGGCAAGGGCAAGGTCGTTGATTGGCTGGCGAGCCGCGCCGATATCGTGGTGCGCTTCCAGGGCGGCCACAATGCAGGCCATACGCTGGTTGTCGGGAACGAGACCTACAAGCTCTCGCTGCTGCCGAGCGGATTGGTGCGAGGGAAGCTCGGGATCATCGGCAATGGCGTGGTGGTCGATCCCGAGGCGCTGCTGGCCGAGATCCTGCGCTTGTCGAACCAGGGGCTCAGCATCACGCCGGAGACGCTGCGCATCGCTGAGAATGCCGCGCTGATCCTGCCGCTTCATGCGGCCCTGGACCGGGCAAGGGAAGCGGCGCGTGGTGATCGCAAGATCGGCACCACGGGACGCGGCATCGGGCCGGCCTATGAGGACAAGGTGGCGCGGCGCGCAATCCGCGTCTGCGATCTCGCCGAGCCCGAGACGTTATCCGCCAAGCTCGACGAGTTGCTGCTGCACCACAATACGCTGTTGCGGGGATTAGGCGCGGAGCCTTTCGAGAAGGCGGCACTGCTCGACCGGCTGCTGGAGCTGGCCCCGCTGATCCTGCCCTTCGCCGAGCCGGTGTGGCTGCGGCTGGACGAGGCGCGGCGCGCTGGGCGCCGCATCCTGTTCGAGGGCGCACAGGCGGTGATGCTGGATGTCGATCACGGCACATATCCTTTCGTGACCAGCAGCAATACCGTCGCAGCAACGGCGGCTTCGGGTTCCGGGGTTGGGCCGTCCACAGTCGGTTTCGTGCTGGGCATCGCCAAAGCCTATACGACGCGGGTCGGCTCCGGCCCCTTCCCCACCGAGTTGCACGATGAAACCGGCCTCATTCTGGGCCAGCGCGGCCATGAGTTTGGCACGGTGACCGGACGGCCGCGCCGCTGCGGCTGGTTCGATGCGGTGCTGGTGCGGCAGGCGGTAAAGGTGGGCGGTATCCAGGGTTTGGCCCTGACAAAGCTCGATGTGCTGGACGGCCTGCCGGAGCTGCGCGTCTGCGTCGGCTACCGCCTCGGCGGCGAAACGCTGCGGCACCTGCCCGCCGCTCCCGCTGCCCAGGCGGCCGCGACACCCATCTACGAGACGCTGGAGGGATGGACCGAATCGACGCGCGGCGCCCGGCGCTGGGGTGAGTTGCCGGCCCAGGCGATCAAGTATGTGCGCCACATCGAGGAACTCGTGGAGTGCCCGGTGACGCTGCTCTCCACCAGTCCGGAGCGGGACGACACAATCCTGATGCGAGACCCGTTCGAGGGGTAGGCGACGATCGTACCTGCCTCGGGTTCGAGTTGGTTGTATATACATTCCGTAGTTACACTCAACACGGTAGCTGCTAGGGTCGCCAGTGTAGAATTTGAGTGGGACGAGCCAAAGCGACTCTCGAACATCGCGAAGCATGATGTCGATTTTCGGAATGCGATAGTCTTCTTCGAAAATCCTCACGTCGCCGAAAAGTCTCGCTTTGCAGGCAACGAGCAACGCTGGCTGGCAATGGGCACGATCGACAACCGCTACGCCACAACGGTCTTTACACGACGCGGCGAGGATATGCGGATCATCTCAATGCGGAGGTCGAGAAATGGAGAAAAAAGAAGATATCAGGCGCTATACCTCGGCTGAGCTAAAGGCGATGCGTGCCCGAGGCGAAAGCAAGACCGATTGGGCGCGCTTCGATGCGAAGTCGGAGGAACAACTGGAACGGGATATCGCCGATGACCCCGACTACAGGGATGCGCCCGACGACTGGTACAAGAATGCCACCCTAGTGATACCAACGTCGAAGAAGATGCTCTCCCTGCGGCTCGATAGCGACATTCTTGATTGGTTCAAGCAGCAGGGACCAGGATATCAGACCAGGATCAATGCGGTGCTTCGGGCTTACGCCGACCAGGCGAAGAAGCGGCGGGCGTGACCGGGTAGGCGCCGGCCCGCGCTAGGCTGAAGCGGCGTTGATCTCGTCGATCCAGCCTGCCAGTTCCCCGAGGCTGAATAGCTCCCGGTAGCGCGGCTGGTCGACGGGTGCCGCATCCGACTCGTGATCCCAGGCTATCTCGTACGGCACCAGTGCCGCGTAAGCGCCAGCGGCAAGCGCGGGCAAGACGTCGGAGCGCATCGCATTGCCGGCCATCAGGACCTGCTCCGGCGCGGCACCGTAGCGGGCGAAGACGCGGCGGTAGATGTCGGGGGTCTTTTCGCTGACGATCTCGATGCCGGAGAAGCGCTCGCCTAGGCCCGACGAGGCCAGCTTCGATTCCTGGTGGAACAGGTCGCCCTTGGTGACGAGAACCAGCCTGCCGCGCTGCGCCAGAGCGTCGAGCGCCTCGGTTACACCGTCCAGCACTTCTACCGGGTGGCGCATCATCTCGCGGCCGGCGGTGAGGATCTCGCTGAGGACAGGCCGCGGGACATCGTCTCCGATGACATCCAGCGCCGTCTCGATCATTGAGAGCGTGAAGCCTTTAGCGCCATAGCCGTAGATGGAGAGGTTCCGGCGTTCAGTCGCCGCCAGCCGCTCCGCGACGATGCCTGCCTCGCTATAGGGCGCGAGCAGGGCGGCGAAGCGCTGGTAGGTCAGGCGGAAGAATGTCTCGTTGTGCCAGAGCGTGTCGTCGGCATCGAGACAAATGAGATCGATCGCCATACGCGGGGCTGCCTTGCTATCCGCCCGCAATCTCGGACGAGCCGGACCAGAGCCCGGTCGCCCGATCCGAAATTCAGCCCTGGCGGGCTTTCATGCGGGGGTTCTTCTTGTTGATCACATAGACGCGGCCATGCCGGCGCACGACGCGGCAATTCTTGTCGCGAACCTTGGCAGAGCGCAGGGAGTTACGCACCTTCATGACGAAGCCCAATCTTAGCGTGGCCGGTGCGGCCGTGCGGCACCGGGCAGGAGTTATTCACAACGGAAAGGGCCGGTCTCCCGGCCCTGTTCCAGACAGGCCGCTGCATAAGGAGAGAGAGGCTCACTGTCAATGAAAGGGCGACGTGGCAGGTCGTATCCCGCTCGTCCTTTTAGGCCTTTCACGCACGACAGGCTCGGCACTGCGACGCTTCAAGTCTGGGGTCGGCTCCCGCGATGCTTGACGGCGCGGGCGAAGGGGGCGAGAGGCGGGCTTCCGCTCGCCGTTCAGGCGCGGCGGCGGGTTCAGGAACTTCTTCGATGGCGCAGCGCGTAGACGGCAACCGGCTTGGCTTCCTCGCGGTCTCCTTCCTCCTTGTCTGTCTGGTGGGCCTTTTCGCGAGCTACGCCACGCCGATTCCCTATGCGCGAGGCATGCTTCGTGAGCAGGCGCTGGACGATGCCTTGGCCACGGCCAACGCAGCGGACCCTAAGGCGGCGCTCGAAGCGATGCGGGACCGGCTCGGCGACCAGGCGCATATCGTATTGGGCGACACGGGCAGCCTCGCCGAGCGGGTCGCCACGGCGCGGCGGGAGGTGGGTGCGCGGGTCACCGCCGAGGGCCAGGAGACCGCGACCAACCTGCGCATTCTGGTCGTGGTGACCAGCGTCGTCTGCGCGCTTTTCGGCATAGCCCTGTCGGGCGTGGGCGCCCGGCGCGAGTGACGGTGCGGCGGTTGGCGGTTCGTTCTTCCGCAGTTGCCGTGGCGATGGCGGGTTTTGCGGGCCGCCCATTCCTGTCGAAGCAGGAGAATCAGAGGTGACGGTCACGACCCAGGACGCCGCCGTCGCGCCGCGCGTGCTTCGCTACCTCCAAGCCAAGGCGCGGCTTCTGGATCGGCTACGCGCGATGCCTCCGCTCGCACCCTTCCCTTCCGAGCGTGACCTCTGCACCGAACTCGGCATGAGCCGGACGACGATCCGCCGCACGCTCGCCGAGCTCGAGAAGGAGGGCGCCATCCAGCGCCTACCCGGGAAGGGCACCTTCAGTTCTCAGGCAAAATATACCGACCACGCGATGCAGTCGTTTATCGGCTTCGACGAGGATGCTCGAACGCAGCACAAACGGGTGCAGAACCGCATCCTGACCCAGGCCGTGATCCCCTGCCCCGTGGCGGAGGCGAGCGCATTGGGCCTCGTGCCTGGCGATCAGGTCTTCGTGCTGGAACGGCTGCGCTTTATCGATGGGGCGCCGATCTGCCTCGTCACCTCCCTCTTGCCCTTCGCGCTATGCCCGGCGCTGGTCGATCAGGATTTTTCGGAAGCCTCGCTCTATGACTTCCTCCGCCGGCGGCAGATCGTGACGACACGGGCTCGCCGCTCGATCGAGGTGAAGCAAGCGACCCCCGAGGAAGCGGTGCATCTGAGCGTGGCACCTGGCGCCCCGGTGATCCTGTTCGAGAGCCTCGGCTATACCTCGGGCGACCGGCCTTTGGACCACGTCCGCTCCCGCTATCCGGCCTATGGGGCGCGGTTCGAAACTGAGGTGCGGGGGACCGATCTCGTGCTTCCCGAGGATTAACCACGCAATCCGCTTGACCGTGGTGCACGCACTTAGATACCACCGGTATCTAATCTGGCCGCGCGGATGCCGGGTCAGAGCACAAACATGATGAGCAAGGGCTAGCCGCATGATGAATTTCGACGAGGCCCGGTTCCTTCGCATCCAGACGGGCGCGGTGGCGCAGGCGGAGGCAATCGACACCGCTGTAGCCGAGTGTCTGTCGCGCGGCGCCGACAACCTGTTCTTTCTCGGCACCGGCGGCGCGGGCATCCTCATGCAGCCCGCGACATTGCTGCTACGCACGCAGTCGCTGTTCCCTGTTTTCTGTGAGTTGCCGGCTGAGATCGTGCTCACCGGCCACAAGCATCTCAATGCGCGTTCGATCGTGGTGATCCCTTCACTCTCGGGCACTACGAAGGAGAGCATCGCGGTCCTGGATTACGCGCGGGCCCGTGGGGCGACGATACTTGTGCTGACGGGGTATGACGACAAGCCCCTCGCGCAGGCCGCTGACCATGCCTTTGTCAACTTCGCGGAAGACGACACGTCCTGCGAGTCCTTCTATCTACAAGCGCTGTTCGTGGTGCTCAGCATCATGCGCCATCGCGGCGAATGCCCGGACTACGCGCGTCTCATCGCTGAACTCAAGACGTTACCCGCGCTGCTGGTGGGCGTGAAGAAGCAGATCGAGCCGGATGCCGAGCAGCGGGCGACGGCGATCAAGGACGCGCCTTACCACATCATTGCGGGCGCCGGCGCGACCTGGCCGGAGGCGTTCTACTACGGCATGTGCATCCTCGAGGAAATGCAGTGGATCCGCACCCGGCCCGTTCACGCCTCAGACTTTTTCCACGGTACGCTGGAGCTGGTCGAAAACGGCGTCAGCGTCATGCTGTTCAAGGGCGAAGATGCGGCGCGCCCGCTGGTCGATCGCGCCGAGGCTTTCGCGCGGAACTACACTGATTCCCTGGCAGTCTTCGATACGAAAACCTTCTCACTGCCGGGAATTTCGGAGGATGTGCGCGCGCTGATCTCGCCCGTCCTGCTTGCCACGATCTTCGAGCGAATCAGTGCCCATCTGGAAGTTCTGCGCAATCATCCGCTGACGACGCGACGCTACTATAAGCGGGTCAACTACTGACACCGCCGATGCTGATCAGCATTGGCGATAACTGCATCGACCGCTACGTCTCGCCCGTCGTGGTCGCGCGCGTCGGTGGCAATGCGCTGAATGTCGCGGCGAATATCGCGATCCGTGGCGAACCCGCGGCTTATGCCGGCGTCGTGGGGACAGATGCGGAGGGCGATTGGATCCTTCGCGTTTTGCGCGCTTCCGGCGTCAACACTGACTGCGTCGAGCGTGCGGATGGCGTGAGCGGGGTGACGGAAATCGCCATCGAAGGCGGCGACTACCGGATCCTGCGCGAAGACTACGGAGTGAGCGCGGAGATCCTGGTGACTTCGGCGCTGCGCGACTTCATCCTGAACCACGCCACCCTCATTCACCTGACTGTCACGGGAGAGGCAGACAAGCTGATCGAGGAGCTCAAGACCTTCGGAGTGCCGCTCTCTTTGGATCTTGGCATTGTTCGCGATGGGGATACGCTGCTTAAGGTCGCCTCGCTTCTGCCTACGGTGAACTACGTCTTCTTCTCGGCGGGCAGCGCGATGTCGGAGAAAGATTTATCAGCGCTGCTGGACAAGGCGCAGCTTCTCGGCTGCCGTTGTGTTGTGGCCACGCGGGGCGCCAAGGGTTGTTCGGCACTTGATCGCGGCCGGCGAGTCGATGTCGCTTCGGTCGTTACGCCCGGCAGCATCGTCGATCCACTCGGCGCCGGAGACGCGTTCATCGCCGGTTTCCTGTACGGCATGGAATTTGGGCGAGGGTTAGAAGAGAGGCTGCAACTTGGGAGCGCCTGGGCGGCTGATGCTTGCCTGCATCTTGGAGCCTGGAAGGTTCCGGTAGACGACGATCTGGCGGCTTCTGGCGCAGGCGGGTGAGAGGTTTCTGGTCTGACCGTGCTCATTTCATCACGTCATGCTCGGCGAAGGCCGAGCATCCACGCCTTTGCTTTCTCCACGAAGACAAGGCGTGGATGGCACGCCTTCGCGTGCCATGACGAATCTTTCGTTGCGATTTACGATTAAGTCATCACACGGCTAGTGAGCCGCTCCCCAGCTCGCGCCTATCCCCGTCTCTACCAATAGCGGCACGGAAAGTTTCGCGGCGTTCTGCATGACCTCGCGCGCCACCGCGGCCGTCTGATCCGCTTGCGCCTCGGTCGCTTCGAAGAGCAATTCGTCATGCACCTGTAGGAGCATCCGGGCATCGAGACCGGCGGCGCGCAGAGCGGCGGGCAGTTTGACCATGGCCATCTTGATGACGTCGGCGGCACCACCTTGCAGAGGGGCGTTGATCGCCTGGCGCTCGGCACCGCTGCGGCGGGCGCCGTTTTTGTCGGCAATGCCCGGAATCCAGCAGCGGCGGCCGAAGGGCGTGCGGACGAAGCCTTGGTCGCGGGCTTCCTGTTTCGTGCGTTCCATGTATTCGCGGATGCCCGGATAGCGGATGAAATAGGCTTCGATGTAGCGGCGCGCCTGGCCCGCATCGATTTGCAACTGTCGCGCCAGACCGAAAGCGCTGATGCCGTAGATGATGCCGAAGTTGATCGCCTTTGCGCGGCGCCGCGTTACGCTATCCATCTTCTCCATCGGCACGCCGAATACTTCCGAGGCGGTGCGGGCATGGATGTCCTCGCCCTTCGCGAAGCTCTCCCTTAGAATGGGGAGATCCGCGACATGGGCGAGCAGGCGAAGCTCGATCTGCGAGTAGTCGGCGCTGACCAGGACGTGGCCCGGCTCGGCGACGAAGGCGCGGCGGATGCGGCCGCCCTCCTCAGTGCGGATGGGGATGTTCTGCAGGTTGGGGTCGGTGGAGGAAATGCGGCCGGTGCTGGTCGCCGCCATCATGAAACGCGTGTGGACGCGCTTGGTGTCCGCGTCGATTTCCTCGACGAGCGCATCGGTATAGGTCGATTTGAGCTTGGCGAGTTGCCGCCATTCCAGAATGCGTTCGGGCAACGCATGGCCTTGATCGGCAAGGTCCTGCAGCACCGAGGCGTCCGTGCCCCAGGCTCCGGTCTTGCTGCGCTTGCCGCCACCGAGCGCCATCTCGTCGAACAGCACTTCACCTAGCTGCTTCGGGCTGCCTAAGTTGAAGGGGCGCCCCGCGAGGCGGTGGATTTCGGTCTCGCCCACCGCCATGCGCTCAGCGAAATCGGCGGAGAGACGGCGAAGCTCGACGGCGTCCACGCGGATGCCATGCTGTTCCATTTCCAGCAGCACAGGTACGAGGCGCCGTTCGGTGCGCTCGTAGAGGTCGAGCGACTGGTTGGTTCGCAACTGTGGACGAAGGATGTGCCAGAGGCGAAGGGTCGCGTCGGCATCCTCGCCAGCATAGGCGGTGGCCTGTTCCAGCGGGACGGCCGCGAAGGTGACCCGGGCGCGGCCGGTGCCGGTGATGGACTCCAGGCCCATCGGCGTATGGCCAAGATGCATCGCCGCGAGTTCGGAAATGCCGTGACCGTGGCGCCCGGCATCCTGGGCGTAGGAGATGAGCATGGTGTCGTCGAGCGGCCCGATGCCTTTCGGCGCTCCGGCACGCTCCAACACTGCGAGATCGAATTTCGCGTTCTGGAAGATCTTCAGCACCGAGCGGTCGAGCAGGAGCGGCGCGAGAGCGACTAGCGCCTCCTCCGGGTCGATCTGCGGGCCGCTGAGCAGGTCGTGACGCAGCGGAATGTAGCAGGCGCGGCCGGGGGCGGTGGCGAGGCAGATGCCGACGAGCGCGGCGCGAACGGCATCGACGCCATCGGTCTCGACGCCCAGCGCGAGGAAGCCGTTCTCCGTCGCCTCCGCGATCCAGGGCTGAAGCCCCTCCAGGGTCGTGATGGCGGCATAACCGCCGAAAGGTGGCGCTTCGCCCGGCGCCACCGCGATCGGTGCTGGTGCCGGAGTGCCGAAGGGCGCTGCCCGCTCGGCTTCGGAGGCGATCGGGCGCGGTGCGGCGCGGCCACCGGCGTCGTAACCGAGACGCTGAGCAATCGAGCGGAAGCCTTGGGCGGCGAGGAAGGGGCCGAGCGTCGCGGGATCCGGCATGCAGACGCCGAGGCTATCGACGGGCTGGGGCAGCGGAACGTCGTCCCGCAAGATGACGAGGGTGCGCGAGAGGCGAGCCGCCTCGGCATGCTCCACCAGGGCATCACGGCGCTTGGAAGGCTTCATGTCATTGCGGGCCGCGGCGAGGATGGCCTCGAGGGTGCCATATTCGCCGATGAGCTGGGCGGCGGTCTTCGGCCCGATGCCGGGCACGCCGGGAACGTTATCGACGCTGTCACCGATCAGCGCCTGCACGTCGATCACCTTGTCGGGTGTAACGCCGAATTTCTCCATGACCTCGGCCTCGCCGATCGGCTTCTGCTTGATCGGGTCCAGCATCCCGACGCCGCCGCCGATGAGCTGCATGAGGTCCTTGTCGGAGGAGACGATCGTCACCCGGCCGCCCTGGGCCCGAACGGCGACGGCGTAGGAGGCGATGATGTCATCCGCCTCCCAATCCGCGAGCTCGATGGCCGGCACGCCGAAGGCGGCCGTCGCCTCTTTCACCAGGGCGAATTGGGGGATGAGATCGTCCGGTGGCGGCGGGCGGTGGGCCTTGTAGTCACTGTAGAGGCGGTTGCGGAAGGTCGTGCGCCCAGCGTCGAAGATCACGGCGATGTGAGTACCGACGTGATCTTTCAGCAGCCGTGCGAGCATATTGGTGAAGCCGTAGACGGCATTGACCTGCAGCCCATCCCCCCGATTCATCGGCGGGATGGCATGATAGGCGCGGAAGATGAAGCCCGAGCCGTCCACCAGCACGAGGTGCAGCGGCGAGGCCTCGGCGGCTGGCGCGTCACTCATGGTTTTGCCGCTCGGTCCGGACTCGCTCTCAGTGTCCGTCATCTTCGGCGGGATCGCCCGAGAGGATATACAGCCGCGAGCAATAGGGGCAGGTCACCTGGGTAGCGGGGTGGCCCAGCGGACCCTGCATCCGCAGATACACGCGAGGGTGGCCGAGGCGCCCGCCACCGCCGTCGCAACTGACGGCACGTTCGTTGACCTGGATGACCTCGACCGGCCGCGTGACTGTGACGCTCATCGACTTTGCTCCCGCCCCGGCCCGCTTGCCGCTTCGCATATCAATGTTAACGCCTGCGGGCAGCGTCAACCATCCCTTGCTTACGCGCGTGGCTCGCGTCAGAGGAAGGTGATCCCTGACAAGGGGACTAACGCCGGGAATGGACACTGCCTGTGCCCGAAGATTCGGCGGGTAGTTTGCCGAAAATAGCTCGGATAATTGCTACGACGAAGGTTCTCTTCCTGGACCGCGCCAAGATGTTGGTGAAGGGCATAAAAGCCGGTTCGGTTCTCGTGATTGAACTGTGGTTGAAACTGTGGTTGGGCCTGTGGCTGTTGAGGGACAATGAAAAAATCATGTATTCGAACCATCGCTTGCTGGGCTGTATGTCGAAAGTCGTTTCCATTACCTGCGCGAACGCCACCACTCATTTTACTCTCCGAATCCAGGCTGCAAGAGACGCTCTTCTATCTCGATACGACTCTAGCGGCCCGGCCAATATCCTCAGCTTACCGGGCTGCATTGCTTACCCCTGATTTTGGTCCTCAGGTGGAGGCGCCAGTTTGGGCGCGAATTGGTCCCATGCTAGCCACTGTGAATGACCGCGCATGATGCGACGAACTGGATCCAACGCCCCGTTGCCAGGCTCGCTATCGTCATTGGCTCCGTGATTCTGCTGGGGTGCAGCATCCCCCAGAGGATCGTTCCCCGGCACCCGCCACCACCGATCGTGACCGACGGCACCTTCGTCATGCCGGATGGCGCTCGTTTGCCCTACCGCGAATGGCTGCCCGCCGGCGACCCGGCCGTCGTTATGCTCGCGCTGCACGGTATAGACGACAGCCGCGACGCTTGGGAGAAGCCGGGACCGATCCTCGCGACCAAGGGGATCGCCGTGATCGCGCCTGACGAGCGCGGATTCGGCGCGGCGACCGGTCGCGGGCGTTGGCCGGGTACCGCGACCATGGTGACGGACGCGCGCGCGATGGCGCTGACGGTGCGTGAAAGATACCCCACGGCAAGGCTGTATCTCGCCGGGGAGAGTATGGGGGGCGCCGTGCTCATGGCCCTCGCCGCGAGCCCCGAGGCGCCGCCGGTGGATGGCTATGTCCTGAGCGCCCCCGCAGTCTGGGGTCGCAGCCAGATGAACTTGTTGCTCCGCTCGACGCTGTGGCTCGCCGACCACACGGTCCCCGAGATGACGCTCAGCGGTCGCGGTGCCGGGGTGCGGCCGACGGACAATATGGCCGCCTGGCGCCGGCTGTCCGAGGATCCCCTCACCCTGCGGGAAACGCGGGTGGATTCAGTGAAAGGCCTGGTCGATCTTATGGATGCCGCCCTGGCGGGGGCCGGACATATCCGGCAGCCTGCTCTGTTCCTGTATGGCGGGCATGACGAGCTCGTGCCGAAGCCGGCCATGGCAGCGGCATGGCGTGCGGCTCAGGCCAGCGGGACGCCCCGCGAGGTCTTCGCCTATTACCCGAATGGCTACCACCTTCTCGAACGCGACCACGAGGGCGCCGAGGTGACCCGTGACATCGCAAGTTGGCTGCTTAACCAGTCATCCCCCCTGCCCTCCGGCGCCGAGGCACGCGCGACGAGTTGGCTAGCGCGACAGCCGGCGGACTGATGCCTCTTCCCCATCAGCATCGTCCGCGCTATGGAGGCGCTGCCGCCACGGCACGGACCCGTAGCTCAGCTGGATAGAGCGTTGCCCTCCGAAGGCAAAGGCCGGACGTTCGAATCGTCTCGGGTCCGCCAATTGAAACAGCGACTTAGCTTGAACCCACATCCGCTTCTGAAGGCTCGTGGGTCCAACCGTCGTCGTTGCTTGCCTGCGTGAGCCTCTATCAGGCCTCGATGATTTCGAAAAAGCGTCGAGTGACGGTCAACCTGGATACGATCGTGGCTGCTGTGTAAAGGCCCTCCAGCCTCCTCGGCACGACGAGCAGAAGCCTGCACACCGATCGTTCGCCCGCCCACGGCAATCCGCCAATCTCAAAATTGCGATGGACACGGATTCGCTAGGTTGGTACGTGGCGACCCGATTCTCCCCCAAAAGAACTTCGTTCTACGCCACCACGGGTGCGGTCTGGCTTTGCCTCTGAACCTCCCGGTTCAGTATCCCTGTTGCGCGACTGGCCGATGCGACGGCGAAAACGACTTCTGTCATTCACACACCACCCAATGCTCTGTTCGAAGCTAAAGCTCTGACCTGGACGCTAGCGCCGACGAACGCCTGGAGGTAACCGAGTTGTAGCAGGTTCATGCGCGGGGCTTTTCCACCAACGCGTAGCAACTGCCCATATCGGCCTGCCGCGAGTTGCCCTCGAGAAAATTGAAGTGGGTGTCTATTACTTTCCAGCCCTTCGAAGCAAGAAGCCTTTCGAATGAAGCCCGACTGTACCTTGAGCCCCATTTCCAGCCCGGAGCGGGACTCTCGAAATAGTCTGGGTCATTGTTTTCGGTAGAGACGACATTCTGGACAATGAGATACCGCTTAGCGTGCCTGTAGGATTTCTCCAAAATGTCATCAGGATTCTCTACGTGATAAAGCCCCCCTACGTTTGCTACGATGTCAACGGGCTCAAGCTGGTCGATTTCGGAGACGTTTATCTTTTTCAAATGTACATCTAATCCTAATCTCTCGGCGATGTCCTCCAAAGCGTCAGACTGTCCGTCTCGATTGGTGTCAACGCCATAGCTGCTGGTTGCGCCGAGATGAAGAGCGCTCATGGCGAAGTACCCGTCTGCGCAGAAGAGTTCGGCAAAGGACACTTGGTCGCCCGACCGTTCACGGCACTTCGCAATCGCAAATTGAATGTATGCTAGGATAATGGGCTGCTTACTCTTCTGATTGAGAGCATACATTCCGGGCAACTGCTCGTTACCCACACCGAACAAAGCATAAGAATGGTAGACGGGAGGGAGATCATCCAGGACCCTCAACCTCGCGGGCAAACGCTTTGACATGAGGCCTCCGATTTCTCGCTTCTCGAGGCTAACGCTTACAGTCCGTTTGAGAAAGGTCAGTCATGGGCGATCCGGCGTAAAAGCAGGCTTCCCATGGCGACATGGATCATGG
>NZ_LMUG01000051.1:0-8700 GCF_009766125.1 Acidisoma sp. S159
AGGTTCACGCCGTCACCGTCATCGCTGCCGTCGCCCAGGAACTTGGCGTCGACGAAGATCTCTTGCATGAGATTTCCAACGGCCTGGACACTGAAGACGGTGTCATCTGGGTCTACGGTATCGGCGAGGACGCCATCATGGCCTTCACCGAGGATGGCGTTGAAGAGCTCAAAAACCTCCTCGAAATGCGCCGTGAAAACCCCGGCCTATTCGAGTAACCATCTTCGCCTGCTGCCCACGCCGAATGGCTACCCCGCATCGACATCGAGCGGGCGAGCTTGCAGGAATTGCCGGGGCGCCGGACGGCCGACTTCGAGGAAGCCATCGTAACAGTGACCTCCTCCAGCGGCTTCGTCCTGCGTAAAGTGTTCTACAGCACGCCGTCACGACTGATCGGTTATCGGCTGCGAGTGCGGCTTTATGACGATCGCCTGGACGCCTATCTCGGTGCGACCCTGCAGATGACCATGCCGCGGGGCCGTGCCCGCCCCAATGGGGCCCACGGTCACGTCGTAGACTATCGACACCTGATACAATCTCTGAGGCGTAAACCGATGGCGCTGATGGGGTTGGTCTATCGCGACAAGCTCTTTCCTCGCCAAGCCTATCGCCGGACCTTCGACGTCTTGGTAGCCGCCGTCCCGGCACGCGTGGCCTGCCGCACCATGGTCGATCTTCTGGCTCTGGCCCATGACCGGGCCTGCGAGGGCGAACTGGCTGAGCGTCTCACGCGAGACCTCGACGCCGATATCCTTCCCGATATGTCGGTCCTGAGAGGGGTCTTCACCCCCGACGCCGCGGCGCTCCCCGCGATCGTCGTCACCTATATGCCGCTCAGCGCTTACGACGAACTTGCGACCGTCTTCGTGGGAGAAGCCGCATGAACGCCGATGCCATAGACGCCGGTCGTCTGACCCTGGCGCTCAATGAATTGCGGCTGCCGACCATCAAGACCATCTGGCCCGACTTCGCCGCGCGAGCTGACAAGGAAGGCTGGCCAGCAGCACGGTTCCTCGCGTCGCTTGCCGAGCACGAGATGGCCGAACGCGCGAACCGCCGCATTCGGCGCAACGTCGAGGAAGCCGGTCTACCCGCCGGGAAGACCCTGGACAGCTTTGATTTTGACGCAGTGCCGATGGTCAGCAAGGCCCAGATAATGGCCTTGGCAGCGGGCGATAGCTGGCTCGATCAAGGCGCCAATTTGATGTTCTTTGGCCCACCTGGCGGAGGCAAATCTCAGGTATCGATAGCGATGCCGGGTCTGATGCCACGGGGAAGTCAAAGGAGGTCTGAGCTTCGACGAGGTGATCGCGGATCAGACCCGGTTCCCGGCATGCCGGGAACCGGGTCTATGGTGCCGACGCGAACCAGGCCGGTTCGGGTTCGAAGACCCTGAGAGATCTTTCGATCGTCTCGTGACCGTGAAGCAGTCAGCCCGGTCCGGCCGCGCCGACAGCGCCGACAGCGCAAGAGTAACACGATTGTGGCGTTCGATCTTCAGCGAAGTCGGGCGGCCCCGAATGATATACCTGACTGTGCCTGCGGCGTTGGCTCCAAACAGAAATTGGGAACCTTGTTGATGACACAGCGTGCGATTGGTATCGATCTGGCAATACGGGGCTACCATGTTGCCCAGATATATAACGATGGCCGTACTTCTGGCCGACCAATACGGTTCCGCCATGACCCGGCCTCACTGGGCAGACTTATTTGTCGTATCCGCGACGGCCTCAAGGACGGTGATAGCGTCCAGGCGGTCATGGAGCCGACGGGCATGAGCTGGTTCCCGGCCGCCCATCATTTAATCGACGCCGGGATCAGTGTGGCCCGCGTCAAGGGCAAACGCGTGAAGGCGCTACGTCGCTATCTCTCGGAACAGGCTAAGACGGACCTTGCTGATGCACAAGTTTTGGCGGCGATTCCTGGGTTGGCGGCCCTCAGCTTGATCCGGTCCACATTCCAGTTGCGCGCAGCCATGCACTGCAACGACTGACCAAGCAGCGCCTGCGCTTCAAGGACGACGTCTCCGCTGCCAAGCGCCGTTTACTCGATTTGACCCGATGGGGACCTCGAGCAGATCTTGCCGGATCTTGGCACTCACCTGTCCCTCTTTCTACTTCGCAGCTGGCTTGATCCCGAAACTGTATTGAAGACCGGTCGGTCTGCGCTGCGTAAGTTCATTGCCGAACATGCAAGCGGCAACCATCCACACAGCGGTCCCTTCGTCGAAAAGCTGGTGGAGGGGCTGCGTCAGGCCGCGCAGCAGGCACAGGCTCTCCATGGACGCCATGTCGACTTCGAAGAGCTTCAAATCGAGGTTGCGCTGGAAATAGACGTCGTGTTGAGTAAGCTGGCCACTATCGCTGCGCTTGAACACCGTATCGCAGCGCTCTATGATGAACTCGATCCTAAATCCTTACTCAAAAGCATTCCCGGTGTCGGGCAGCATCTTGCCCCGACCATTCTGGGCGTGTTGCACACTGTTCAGCGCTTCCGCTCGGAACGTCACATCCGGGGCTTCTGCGGTCTCTTCCCAAAACGGGCCGACAGTGGTGGAATTGAACGGCCTGGACAACAGATCACACAAAGCGGCAACGACCGCGTGAAGCGTGCATTGATGCTTGCCGCCGACGCGGCTCGCAGAACCGATCCGAATTGGCGGAAGTTTATTGGAAGCTCATGACCACGAAAGGCCATCACCATAAACAAGCCCTGTGTGCTGTGGCCAATCGCCTCGCGAACCGAATTCTCAGCGTGCTCCGTCGTGGGACGCCATACGTTCTTCGCGACAGGCATGGAAGTGAGATGACCATCGCGCAAAGCAAAAGCCTTCATCAACACCCAACACACCGTGCCTGAAGGCATCCGCGCGGGCCGAAGGTCAAATCGGCACGAGTTGGCAGAATAACCAGCAAAAACGCTTGCGCTATCGGTACAAGATCATCTTGGGGCAGCGCTGGGTTTGGCACTCGTGGAGAACGGATGGCGCGTCCTGCACCACGCGCACCACAGATCTTGTCCAGAAGCTCCAGACCGCTCGGCGAGCACTACAACTCGAAGCGGCCATCGCCAAACTCGACAAGTATCATCTGCTCATCCTCGACGACCTCGCCTACGTCACCAAGGATCAGGCCGAGACCAGCGTGCTGTTCGAACTCATCAGTGCCCGATATGAACGGCGATCCATGCTGATCACAGCCAATCAACCCTTCGGTGAATGGGGTCGGATTTTCCGGACCAGGCTATGACCTTGGCCGCTGTCGACAGGATTAGTACACCACGCCACGATCTTCGAGATGAACGTCGGAAGCTTCAGACGCGGGCTGCGATTGACAGAAAAACCGGCCCCGGACGGCCACCAATTCACGCGTCAATCAAAATCCCGTCCGCATTGCCTCGCTAAAATGCTCCCCAGGCAGGACTGTTGCCTCACCTAAAATGTTCCCCAGGAGACGGCCTGGGGGACGAGTATGAGGAAGGTGAGCATGGGGACACGCCGGGAACTGGTGGTGGCGATCACTGAGAGGTACGTCTCGGCCAGACGGAGCGATAAGACCAAGGTTCTGGATGAGTTCGTGGCGCTGACGGGGCATCACCGCAAGCACGCGATGCGACTGCTACGAGGCGCTACGCCGCCGTCGGGAAAGGGTTCGCGGCCGGGGCGATGGGTCGTCTAATCGCCAGGCAAAATGCAAGTGCTTTTCTGTTCTGAGAGCGAATAGCGTATGCCGGGTGCAGGGTCGTCTTCGCGGTCGGCATGGGCCGCCGCACGGTGGGCTTCGCGGCGGGGCCTTCCAATGTGTACGACGCACTATGCTGATCCAGCTGTGCATCCCATCAAGCGGAATGGCTCTGCCCACGTCCCGGCAGGGACGTCTCGACGCGTTCAGAGACTGAACACTATTGGCTCGCTGCCTCAGGCAACGACGGCTCCAGCGGCTCGGTCAAACACTTCGCCGGACTTCAGCATAGCGTGCATCATAACGGCAAGCTTGCGTGCTACGGCGACGGCCGCGCGCTTGAAACCGATCCGTCCCCTGAGTTTCAGACCCCACGTCCGCAGCGCACTCTCGGCCGATGCGCGGGTCAAAATCACCGTGGCTGCTTCGTAGAGGAGACCGCGGAGGTGACGATCGCCACGTCGAGAAATGTGGCCATCATAGTCGACCTCTCCCGACTGATACCGCCGGGTCGTCAGGCCGAGCCAAGCGCCAACTGAACGTGATTTTTTGAAGTTATCCGGGTCCTCGACGGCCGTCGCGAAGGATGTCGCGGTGATCGCGCCGACACCCGGGATCGACATGAGAATCTGGAACGCTTCGCTGCGGCGTGCTCCGGCTACAAGCTGGCGCCCGAGCTCCACTGCCCGGACACGCATGCTGCGCCAGGCCTCCAGGATCGGCAGCAGGATGGGGGCAAGCCCATTCTGATCCGCAAACAGTTCGCGAACGTGCCGCTCAAATGTGCTTCCCTTGCCCGAAGGGACGACGAGGCCAAAGGTCTTCATGAGCCCGCGAATCTGGTTCGAGAGCTCGGTGGTGATTTTGACCATTTTGTTGCGTGCCGCGACTAGCGTTCGAGCCAGCATGCTATCGAACCCTTTCACGCGCACTTCCCGGAAAAAGCCGACTTCTGCCAAATGGGCTAACCCATCCGCGTCGTTGGCGTCGGTCTTATTGGCAGCCATGTCGAGGGCCGCCTTTGCGTGACGCGCATCAATGCAGATCGTCGGCAGGCCTTCCGCCGTCAGCGCATGATAGAACCATATGGACAGAGCACCGGTCTCGAATACTACTCGCTTGGCCGCCGGGGCATGCTTACGGATGAGCTCCGCGATGAGCTTCGGATCAGATGCACACTTTCCACGCCAGATACGCTTACCATTGCGCCGAATTGAAATGGCAGCCTCTTTCATCGAAACGTCGAGCCCGACAAATTCTTCCATGGCTGATCTCCATTAGGTGCTTAGGCACAGCGTCCCGCCGTACGCCCAAATTCTATCCTATCGAGGAACAGCCGACCGTTCCACGCTGCGACCGCCTCGGGTCAAGCTCGCTCCCGCGATTACACCATGTGTATGGCGAGGAAAAACGGCCGCGCTTGTAGTGGTCTGGGAGGCCTCGGATCGGATTCGCGGCAAGTGGCTTTAGCGCTTTAGCCCTTGTTGCCGTCCCTGATCGAGGCGATGGAGCGCCACGGTCACGCCGGGATAAGCGGTAGCGCAGGCGAGCAATTGCTCGCGATGAGCCCGGCTACGATCGATCGCGCCTTGAGAGGAACCAAGACCAGCGGCACAGGGCCGCGGCGGCGTAAGGCCTCGACGGCCATCCGGCGTAGTGTTCCAATCCGAACATTCTCCGACTGGGATAACCCGGCGCCGGGGCTTGTCGGGCCGACTTGGTATCGCACGATAACACAAGGATCGGGGCGGCTTTGCACGGACGCGACTGGACGAGCTGCATCTGGACTGCCCGTCGTCGCTCATCGCTTGTCTAGTCCGGTCAAGGCTCTACCGACGCGGAGCAAAATCCAAGCGACCGGGCCCTTGATTGCATATAGAGATCAAGCTGGATTGACCCGCGCATTGACCGCCAGCGCAACCAGGATGATCACACCGCTAACTGCATCTTGAATATGTGGTGATATCAGCAGAATGTTCATGAGATTGCTCAGAGACGCAAGCAACAGGATTCCAAAAAACGCGTTCTTAACGGATCCGGCGCCTCCCGCCAGGCTGACACCGCCCACCACTACCGATGCGATGGTTGTCAAGAGAAAACTTCCGCCCGAATCAGGCGCGACGGACCCGGTCCGAGCGAGGAACAGAAATCCGCCGATTCCGGCGTAAAGACCACATAGTGTATACATCAAGATTGTGACGCGCCGCACCGGGATACCTGACAATCGCGCAGCCCTATTATTACCTCCGAGGGCGTAAACCATGAGGCCGATCCTGCTGCGTGACAGTCCAAATGAAAGAAGCAGCGCTATGAAACTCCAGACCGGATATGGCATGTGCAAAAGCTTTGCTTGGACAAAATTCGCAAAGAACGGATCCGGATAATAAATTGGCGCGCCGCCTGTTAAAAGTAACGCGACACCCGCCAAAACAAGCGACATAGCAAGCGTCGCGATGAAGGCAGGGATACGAAATCTAACAATCACGATGCCATTTATCAAGCCAACGAAGATTGAACCAGCTAGTCCGACTAAAATCGCAAGCCAGAATCCTAGATAGGGCAGAGCATTCGACATGCTCATTTCCTGTTGCTGCTCTGACCCGCCGCCGCCGATGACGATTGCCGTCACGACCATCGTAGCGACAATCGAGAGGTCGATGCCGCCAGTCAGCATGACCAGCGTTTCTCCAAGAGCCAACACGCCTACGACTGACGTTTGAAAGAGAATGTTGATTAAGGAACCTCTGAACAAGTCTTCCTCGACACGGTTACGGACCGATCTGTAGGAATGTTGCGGCAGCGGCGGAGTTGAGTGAGATGCGGCAACTGACCCTGGCGAGCGCAAGCTTCGACAAGCATAGCAAGCAAACCCGTCGTGCGAAGTTCTTGGCCGAAATGGACCAGGTGGTGCCGTGGCGTGAACTCTGCGCCCTGATCGCGCCGTTCTACCCCAAGCCCGGCAACGGCCGCCCACCAATCGGGCTGGAACGCATGCTTCGGCTACACTTCCTCCAGCACTGGTACAACCTGTCGGATCCTGCGGCGGAGGAAGCGGTTTATGACTCCCTCTCCCTGCGGCGCTTCGTCGGCATCGACCTCGGTCGCGAGCCGGTGCCCGACGAAACCACCATCCTGAACTTCCGGCATCTGCTCGAGCAGCACAATCTGGGCAAGCCCCTGTTCGAGCGCGTGAACGAGCATCTTGCCTCGCGCGGACTGAAGGTGGCGGGCGGTACCATCGTCGATGCCACCATCATCGCTGCGCCGAGCTCGACCAAGAATGCGACCAAGGCGCGCGACCCGGAGATGCACCGGACCCGCAAGGGCCAACAATGGTATTTCGGGATGAAGCTGCATATCGGCGTGGACAGCAAGACCAAGCTGATCCACGCGATGACCACGACGGGGGCGAACGTGCATGACGCCAAGGTCGTGGGCGAGTTGCTGCACGGCAAAGAGACCCGGGTGTATGGCGACCAAGCCTATCGGGGCCAGACAGCGGTGATCCGCGAGCACGCGCCGAATGCCAAGGACTTTACCAACCAACGCTATCGCTACCGTGGCGCGGTCGATGAGGTGGAGCGTGGCAAGAACCGCACCAAATCAGGAGTTCGCGCCAAGGTCGAACATCCTATCGGGGTGATCAAACGGGTGTTCGGCTTCGCCAAGGTGCGGTACCGTGGATTGGCCAAGAACACGCAGCGACTGTGGCTGACCTGCGGTCTCGCAAATCTGTTCATCGTCCGGCATCGGCTGCTGCGCACCTGATAGGAGTACTATGTCCGGTGCGCGTCAGTTCAGCCTCAAATGGCATAATTCCGCCTCCAGATTCCTGTCCGCAAATTCATCCTTGCCAATGCAAGTCCACAAACGCCTGGCGAACACCGTCAGCGCTCAGCCTCGCTCCAAAATGATCTTATTCAGGCCTTCCTTAAGTTAGAAGGGTGGAGGAATCGACCAGACGAAATCACAGCGGCGAACACCACGAAGCAAGCAAACACCACTACAATGCTGTTCTGTCGAAGGAGTTCGCCGCGGGCCCCAGAACCCGAAACACGAAGAAGCGCATACGCCATTAGAGGCGACCTTGAATTTGACGGCGTTCGGCATGCGTCTGGCGAAGCACACTGAGGCCAACCGCCAGGATGATAACGAGGGCGCGGACAATACCCTGATAGAAGGGATCAACGCCAACCAGATTCATGATGTTGGCTATCAATTGATAGATCAGGACCCCTGCCATCGCCTTTAACAAGCTGCCTTCCCCACCAAAGAGCCGGGCGCCTCCAATGACGATTGCCGCGATCGAGTCGAGTTCCCAGCCGACACCTACGCTGGGCACGCCGCTACCGGATCGGATAACAAGAATCAGTCCGGCAAGCCCCGCAAGCGCGCCAGCGGTCGTATAGATGCCGATCTTGATGCGATCCGCCGCGACGCCCGCGAGTCTGGCTGTAATCTCGTTTCCTCCGATCGCGTAGGTATGGCGCGCTTGCCGCGTTCCATGGCACCACCATGCCGCGGTGATAACAACCACAAACCAAACAATCGTGGGTACCGTCAGAAATCCGCCCCAGGACCTTATCTGATCGAGCAACGGCGACTTGACCAAAATGCTCTGTTCGCTTGCAGTGAAGGCTAGCCCGCGTGCGATGCCCATCATTGCGAGGGTTGCGATCAACGGTTGCACCCGCCCTGCAGTGACGGCAAGGCCATTTATGAGCCCGCAAACCAACCCGGCGCCCAGGCCCATGAGCGCGGCCAGGGGCAGGCCTACTACAGAGAAACGCGCAAGTAGCACCGATGCTAGTGCCATCACGGCTGCCACAGAAAGGTCAAAGCCTCCGGAAATGACGACGATGAATTGCGCAATTGCCAGGATCCCCAGCAGCGCCGCTTGGCTGAGCAAATTGCTGATATTGGCAGCTGTGAGAAAGTTTGGGCTAGTGTCCTGGCCGAGAAATAACTAGACACCTTCGCGTGGCTATGATTCGCTGAGTTCCTGGCAGCGCAGGAGACG
>NZ_LMUG01000052.1:0-559 GCF_009766125.1 Acidisoma sp. S159
GCACACACCTTCTTCTCCGCCATCTGCATCGCAGCCAGTGTCACCTTCTATCTCAAAGAATGAGTCCTGACCCTAGACATAGAAAAACCCGGCCGCCTAAGCGACCGGGCGAGTTTGTCATGTAGGAAGGAAGAGCCGCGCTCACTGCGGCGTTGGCATCCTACGCAACCTGGGCGCGAAAAGATAGGCTCTTTCGCGCTTTATCGGTCGGTGTTAATCCATGGATACAACTGAATTCGGCGGCTGCAGCGCACCCTGCGCAATTCCGGGCGAGGGTTGAGGTGCCCCAATACTTCGGGGTGTGATTATCGTAACACCTTCCTTTACCGCCCGCGGTTGATGAGACATCTATTGGCAGCCTACGCAGCGATTGCGACGGCTGAAAGCTGGTGCTGCCTGACTTGAGCGGGAGTTTGGTAATTGAGCCGCTGGATGAGCCAGGTGGTGTTATAGATGTCACGGAAGGCGAGCAGCGCGAGCCGGAGTTCTTCGACGGTGGCGAAGGTCCGGATCCAGAGCAGGTTTTCCTTGAGCGTTCGGATGAAGCGCTCTGCGCAGC
>NZ_LMUG01000053.1:0-525 GCF_009766125.1 Acidisoma sp. S159
TGGCATGAACAAAGCAGTTAATTCCGCGCAGTGTGATCGTCCTGAGATCGCGGCTTCAGGACGCGGCCCTAAAGCCCCAGCCCCAACCCCAACCTGTTCCGGCGACATCCAGGATGTGTCGCCCCGGCCAAGTCGCGCGACTCAACCGTCTAAGGCCGCGGCCGATACCCTCTTCGGTGCTTGGATCGTGCAATTCGGGCCAGAGCATTGAGAGCAGCTCCCGAATCAGGATGCGGGTCCGTCCGCTGGCGACCATCCGTCCCGATCCGGCCCCACTGGCGCATCAGAAGCGCGCGGCCGAACAAGTCCGGCCACACCTCCATCCTGTAATACCGCCACTCGTTTAATTCCGGCCGAATGCGGCACAACACCGCGCTATCCGGAAACAGCGGCAGCTGTACCGGCTGAAGTTTCTTTCGGTTCGCACCACGAGTCGCCATGACAGAAGCCTAGGGTCAGGACCCATTAATTGCTTGCTTCGGCTCGGCGCATTGTGATTCTGGAGATGGCGGGAGGATACCGTCA
>NZ_LMUG01000054.1:0-2441 GCF_009766125.1 Acidisoma sp. S159
AGATCGGCTTCGACCAAGCGTTCACGGGGGTTGAGGCGTCCGAAGACGATGTCATCGCGGAGGGCCTCAACGATTTCTTGGCCTGAGGCGGATAAGGATGAGTCGGGCTCCTTCGTCATGCAATGAATTCGGCCAGGAGGCGCTTCGATGCCGCCGTCATGAGCCGCAGATCCGAACCGGTGACAAATAGGCGATAACCCTCCGCCTGCATCCGTTTGGCGTAGGCTGTGGTTTCGCAGGCAAGGCCGGCCATGATGTTGGCTCTCACAGCGCTTTGCGCGATTCGGTGAAGTGCGTCGAGGACTGTCTTGTCGTCGGTATCCATACGTGGCGGCCGGCCTAGGCTGGCCGCAATGTCGCTCGGTCCTGCGAAGACGCCGTCGAGACCTGGAACTTGCGCGATAGCATCCAGTGCCTCCAGCCCTTCTGAGGTCTCGATCATTGCAATTGCTAGCACCTGGTCGTTGGCCTTGCTGACGTAGTCGTCACCGAACAGCAATCGAGCTCGCACAGGGCCGAAGCTGCGCGAACCGCTCGGCGGGTAACGGCAGGCGGAGACCAGCGTCTGGGCTTCGGCGACGGAACTCACCATCGGGCAAATGATGCCGCTCGCTCCAGCGTCTAGAAGCCGTCCAATTAGGGCGACGTCCAGCGCCGGTGGACGCACCAGCACAAGGGCGCCGAGATTGGTCGTGACCTGCAACAGCGTCACCATCTCCTCAAAGCCAGTCATGCTGTGTTGCATATCGGCCACCAGACAGTCCCAACCCAGCCGCGCAATCATTTCGGCTGACAGCGGTGAGGCGCTGTGTAGCCAGGTCGTCCGTATTCCACGTCCGTTAGGACCCGCTAGGTCTATCAGATTCTTGGGCGGCATTACGGACCCTCCACGTGCAGGTGGGATATAATCGTTTACCAGGATTGTCAAATCAGATTGTTTGACAATCCTGGTAAACACCGGTAGATCGATCGAAGTCCCGCAGAGACGGGGAGCGGACTTGTAAGGGGAGGACATGCAGGACATCGGCGAACCCATCTCGTGCGCTGCAGCTGCTGACTTCAAGCCGACAATAGCCGCTTGTCGTCTGATTGGAGCGGGGAAGCGCTTTTTCGGGACCTGGGCCGTTCGTCACGTCGATCTCGAGTTCCGCGCCGGTGAGGTGCACGCAGTAATGGGCGAGAACGGAGCTGGCAAAAGCACTTTGATGAAAATGCTGCACGGTGTCCACCTCCCCGACGAGGGTCAGGTAGAGGTCTTTGGACGGCTTGTGACGCTGACTTCACCCCGTGCCGCGGAAGCCGAAGGCATTGCAATGGTGCCGCAAGAGCTCGACCTGTTCCCCGATCTGTCGATCGTCGAGAACCTCTTCGTCGGACGGAAGAGGCCGCGAACCCGCCTCGGCACCTTTGACTGGGCGGCGATGCGCCGCTCTGCACTCTCCGCCTTCGCACGCCTCGATATTGCAATTGACGTTGATGCGCCAATACGCTCGCTCTCAGGGGCGAATGCCCAGATGGTCGAGATTGCACGCGCGCTGATGCACGACGCGCGCATCGTGATCATGGACGAGCCCACGGCGGCGCTCACAGAACGCGAGGCGCAGCGGTTGTTCGGGATCTTGGGCGAGCTCAAGCGGAGGGGTGTCGCAATTATCTATATATCGCATCGTCTCGACGAAGTCTTCCAGATCGCCGATTACATCACTGTGATGCGTGACGGCGAACGCATCCATACCGGCCCCACCAGTGGCCTTGAAATGACAACCCTGATCCAGATGATGATCGGTCGCCCGCTCAGCAAGTTGTTCCACCGAACGCGCCACCCGGCCGGTGACACTATGCTCGAGTTACGAAGCCTGAGCCGACGCGGGGTTTTTGGCGACATCTCCTTCACGGTTCGTCGCGGTGAGATCGTCGGCATGTCGGGGCTTATTGGAGCCGGCCGGTCCGAGGTGGCGCAGGCAATCTTCGGCATCGCGCCGGCGACCGATGGACAGATCCTCATCGCAGGACATCCCGTCTCCATCGCGACGTCCCGGCAAGGCATCGGCCATGGCATCATCTATGTGCCAGAGGAACGCCGCTCGCAGGGTCTCGTGCTGGAATATGCAATCGACTGGAACATGACGTTCAGCGCGCTTGACCGCATCTCGCGCGGTGGTTTCGTTTCTCGCCGGCGAGAGAAACAGATCGCCGAGCGGTTCCGCGGCCTGTTTTCAATACGCTGCAACAGCATAGGTGCACCAGTCGGCTCGCTATCGGGCGGTAACCAACAGAAGGTGCTGTTAGCCAAAGCGCTCGTGGTTGAGCCCGACATCATCCTGCTCGACGAACCGACCCGGGGCGTCGACGTCGGCGCTAAGGCCGAAATATACCGCATCATTGACGATCTAGCGGCGGCCGGAAAAGCCGTGCTCGTGGTGTCGTCGGAGATGAATGAA
>NZ_LMUG01000054.1:2451-2713 GCF_009766125.1 Acidisoma sp. S159
GGTGTCCATCGCGACGTCCCGTCAAGGCATCGGCCACGGCATCATCTATGTGCCAGAGGAGCGCCGCTCGCAGGGTCTCGTGCTGGAATATGCAATCGACTGGAACATGACGTTCAGCGCGCTTGACCGCATCTCACGCGGCGGTTTCGTTTCTCGCCGTCGAGAGAAACAGATCGCCGAGCGATTCCGCGGCCTGTTTTCAATACGCTGCAACAGCATAGGTGCACCAGTCGGCTCGCTATCGGGCGGTAACCAACAGAAG
>NZ_LMUG01000054.1:2723-3688 GCF_009766125.1 Acidisoma sp. S159
CTGTTATCGATGGCGGACCGGATCCTAGTGATGCATCGCGGCCGTCTGACTGGCAGCTTCGAAGGTCCCGACTTCCCTGTCGCTGCGATCGGCGCTGCGGCTGCGGGAATCGTGGCTGAGCACAATGAGGATGTCACGCTGCATCCCGGAGCGGTCGTGTGAAAGGTCTGTGGGTCGGCCGCGTCATCAGACGGCCGGAAGCACCGCCGCTCGCCTTTCTGGTGATCATGGCGATCCTGTTGGGTCTCACCACGCCGCGCTTTCTGGCTGGGGCCAACCTGTTGAGTATCGTGAGCCAGGTCTCAGTGGTGGGAATAGTGTCGCTCGCGCTCAATCAGGTTATCCTGTCCGGCGAAATTGACGTCTCAGTCGGCTCCCTGCTCGCCGCCTGCGCGTTCACCTTCGCCACAATGGCGCATGCCACGTCAGGGCTGCTCTTGCCGCTGCTTGCTTCGATCGCAGTGGGAGCCTTTATTGGCTTGCTCAACGGCGCCATCGTGACGATCGGCCGTGTACCCTCCATCGTCGCGACTCTCGGGATGCTGCTTGGATTGCGCGGCGTGGTGCTATTGCTGGGCGCTAACGGCATTCTGCTGGTGCCAAATGCGGCCCGTCAATTCGGACTTGGTACGGTTGTGGGCGTACCCACACCCATCGTCTTTCTGGTACTGGTCTTCGCTGTCTTCGACATCGCCAATCGCCATACTGAATGGGGCCGTGACATTCTCGCTGTGGGCAGCAACCGCCGTGCCGCCGATGCCGTTGGCCTGCGTGCGGGCTTCGTTAAATTCCGCTGCTTCGTAGCAGTAGGCCTTGGCTGCGGTCTCGCGGGGGCGGTCTTCGCAGGCCAGATTGGCGAGATCCAGGCTACTGCCGCGACCGGCTTTGAGCTGCAGGCCATCGCCGCGGTGGTTCTCGGCGGCACTAGCATTACAGGCGGCCGCGGTTCGACCTTCGCCCCGGTG
>NZ_LMUG01000054.1:3698-4917 GCF_009766125.1 Acidisoma sp. S159
CACGCTTAACAGTGTGCCGGGTACCTTCGAACAGCTTGTACTTGGCACGCTCATCTTGGCCGCGATCTCTATCGATGCCGTCCGATTCCGCGCCTTAAGGAGGGCATCATGAGCCCGACAATCGTAGGGCCGTTGACCCCTACCGAGGCGCCTCGGCGCCGCAGACCCTCCCTAACCCGCACGATGGTTCTATTCCTGCTCCTGCTCGCGGAGTTGACCGTCTTCAATCTGCTCTTACCGGGCTATATGAGCCCCGGTAGCCTTCTCGATACCTCGCGCACCTTCGTCGAGACCGGCATCCTCGCGCTCGGCATGACCTTCGTCATCATCTCCGGCGGCATCGACCTATCGGTCGCGTCGCTGCTGGCGCTCGTTTCGGTGGTGATGGGACTTAGCTTTCAGGCTGGCCTGCCGCTGCCCGCGGCCATGCTGCTTGGCCTCGCTACGGGCATTGGGGGCGGACTGCTGAACGGTGCGGCAGTCGCGTATCTCGGGCTGCATCCCTTCGTCGTGACACTTGCTACCATGGCGATCTATCGCGGCGCGGCCTATGCTATCTCCAATGCGGCCGCGGTGTCGGACTTTCCGCCGTGGTTCACCACCATCGGCCAATCCTATTTCATAAACGGGCTGGTGCCCACGCAGCTGCCCATTCTTTTGGTGGCAGCGATTGCGCTGTGGCTGTTGTTGTCCCGCACTAGCTTCGGCCGCCGCGTCTATAGCGTTGGCGCCAATGAACTCGCCACGCGTTTCTCGGGCGTATCGGTGGAACGCACTAAGCTCGCGATCTACGGTCTAATGGGGGGCTTGGTCGCCGTAGCAGCGATCATCCAGACCGCAAGGCTGTCCACTGCTCGTGCTAATGCTTCAATGGGCCTGGAACTGCCTGTGATCGCTATGGTTGTGCTGGGGGGTACCCGGATCACCGGAGGGGCGGGCGGTATCCTCGGCACCCTGCTTGGCGTCCTGGTGCTGGCATATTTGCAGGACGGTCTAGCCTCAGTTGGTGTGCGCAATGACTGGGGGCTCGTCGTGGTTGGCGCATTCCTCATCCTGGGCGTGCTGGCCAATGAACTGTTTCGCAAGTCGCCACGCTGACATGCGGGCTCACTCAACCGGCGGAACGTCGGGAACCCTACAGGGAGAAGAAGATGCTTAACTTTAACGAGCTGCCGACCCGCTTATGCAGGCCCACTAGGCGGCAAACGCTGCGGGGCAT
>NZ_LMUG01000054.1:4927-6682 GCF_009766125.1 Acidisoma sp. S159
CTATTTGCAGGACGGTCTAGCCTCAGTTGGCGTGCGCAATGACTGGGGGCTCGTCGTGGTTGGCGCGTTCCTCATCCTGGGCGTGCTGGCCAATGAACTGTTTCGCAAGTCGCCACGGTGACATGCGGGCTCACTCAACCGGCGGAACGTCGGTAACCCTACAAGGAGAAGAAGATGCTTAACTTTAACGAGCTGCCGACCCGCTTATGCAGGCCCACTAGGCGGCAAACGCTGCGGGGCATTGGCGCGGGGCTCCTGGCTAGTGCTAGCACGTTGCTAAGTCACTCCGCGCTGGCCGAGGGCAGTACCGTCGCCTTCGTGCCAAAATTCACCAGCGATCCGTATTTTGTGTCGGCCAACCACGGCGCGCAGGAGGCTGGTAAGGCTCTCGGCCTGACGGTCCATTATAACGGACCAGTTGATGCCGATGTCGCTGGTCAAGTCGATATCGTTGACCGACTGGTTCGCAGCGGAATCTCGGCGATCTCTATCTGCGCGCTGGACCCCACCGCACTTGCGCCGTCGCTGCTGCGCGCTCGTCGAAAGGGCATCAAGGTCAATACCTGGGATGCGGATGTGACGCCCAACGCGCGCGAAGTCTTCCTCAACCAGGCCTCCTACTCCGCGATTGGCAACGCCATCGTCGACATCATGGCGAAGGGCGCTGGCACCTCGGGTGATTTCGTGATGGTGACCGGATCGCTCACCGCATCTAACATGCTGGCCTGGATGAAGGCTATCAAAGACACTATCGCTGCGAAATATCCCGGCATGGTCATTAAGACCACACTGTTGGGCGAGCAAGACATTCAGAAAGGCACCGACATCACTCTAAACTACCTGCGTTCACACCCCGAGACCAAAGGCGTCTTCACTGTCGACGGCGTAGCCGAAGTCAGCGTCGCTGAGGCGGTCAAGCAGCTGGGGCTTTCGGGCAAGATTACGATTGCCGGGATTGGTGTGCCGAACTCTATTCGTCCTTACATAAAGAGCGGCATCGTCAAGGAAGCCGTGTTGTGGAGCCCGGTCGATATCGGCTACGCCGCGATTTATATTACGAAAGCGCAGTTGGACGGCACCCTGGATCCGGCGAAGGGCTCTGTGGCGGCCGGGCGTCTGGGGAATTTGAAGTTCACGGCGAAGGACGAGATCTTACTTGGACCGCCGCTGATATTCACGCAAGCCAACATCGAGAACTATCACTTTTGAGTTCCGGCAGGGCCGGCCAGGACCGGCCTCACCGGCGTCAGAATGCCCGGAAGCTCAAACACGACCTCTAGCGCCGAAATCCTGCCGTCAACGTGGCTAAGGCAACCGTCTCGGCTACTTTCGTGAACAAGCGGTCAGAACAGGTCACTATCAGATGAAAAACTGCAAGAAAGTCCTCGTTATCCAGCCCATCAGTGATGAAGCGCTACGTCTGTTCGATGAGCATGGCGGGATCGAATACGAGATATTGACTGATACAAGTGCGGAGAACATAGCTGCTCACATCAACGGTGTCGATGCGATCACTATCCGCGACGCACCGTTGCCGGCTTCTGCGTTGGTGAACGCGCGGACGCTGCAGGTCATCTCGCGCCACGGCGTGGGATACGACAACGTGCCGCTTTCCTTTTGCAACGAGCACAAGATCCCGGTGACAATTATCGGCGATGTTAATGCAGTGTCGGTCGCCGAGCACGCACTTTTCCTGATGCTGGCCGTAGCCAGAAACGGCGCCCGCTTCGACCGCGCGATGCGGGCGGGAGACTT
>NZ_LMUG01000054.1:6692-6820 GCF_009766125.1 Acidisoma sp. S159
TCAGGACCGGCCTCACCGGCGTCAGAATGCCCGCAAGCTCAAACACGACGTCTAGCGCCGAAATCCTGCCGTCAACGTGGCTAAGGCAACCGTCTCGGCTACTTTCGTGAACAAGCGGTCAGAACAGG
>NZ_LMUG01000054.1:6830-6960 GCF_009766125.1 Acidisoma sp. S159
TGGAATTCGGAGCCGCATGACAGCGATGGAGCTACGCGGCAAGACGCTACTACTAGTTGGCTACGGGCGCGTTGGCCAGGAACTTGCCAAGCGCGCGAGGGCGCTGGACATGTCGATCGTGGGCTTCGAC
>NZ_LMUG01000054.1:6970-7604 GCF_009766125.1 Acidisoma sp. S159
CGGAATTCGGAGCCGCATGACAGCGATGGAGCTACGCGGCAAGACGCTACTGCTAGTTGGCTACGGGCGCGTTGGCCAGGAACTTGCCAAGCGCGCGAGGGCGCTGGACATGTCGATCGTGGGCTTCGACCCCTTCATCGAGCCTTCGCACTTCCCGGCGGTGACGTTCTTCCCTTCCCTAGAGGAGGCGCTGACGGCTGCCGACGTGGTGTCGTTGCATGTGCCACTTAGCGACAAAACCCGGAACATGATCGACGCCGAGACACTGACTCA
This sequence comes from Acidisoma sp. S159, assembly GCF_009766125.1. Lineage (NCBI taxonomy): Bacteria > Pseudomonadati > Pseudomonadota > Alphaproteobacteria > Acetobacterales > Acidocellaceae > Acidisoma > Acidisoma sp. S159. The sequence continues at coordinate 7,244 of NZ_LMUG01000054.1, forward strand.
GATGAAGAGGGGCGCGATTCTACTGAATTCGTCTCGCGGCGGCATTATAGACGAAACCGCACTCGTAGCATCGCTCGAAAGCGGCCATCTGCGCGGTGCCGGACTAGATGTGTTCTTGCGGGAGCCGTTGCCAGCTGACGATCCCCTGTTTGCACGTGAGGAAATCGTCTTCAGTCCGCATTGTGCGGCCCTAACGGCCGAATGTTTGGTAGAAATGGGCAAAGCAACAGTGCGAAACGTGCTCGCAGCCTTTGACGGGACATTGGATCCAGCTCTGGTTGTTAATCACCTCAGCCTTGTGGGATATTAGGACCGACGTAACTCACAGAAAAAAGCCAGCAGGCCGATCAATAGTCGGGTG
>NZ_LMUG01000054.1:7779-7936 GCF_009766125.1 Acidisoma sp. S159
ACACTCTGCCCGTTAGAAGGAGACGCAGATGCCCCGTCTCGAGCACGCTTTGCAGCCAGGCTGCGGCCAACATCCCAGTCGTATGCTCAACCGCCTCCACAATTGAGGCCATAGCCCCGAGGTGGGTTATGTAATCCTCACCGGAATACTTGCGCAC
>NZ_LMUG01000054.1:7972-8938 GCF_009766125.1 Acidisoma sp. S159
CTGTCGGTCTTTATGATCCGTAGCGTGCCCGTTGAGCGTGTCAGCGCACCCTAATCGGCCCTTTGCCTTCTGCGAAGGCACTTGATGGCTGTGATAAGCCTTTTCGCATGGAAAAGGGGCATCAAACCCACCCACGATTGGGCTCGGGGTTCAGTGCTAGACCCAGGCGTGACGTTGGTGAGGCGTGAGGGTCGAGCAATAAAACAGCGCGAAGCCAAGATTGCGGGCGAGATCAACTGAGGCAGCTGGCGAAGAACGCCCACCAACTCATGGTGATGGCGAGATGATAGCACGACGCCGTTCTGATCCACGGCGCGCCAGAGATAGCGTAATTCACCTGAACGCGGATGAACACCTCGTCGAGGTGCCATTTATCACCGGGCCGAGGTCGGCGGCGACGCAGATTGTCGGCGAAGGCTGATCCAAACTTCAGGCACCATCGGCGGACGCTCTCGTAAGAGACGATGACGCCGCGCTCGGCCAGCAGCAGCTCAACATCTCGGAAGCTCAGGCTGAACACGTGATAGAGCCATACAGCGTGGCTGATGAGGTCTGCCGCGAAACGATGGCGATGGTGCGGGTCTGGCGGCTTCTTCATGCCATCATCCTCGCCCAGGCCGTCGTAGACCGCCAGTTAACGTGACAACGCCCCGCTGAGTACGCACCACATTTCACTCGCGCTCTGCCGCTTTTCCTCTTGCTCCGCGTTTTGTGTATCTTCGTCACAACATACACGTGCTGCCGATTCTACGCGGCCAGCGATACGATCAGCGCCGTCCTCGAAATCGTAGGATTCGGAGTAAGTCGCTCGAAATTGAGTCGACAATCTCTTGAGCGAAATCCTTATGGATTCCAGATTGTTCGAGATAACTCTGCTCGTAGCGCTCGAAGACTTGAATAAAAGAATGGAACGTCGTAGTCCCGACAAGCGGATGGTTAATGGCATTTCCCATCACGGCAAATGCC
>NZ_LMUG01000054.1:8948-9027 GCF_009766125.1 Acidisoma sp. S159
CGCGTTGAGATGGATGAACTCCCGAGGGGACCGATAGCCAAGCGAGCGGTGCGGATGCAACGCATTCTATTGCTCGAAC
>NZ_LMUG01000054.1:9037-10493 GCF_009766125.1 Acidisoma sp. S159
TGCTCTGCCGCTTTTCCTCTTGCTCCGCGTTTTGTGTATCTTCGTCACAGCATACACGTGCTGCCGATTCTACGCGGCCAGCGATACGATCAGCGCCGTCCTCGAAATCGTAGGATTCGGGGTAAGTCGCTCGAAATTGAGTCGACAATCTCTTGGGCGAAATCCTTATGGATTCCAGATTGTTCGAGATAACTCTGCTCGTAGCGCTCGAAAGACTTGAATAAAAGAATGGAACGTCGTAGTCCCGACAAGCGGATGGTTAATGGCATTTCCCATCACGGCAAATGCCATCAGGATGTCCATTTGAAGTTCCGAATCACTCGCTAGTTCAGAGAACTCGGTACAAAGCACTGCGAGGCATTCACCGGCCTTCTCGACCGTCATCTTTTTGCCCCCCGCAGGACGACAAGTCAGCAGTTTCTGCGTTTGGGCTGCCCAATAGGCTGGTTCAACAGAAGTCCCATTTGCGTCCGTGTTGTTGCCCCTCAATTTCCGGACAGTGCGACCTCACCGGTTGAAGTTGCGTTGAGATGGATGAACTCCCGAGGGGACCGATAGCCAAGCGAGCGGTGCGGATGCAACGCATTCTATTGCTCGAACCAGGCGGGGAGCGTTTGGATGACTGTCGCGGCGTCGGGCTTTGGTTTGAACGCCCATGGTCGAACGTTCGCACTAAGGCTTCTGCCACGCCGTTGAACTGCCACCGTTCTTTGCCACAATGACGAAGCTTCCACTTGACCGAATTAACGAGAACTCATGCGCTTTGATCAGCAACAGGGTCATACGCGCGCAGCACGAAGACCGGAGGAGTGGAAAGGGAGAATCCCTCCCAGCGTTCATCCTTGTCAACGAAGTTGACGCCCATGTTCCCCACACTGGTGCAGACGTATGGCCGGGTCCAGTTGGGTGGAAGATCAGGCGAACCGCTCGCCATGGCGGCGTTCGCGCTCGATACCAAGATTGCCATGATCGCGCACACGACTACTCGCATCTACGCCTCCCGCAATACCGCTTAGTCGCTCACGCAGGACTATCGCTGGACCTGTCTGCGACCACAACATTTCAAAACATTTCCTTAAAGACGGTTACGCCGCCGGCGAGCGATTTCGTGCCGGCGCTCCAAGTCGCCGAGCCGGCCATATTGCTCCAGTCGGTGCTTTCTACGACTTCCCGAGATGCTGATGCTGCGTTAAACTTGTCAGCAGACATGCATTCTCCAGCAGGAAGATAGCCCACTGAATCCTCGTTCAGGTCAACCGGCGCGCTGTTCTGCTGCCGGACACGCCAAGGACGACCACCCTGCACAGATGCCCAAGAGCCCTGCTTTACCCAATTTGGCCGCTCAGCATTTTTGAACCTCCTCCCGCCAGCTTGACCAAACCAAAGACGCCGCAGTCGAGGTCGTCAGGTTCCCCTTTCGAATGTTACGACCATTCAAAGGGGCATCGCAGCATCA
>NZ_LMUG01000054.1:10503-11740 GCF_009766125.1 Acidisoma sp. S159
CACTGCCGGACACGCCAAGGACGACCACCCCTGTACAGATGCCCAAGAGCCCTGCTTTACCCAATTTAGCCGCTCAGCATTTTTGAACCTCCTCCCGCCAGCTTGACCAACCAAAGACGCCGCAGTCGAGGTCGTCAGGTTCCCCTTTCGAATGTTACGACCATTCAAAGGGGCATCGCAGCATCATTGTCCTCCGTCATTATGCTGTTGTTACTCGGCCAGTAGAAAAGGCTATTAGGTAGTACTAAACCACCCCCTTCGGATACCTAAAGGTATATCTTGAAGGTATCCCGACCTAGCCAAATCTCTCGACGTCTGGGCCGTAAAGCCCTACACGCGGAGGGCGGACATGGTTGATCGGGAACATATCCGCCTGTTTATTTCCGAGTATCTCGCTCTCCAGATAGAGAAACTCCCCGATGACGCCAGCCTTTCCTCCGATCTCAATCTCGACAGCTTCAAGTTGATTATCCTCCATATGGCTTTGGAGGAAGAGTGTGGCGTTGAGGTTGAAGCCGACGAGAACATGTCGACCGTCGGGGAAATGATAGACTCGATGCTGGCGGCGCAGACTGCAAAGCCCCAAGCGTCGTTACGGATTGTTCCAAAAGCATCGGGCACTTGATGTGCGATAGCGTACGGGATTCTAGTTCAGAAGAGGGCAATAATTCCGTTTCGCAGTGTGATAAAGTCGCCTCAGCAAATAGATACGAGGTTCTTCTGGAACTTTCGAGAAATTCACCGGCAGCCGGTCAACGACGCGCATGTTGCGGAACTACCACGTTGCTTTTGTCGCATCCATTTTGGTGTCTGGGCTCGCCGTTCCTTGCGGAGACGGGCTTTCGCTTGGGTATTGGATCGATCCGACGGATGGAGCCGGTGCCACCCTCCAGCACGTCAATCGGGGACGTGGTCGTTGTGGACGGGGAGGCATATCAGTGCGCCCGCCGTGACTGGACGAAGCTTGAGGGCCTCAAGCCACCCTCCTGAGCGGGATTAACTTGCGAAATACCGGCCCGCCGCGCAAATTGATCTGCCAGAAAAACCGCCATTGAAGCGGTTAAAGCCCGGGGGACAAACGCAATGTTTGCATCGATCCGCATTTACGACAGCGTCAGCGATGTTTCTAAAGTTGCCCAAGGCGTGGAAAAGCTGGTTATCCCGATCCTAAAAGGGCAGGAAGGGTTCATCTCCTACAACCTCGTCGCCGCCGGCATTGATTCGGTTATCTCAATCA
>NZ_LMUG01000054.1:11750-12391 GCF_009766125.1 Acidisoma sp. S159
GCCGCCATTGAAGCGGTTAAAGCCCGGGGGACAAACGCAATGTTTGCATCGATCCGCATTTACGACAGCGTTAGCGATGTTTCTAAAGTTGCCCAAGGCGTGGAAAAGCTGGTTCTCCCGATCCTAAAAGGGCAGGAAGGGTTCATCTCCTACAACCTCGTCGCCGCCGGCATTGATTCGGTTATCTCAATCAGCACGTTCGAAGCCTTTGCACAGGCCGAGGACGCCAACACCGTCATCCGTCAGGTCGTAAAAGACACGATGTCAAGCCTTATTCCGAATCCTCCGAAGGCCATTGTCGGGGAAGTGATTAGCTATCTCGGGAAGTAGGTAGGGCACCGATGATCGCATGGAGCTCAGCCAATGCCTTGTTGCTGATTTCACCGCTTACGTGTCTGTTTCCATTTGGCGCCTCCGCGACGCAGCGCGCCAACGTTCCACTGTTGTTACAGTCAGGATGGTAGATATAGCTCCATGGCTTCCAATCTTTCGGATAAGCCTTCTGCCGGGCTTCCGTTGAGCGGGTATAGGGCTCGCAGCGCAGGATGACCCCGACGTCTGACGGAAACTCGCTGCCTTCGACAGGAAGACGGTTGACGCAAGGCGTGCCTGGACCGGGTTAAGGCAGCGGACCTAGTTTG
>NZ_LMUG01000054.1:12401-13544 GCF_009766125.1 Acidisoma sp. S159
CTGGTAGATATAGCTCCATGGCTTCCAATCTTTCGGATAAGCCTTCTGCCGGGCTTCCGTTGAGCGGGTATAGGACTCGCAGCGCAGGATGACCCCGACGTCTGACGGGAAACTCGCTGCCTTCGACAGGAAGACGGTTGACGCAAGGCGTGCCTGGACCGGGTTAAGGCAGCGGACCTAGTTTGCGCCGACGCGTCCGTTAATTGAGCTTTCGGCTTATTAAAAGCCGCCCTTATGCGGATCGCCTTGAGTTTAGTCCCATTGCGTATCCGCACCAAAAGAAGCAACTGAAGTTTTGTGCATTTTTACTTGCGGCGCCAGCTCAATGGCACAATCCTTGCGTCGCCTCGACAAATCGACCGACGGGGAAGGGATGCCGCGCTACTCGCTTCTGCTCTTCGACCTTGATGGCGTTCTCTGCACGAACCACAGGCGGCGGCGGTGCGCCTATATCGGCGCTTGTGCAGGCCTGAAGGCTGAGGAGGTCGAGGCCGCTATCTGGGGGTCCGGCATTGAGACGCTGGGAGACGCTGGAGCGCTCGACGAATTAGCCTACCTACAGGCCTACCATGATGCCCTTAGCTATCCCCTGGCCCTGGACGAATGGATTGACGCTCGCCGCGTCGCGACTGAACCGCACCACGACGTCATGGATTTCGTGCGCGAGCTCAAGGGCCGTGTGCGGCTAGGCGTGTTGACGAACAACACAACGCTGATCGCGACGCACATTGTCCGGATATTCCCCGAGATACCCAAACTCTTTGGTTCGGCGGTTTACGCGTCCGCCCAGTTCAAAGCCGCCAAGCCGGACCCTGCGTGCTACCTCGGCTGCCTGGCGGCGATGGATGCGCGGCCCGCGGAAACGCTGTTCATCGATGATGCGCAGGTCAACGTTGACGGTGCGGAGAGGGCGGGATTGGCGGGCCACCTCTATACGGGCCTGGATGCACTGCGGGGCTTTTTGAAAGAGCAGGCCGAATTGTAACTGCCGCCGATGCCGCTTTCTTCATTCACCAAACGGTCATTTCCTCGGGAGGCCGGCTGTTAGATAAGGATTCTGTTCCTGGCCGTGTGGACGGATTTAACCAGCATCAGTGCGCACGCGAAACTGATGATGGCTGAGTAGCTGATGTCGGTCTTCTC
>NZ_LMUG01000054.1:13554-13627 GCF_009766125.1 Acidisoma sp. S159
CCGTGTGGACGGATTTAACCAGCATCAGTGCGCACGCGAAACTGATGATGGCTGAGTAGCTGATGTCGGTCTT
>NZ_LMUG01000054.1:13637-16741 GCF_009766125.1 Acidisoma sp. S159
CTTGGGATATCGCGACAGGATTATTCAATGCCCTACCTCCTCGTGGTAGGCGGCCGCTACGACCCTCTTTCCAGCGAACGACGCTATGATGCGGGAGACTTTCTGACCCGGGATGAGGCTCTTGCTGCCGCCCAGAAGATTATACAGCGAAGTCTACTGAATGCTGGCGGACGGGCATGAATACCCAGGCGCTCTTTGAGCGTTACAAAGCGTTAGGCGAATTCCCCTACATATTGTCACTGAGTGAAGGCGAGCCAGTGGTGTTCGACCCGCCAGCCTACGCGCTGGTGCAGGCGCTGCGCATCTGCGAAGAACTGGGTTAGCGTCGCAGGCGGGACACGCTGGACAATGGCCGGCCCCCTTGTGTCAAATGGCCAATCAAAAGCCAAGAAACGACGAGAGGCGTCCCGTGATCGCGACCTCCATCCGATTCGTCCTATCCAACCTACCGGCCATATTACTTCCCCTTGCCCTGATCATAGCGGCGATCCGCCGGGACCGGCGCTCCGCAGCCCACCGGTTCCTCGCCTGGATATTGCTGCTGCCTATCGGCATCACCGGTATCTGGGCGGCCGTGTTCCATATTTTCCTGCCGCACGTGGCTGCCGCCGATATCGGCTGGCAGGTCAGTCCCTTCCAATATGAAGTCGGGGTCGCGGACTTGGCGTTCGGTGTGACCGCCTGTGCCGCTTTCTGGGCGTCTCTGCCGTTTAAGGCAGCGGCAGTGCTGGTTTCCTCCATAGCCCTGCTGGGGGACGCGGTCGGCCACATCCGGCAGATGCTCGTGGCCGGCAATTTCGCGCCTGGGAACGCGGGCGTGCCGTTCTGGACCGACGTTATTGTGCCGGCCCTCGCGATCGTGCTGCTGCTGGCCGCGTGGCGCGCGCGGGACCGGTTTGACGGGTGACTATTTACCGAAATGGCCCACGATCTCGCCGACCCTGGCGATGGGGAGACGAGGCATCAGGTGCTTGAACTCCGTCTGGGCAAGCTCGCGCAAGATGCCGACGGAAATGACCGATCCGTGGCCGATGTTGACCGAGGCGTAGGAAACCATGCCGTCGTGCTTCTGCATTAGCGGGGCTACCCTGGTCTCTGCTGCTTGGCTCACAGCCTCAATGTCAGTGACGCCGTCGTATCCGGACCGAGGCGAACATGGCTTTCTCCCTTTGCCCAAGCGGTAGATATGACCTTCGGGCGGGGAAGGGACGTGTTCAAGAGCGGGATCGGGTTTAGAGCCCTGCCTGATCGAGGGCATGCTCCGAGATAACCGCCAGCTGCGTCTCGCATTGGCCGTCAGGGATACCGACGTTGTTGCAGGCTATCCGGTATCGGTTCACCTGGTCAGGGCACGTTTGCAGCAACGAAAGAGCCGACTGCCCCAGATCGGCGGGATAGTAGGTGCCTTGGTGGGCCTGTATTCCGAGGCAGCCGTCGAGCGCCGTTTTCGCCCCCAACAATACCGGGGCCGTCGCAGCGGGTAGACCCTGTGCGGCCGCTGGCAGTGCCAGGCCCGCCAGAAGTAGGGATCTCGGGATCATTCTCACCGCTGTCTCCACCATGGTCCGGCGGTTGAGCTAGGCAGGCAGGAACGCCGGTTAAAGTAGGCATTCCGATATCTAGCCTACCGGAGCCTAAGGCCGTCGGTTGTTTAGCCTCGCAGCAAGGTTTCCGCAGGACGCGGAACCGTTCGGCCAGACCTTGCGCGACGCCATTTTCAGGGCGCCTACCCTCCCTGTGGCTCTTGACGACGCTGGCATGCCGGTCGGCCTTCAGCTAGCAGCGCGCCACGGGCTCGATGAGCACCTCCTTCGCGTGGGGCTGGCCTGCGACGGCGTCCTCGGATCTCGCGCCCAGCGCATTGGGAAGCCACCGCTCCTGCCAAGGGCGGGACGGCTCCAAACGAGTCAGGCACTGAGCTGACCTGCGAACCCAGACCGTGCTTCTGGGCTGATTGCCTGCACCAGTTCGAGACCTTCATCGTCGGTGGCGGTGGGGCGAGAACGTGCGGAAATCACGCGTCCTTAGAATGGTCGTCCTGAAGCGCCTCGGGCGTTTCTTCCTCCGAGAGCTTGCCCTCAAAAGAACCACCTAGAGCTAGGGGCTCGCTGCCAACGCCGCCAAGTTCCGCTCCGTCTTCGGAATGCACGGTTATGACGACGTCATCTATGTCAGCAATATCGACATGCTCATGAAAGATGTCCAAGGCCGCCGATGCCTTATCGTCGTCATTGAGCTCCTCATCCACCGCGACCGCGTATACGCCAGGAAGCCCATCATCCTCGTCGTCATGATCAGTGATAGTGACCTTGATGTAGACCCTGGTGTAATCCGTCATGGGACGCGCTTCCTCGAACATGGCGAAAGGATTGCTAGGGTAACCTGTGGGCGCCCCGGAGAAGCGTGGGCAGGAAACCATGATCAGCAACTCCTGGCAGGACGTCTTCACGCGCAGGCTCGCGACCATCGTTGGTAGTTCGACCTCGAGTTCCGGTTTCATAGCGCCCTCCAGCCAAGCTCAGCCAGGCGTAGTGTTCCTGACCGCGGTGGAGACCCGCGTCCACTCGACCCGTGCGGCGGCGGCTTTGAATCGCTCTTAATACGGCCAAACCAGAAGCGCCGCTGATCCTGTAGCTCGTCTCTGACAGCGACATAGTTGGGTCGTGAGCCGCCTGACCGATTTGGAGCTCGGTCGGCTGCGCATCGGGATCGCAACTGCAGGCGGATGCCGTCGAGGCAGACCGTCTCACTGCGGAAACCGCGCATAGCACCGGCAGGCTGTACCGTCCTTTTTTATCAGGCCGATCTGGTCATGCCTCGTTGGAAGGCTGGGGATCATCGAGGCCTCCCTCATTGGCGAAGCCACGTCCGCAAACGTCTCCAAGGACTAGCCTGGCCAGTTTCATCCCTTATTTCGCCCGCCTGAGGCGCCTTCGCCAACTGCTCGACCAGCCGCTTAGCGAGCAAACCTCGATGGCCACGCGTCCAATGATCCGCCGCATCATCGTTTGGGAGCCACTCTGGGAGTGGCAGCATCAGGTACTGTGCGAGACCGTCCAGCAGTGGTTCGTAGGTCGCGCGTAGTGCTCGCAGCGCGAGAAAAG
>NZ_LMUG01000054.1:16751-22885 GCF_009766125.1 Acidisoma sp. S159
TAGGACAGCCTGCAGATGAAGGCATGCCTCGGGGTGTAACCTGTCGTCACCGTCGTAACGAGAGGGCGCGATTCGGAACGACCGTGCCATCTCGACGGCGACCTGCCGCATGACTTCAAAAGTCATACGCGCCTGAAAGGGCTTTGCATCACCTACACCTACGAGGATGAGGGCGCAGCAATCTGTGACGGCCGTCAGCGCCGCCAGCCAGGACTGATTTTCATGCTGCGAGCGGTAGTAGGCCAGCATCGGATAAGACAGATGACCTTCCAGCAGCTGCGCTCCCCACAGCTCCCACGCCCGCAAGAAATCGTCGAGTTCCCTGAGGGCCGTCGCGTGTTTGCACAACAATCCCGCAGCTGTGGGTGGAGATCCTGCTCGGCCGTCGAGCTGAATTACCAACACTTCCCTTCCCGAAAACAATTGGTGGATGAGCGGCAAATAGCCAATGACCAACGCGATGAAGCCAAGCCCAACGCCCGCTTCGATAACAGCGGTCAGCCGAGCAATACCGGAATGCGGTACGACGTCGCCGTAGCCCAAAGTAAAGAAGGTCACGCCACTCATGTAGAATTGATCGAATAGGGAGGAGCTGGCGCCGTTCTTAGCAGCCGGCTCCTGTGCCCATTCCAACACACCAAAGCCCAAGATTAAAGTAGTGGCCCAGGATGCGAAAAGACCAAGCATCGACAGAGCCCCAAAATGGCTGAGCATCCCTTCTCGACCGCGACCAGGTCCAAGCCTCGTCGCGATACTCGAGCAAGCCCGCCATACGGTGCGAAAATAGATCACCGCGAACCGCGTCCGCCGCTGCACGCGCCGTGGCAGAAGCATCACCTCGAACGCGTCCTGGAGAACGAGAACGATCGCCACAAATGCGAACGCCCCTATCACCGCGGCCCATGGCTGACTCAAATTCCCACCGATCTGCGCTCAATGTCTCTAACGAACCGGGAGAAGTCCCCCATCACCAAGCAGATTAACGCAGTTTGACTGAACTCCAAGGCCTAAGGGACTTCCCGCTCTGGCCCTGCTCTCCGTTTGTACCCCCTGCGCGCTGAACATCCTCTTTTGGTCGCGACGCCCAGGCGCGACTGAAAGTGGCGAAGGGAACGCAGATGTGATCCAATTCGCGGAACTCGTCGCCGAGGTCGTCCATGATGCTCTTACCATCCTGCTGGCTCGGAATGACCGAAGTGACCTTACCGTTCTCCGCGTCGACTTCGCGAAGCGCACGTCTAGCGCAAGCCTCCTCCGCCGCATGCGACTCGTCCGCGATGAGTTTGTTGGCTATCCGCTAGCGCCTCCATTCTCGGAAAAGGGCCTATGAAGGCGCCCATTTGTCCCCCAGAATGGCTTGATGAACCGTAATCTCCTAATCTACGGCGCGCTGGCTGTCGCAATTGTTTTCGAGGTCTTAGGAACTTCGTTTTTAAAACAGACGCAGCAGTTCACGAAATTACTGCCAACATTTTTGACGGCAATTAGCTATCTTGCGGCCTGCTATTTTCTAACGATCCCGATCAAGACGATGCCTATCGGTATCGCTTATGCGATCTGGAGTGGACTTGGCATCGTGCTGATCTCGTTTGTCGGCCTGATCTTTTACAAGCAACGCCTTGACGCTGCGGCTCTAATCGGCCTTGGCCTCATCCTGGCGGGCGTGATCGTGGTCAACGTCTTCTCAAAGTCCATTGAGCAATAAAGAGGCTTTCCGAGGTCGTGAGGCAGCGATCCGCGGCGATGCCCACGCGGCTGTTGGTGCACCGCATGGCAATTCTGCGACGGCCCCGACCCGGATTGGATACCGGAGATGTTGCCGAGCCGATGGGCCGACCTTGCCGCTCGAGCGCTAGCACTGTGTCTCGATGTCATCGGATCTGGCCGGCCCAGGTCCGATTACGGTCGGCGCCGTACGTCGGGCAGCGCAAACTGCCGCGAGTGCCTAGGCTTCGTTAGGCAATCATCGGCTGGTGGACGATGTCAATACGCAAGAAGGATTCTTCTCGCGTGTTGATTTGAGCGTCAAAAAGGTCAGTAATTTCCGTTGAGTGCTATAAAGGACGTTATAGCACTCTAAATAGCGGTCGTCGAGCGTTTTCTAAATAATGAGACGCCCTCTTGCATTAGTACCAACGTTTGGTATAATGCCTTCATGAGCAAGAATACCTCAGTTAGTTTAGGGGAGCACTTCACCAGCTTCGTCGAAGCACGGGTGGAGCAGGGTCGCTATAGCAACGCCAGCGAAGTGATGCGCGCAGGTCTGCGGCTCTTGGAAGAACAGGAAGCGAAGCTGGCAGCACTGCAATCGGCCCTCATCGAGGGCGAGCAGAGCGGCCCGGCAACACCGTTTGATTTCGATGCGTTCATTGCACGCAAGCGGGATGCACGCCCTTCGGTTAAATGACTGCCCGCTTCACACTGACGCCTCGTGCGCAGGGCGATCTCTCCGACATTTGGGACCACACCGCTAACCGCTGGGGCATCGCCCAGGCGGAAACCTACACGCGCCAGCTGGGTGCGCACGTGGCTATGGTGGCTGGCAATCCGGCGCTCGGCCGGGCATGCCCCGAAGTCCGCACGGGCTACTACAAATTTCAGTCAGGCGCGCACATCCTTTTTTATCGGATCATGGATAACGGCATAGAGGTCGTCCGCGTGCTGCACGAACGGATGGACTACGGGCAGCATCTTTAGCTGATGCTGAATTAATAACCGAAGCTGGTCCTTAGCCGGCAATACGTCGCAGCGCTTTGAACGCCGCCTTAAAATATTTCTCGGGACTGACCTCCGTCCCGTCTAGCCAACCCTTTAAAGCCAGCTTCATGAGGCCGATAGCGGTTGCAGCGGTCACTCGGCATGCCGTGTCGGTCTCAGGCAGACGTTTACGATCCGACAAGGCTTTCACCAGTATCATTTCAACATGCTCATACTTCGCCTGATCCCTGGCGCTGAGAATGGGCGTGTCTCGGATCAGTCGGGATACATTGCGCGTCTGCGGCGGAACGCCGAGCGCGACTACATCGATCAATGCATTCTCGACCATTTCTAGCAGGGGCTCATTGACCGGACGCCGTCCAATGGCTTCGGCAATAAGCTTCGGGAAGTCAGCCCTGGTGGAAAAGACAATCTCTTCCTTGGATTCAAAATAATGGAACAGGCTACGCCGCGAAACGTTGGCGGCCTCTGCTATGTCATCGAGCGTCGTAAACTCAAAACCATGTTTGATGAAAAGCCGAATAGCTTCGAGCTGGATTCGAGCATGGGTCTCCACGCGCTTGCGCTCACGCAAGCCACTTGGAATCGTTGAATTTTGCATCGCTTGCCTTTTTGCACTCGATGCACTATCTATACCAACCAATGAGGCCCCCTTGGAGATTTTCAACACAGAGGATAGCAAATATGGCGACATGGACCACAAAAGAAATTCCCAACCAGTTTGGAAAGCTAGCCGTTATCAGTGGCGCAACGGGCGGCCTTGGCTTGGAAACCGCGCTGAGTCTCGCTGGAGCAGGAGCGGAAGTCATCCTGGCTGGGCGCAACCTTACCAAAGGACGAAACGCCGAACGATTGATCCGTGACCGCTATAAAGAGGCGAAAGTGCGTTTTGAAATGGTCGATCTGGCTAGCCTTGCTTCTGTGGCCGATTTCGCCAACCGCATGTTGATGGCAGGTCGTCCGATCGACATTCTGGTTAACAATGCAGGCCTCATGGCGCTGCGCAAACGAGAGACCACAACAGACGGTTTCGAGATGCAGTTTGGGACAAACTATCTGTCTCATTTCGCACTGACGGCCCGGTTGTTGCCGCTGTTAAAGACGGCAAAGGCACGGGTGGTGCAACTTTCCAGCATCGCGCACCGGTCGGGGAGGATCGCACTCGATGATCTCAACTATAAGCAGGGCTACAAGCCGTTCCCAGTCTATTCGCAATCCAAGCTTGCGATGCTGATGTTCGCTATTGAGCTGGACCGGAAAAGCAAAGCAAAAGGTTGGGGTCTGACCAGCGTTGCGGCGCATCCTGGCTTTGCAAAAACGGACCTGGTCGCAAACGGACCGGCTTTGGGGGCTAATGCCCTAGTGCGGACAGCTATACCCATGATGGTGGGACCGCTCGGCCATTCGGCAGCCGCTGGTGCGCTGCCGACACTTATGGCGGCTACGATGTCAGGCGTGACCGGGGGACAATATTTCGGACCGCAGGGCTGGAACGAGTTCAAGGGACCGCCGGGACCAGGAAAGATCGAGGCACGTGCCTCTGACCCAAAAATCTCCGCAAAGCTGTGGACGGCGTCGGAAGAGATGACAGGCGTAGCTTTCGAGTAGACCGCTCACACTCTGGCACTCACAAAATCTACAAACCCACTGTTCAACTTTTAGAAAGAATGACGCTATGGCTCAATCAACAATCTGGTTCATCACAGGAGTTTCTCGCGGGTTCGGCCGCATTTGGACAGAAGCAGCACTTAAACGCGGCGATAGAGTTGCCGCGACTGCCCGCGACTCCAAGACATTAAGTTATCTCGTCACAACCTATGGCGAGTCCGTCCTTCCCTTGTCGCTCGACGTGACCAACCGTGATGCGGTGTTCGAAGCGGTCAAGAAGGCGCACCAGCATTTCGGCCGCCTCGACGTGGTACTTTGTAACGCGGGTTACGGCTACATGGGTGCGGTCGAGGAAGTTGTGGCGGCGGACGCCCATGCAAACTTTGATACCAATGTGTTCGGGACACTGTCCGTCATCCAGGCTGCCCTCCCGTTATTGCGCACTCAGGGCAGTGGCCACATCCTCACCGTGTCGAGCATCGGTGGTGTCATCGGTTTCCCAACAGGCGGAATTTACGCGGCTACAAAATTTGCTGTAGAGGGCATGACAGAGGCTCTCGCAGGTGAAGTCGCTGGCTTCGGCATAAAAGTCACCATCATTGAACCGGGAAGCTTCAAAACCGGATTTAGGTCTTCGATGAAAGCTGCACCGGCAATGGCGGAATACGATGGCGTGCGACAAGCTGTCTTGGGCTCGTTCAAGCCGGAGATGTCAGGTGACCCGACGGCGACCGCCGACGCCATCTTAAATCTCGTTGATGCGGACAAGCCCCCGCTGCGACTTCTGCTCGGAACTGGTCCTCTTCCCATGATTAAAAAACTCTATGAGGGGCGGCTCAATACCTGGGAACAATGGGCTGAAGTTTCTAATGCCGCGCAAGGCAGTCGTGCCGTCTAGAGCAAAAACCGACCGATCCGACTCGAAAGTTCTTCCCCGACGCGGCGGCGATCTGATTCTCTGTGCGTGCTGGAAGGGGGCAGCAAAGCATGGGACGGACTTTATCAGAAGACCTTCGTCTGCGCGTCATTGCGGCGGTCGAGGCGGGGCTATCCCGGCGCGCGGCGGCTGAGCGGTTCGGTGTCGGTATTGCAACCGCTATTCGCTGGATGCGGGCGTTCAAAGCGACGGGGTCGACGCGGGCGCAGCCAAAAGGCGGGGATCAACGCTCGCATCGCATCGAGGCATACCGGGACGTGATCCTCGGGGTTCTGTTGCAATGCGCCAGGAGGCGCCGCATTGGGGTAGAAGGCGGTGAGCAGCGGCGGACGGGTGATAGCGGTGGGGCGGGACGGCGGGTTCAAAGGGCGGCACTTCGCGTCTGAGGTCATTCTCTGGGCGTTGCGATGGTATCTGGCGTTCCCGATCAGCTACCGTGACCTCTCGGCGATGCTGGCGGACCGTGGCGTCGGGGTGGATCACACGACGCTGTTCCGTTGGGTCCAGGCCTACGCCGCGACACTGGAACGACGAGCGCGACAGCACTTGCGCCCATGCACCGGTTCCTGGCGGGTGGACGTCCTCCGCTACACAGTTGAATGAGACATCCCGTAAGCGGACGGTATCCGTGAGAGGGATGGACGATGACGACACAGCAGATGGATACCGTTGGCGCTGGCCACGGCGGCCGAATGTCGCGGCAGCGCAAGCGTGACGCGGTGCTGCGCCTCCTGCGGGGCGAGGATTTGGACATGGTATCCCGCTCGCTCGGTGTGACTGCGGCGACGCTGAACGGCTGGCGCGACGCCTTCCTCGACGGCGGCGAGGCCAGCCTGGCGACCAAGGCCCCGAATGGTGAGGAGCGCGAGAG
>NZ_LMUG01000054.1:22895-23447 GCF_009766125.1 Acidisoma sp. S159
TCGAGGCGATGAGCCGCACCCTGTGCCCAGCAGTGCAAAGCCCTACGGCCTTGCACGCGTCTGCCGGATCTGGCGCAGCGCGAGAGCGAGCGTCTATCGGCACCGCCATCCAGGGCCAACACGACAGAGGCCCGGTCCAGCAGGACCGATGTCGGATGCAGCTCTACTGGAACGGATCCGTGGCGTCCTCTCCGACAGCCCTTTCCATGGCGAAGGTCACGGAAAGTCTGGGCCCGGTTGCGGATCGGCGGCATCCGCACGTCGCTGCGCCGAGCACTGCGGCTCATGCGCGAGAACGACCTGCTGGCGCCCGGCCGGGTCGGTCAACCGCGCGCACCGCGCAACCATGACGGCACCATCATTCCCGATGCGATCGACATGATGTGGGGACCGACCTGGACGGCAGAAGGCCAGGCGGCGGTCTTCATTGCGGTCGATCACCACAACGCTGAGTGCGTCGGCGTTCATGCCGCCCGACGTGGGACCCGTTTTGAAGCCCTCGAACCGCTGCGCCAGGGCGTACGACGGCACTTCGGCGCCATCGGCAAGGAT
>NZ_LMUG01000054.1:23457-23614 GCF_009766125.1 Acidisoma sp. S159
CTGGCGCCCGGCCGGGTCGGTCAGCCGCACGGACCGCGCAACCATGACGGCACCATCATTCCCGATGCGATCGACATGATGTGGGGCACCGACATGACCACGACCTGGACGGCGGAAGGCCAGGTGGCGGTCTTCATTGCAGTCGATCACCACAACG
>NZ_LMUG01000054.1:23624-37035 GCF_009766125.1 Acidisoma sp. S159
TGCCGTCGCGGTCAGGCGATGAACGCGAAGACGCGATGAAGGAAGGTGCCCACTGAAATAGCCCCACCACTAGAATGGCCGAAATACTACTGGAAAAGTGTCCCACGGCCAGCAGTTTTCGCCCTGCCGCCGGACTATCTCGAAAGATTATATCGATAAACTCTCACGACATTATGAGACCTCCATCCACATTGATCGTTTGACCCGTGATATAAGCCGCGTCCGGCCCAGCCAGAAACGCGACGAGCCCGGCTACGTCATCGCCCTTCCCTGCTCTTCCCATCGGAATATTTTCCACCCATTCCGCCATCAGTTCGCCTGGCGCGTAGTTTCCCAATAACTTGCCCCAGGCCTGGTCATTGTAGGCCCACATGTCCGTCTCGATGATCCCCGGACAAAAGGCGTTGACTGTGATGCCTTCTTTGGCCACCTCCTTAGCGAGGCTCTGCGTGACGCCGATGACGCCGAACTTGCTAGCAGCATAGTGAGGAGTGAACACAAATCCCTGTCGCGCTTGACCAGATGCCGTATTAATCAGCCGACCGCCTTCTCCGTGTCTACGAAAGTGCGCGATTGCAGCTTGGCAGCAAAGGAATACGCCTTTGGTGTTCACTGCCATGATCTTGTCCCAGTCGCTCTCCGGAAGGTCCTCAATGCGGGCGATCGTGATGACTCCCGCGTTTTGAACGGAGATATCGACGCGACCGAACTGAGCCTCCGCAAGATCAAAAATGGCTGCGACGTCCGCCGAGTTCGTAACGTCAGCGACGATGGAAGATGCTTGCCCTCCGGCCGCCCGAATGGCTTCCGCAACCGCTTCAACTGAAGGTTCATTCGCGGCTACGACCACAGCCGCGCCGTCACGAGCGAGCCGGAAGGCAATTGCCGCTCCTATTCCGCGGCTGGCTCCGGTGATCACCGCGACCTTGCCTCTGAGCATCATCTGCCTTCCTTTACTACTTCGTTTCTTGTCTCAGGCCGCGTCGAGTCGCGCCGCCGTGAATTGATCCGTCACTAAAACGTCGATGAGCTTCCCCCGCATTGCGCCGAGGAGTGCTGCAACTTTGCGTTGACCTCCTGCCACGGCGACCACTCGTTTTGCCTGGCGAAGCTGATCGAGGTCGATGCCGACAACCCTTTCCTGCAAAAAGGATGGCACCGACTTTCCATTGCGATCAAAAAAGTTGAGGCAAACGTCGCCGACGGCACCTAGTCGCGCGAGTTCGGCCAGTTCGGATGGTGAGAATATGTTACCACTGTCCGCAAGAAGCTTTGACGGTTCCACCGCGCCGATGCCGACGAGTGCCAGGGTGATCTTCGAAAAATACGCCATTGTCTCCCGCACGAATGGATCGCTTGTCAGCACTTTCCTAGCAGCCTTCGAGCTTGTGATTCCCTGCGTGGGCAACGGTTGCGCCTGCGCGCCGATCAGTTCCGCCAGGCGGCGTGTTAGGTTGGTGGCGTGGGTTTGCACGCTGGGGTCGCCTACCCCGCCATGAAGTTGCACGACCCGCTCGGCAGCGAGCCGCCGTTGCGGATGAATGTTCTCAACTGTGCGCAGCAGGGATTCGCTCCACGAGGAAATGCCGACGATCTCACCCGACTGCAGGGTAGTCTCCAGATATAGGGCGGCAGCGTCACCGATACGCCGGAGAATCTGACTTTCCCGGTCCTCGCTGCATTCGGCCACGACGACTTCCGTCATTCCAAACTTTCGGCAAAGGCTTTCCTCAAGCTCAGGGAAAGTACCGGAAGGCGTCTGCACACTGATACGCACGACGTTCTCCTCCCGCGCGCGACGGAGAAGCCTGGATATTGTCGCCTGCGAAATAGTCAGACGCGCTGCGATATCTCCCTGCTTCATGTCTTCGAGGTAATACATGCGTGCGACGCGCGCGATCAGGCGGAGTTCATCGGTCCGAGGCAAGAGGGCTCCTTTACCAGCATACGAAACCACCATCGACCAGCAGATCGATCCCTGTGCAGAAGGACGCGGCCCGGCTGGCCAGGAATACGGCCGGACCAACCAGTTCGTCCACCGTCGCCATGCGACCGAGCGGAGTGTCAGCCGCGAACTGTTTCACCTGGTCGGCGACCTCCGGCCGAATGTTCATCGGGGTGGCGGTATAACCGGGGCTGATCGAATTTACCCGCACACCCCGATCACTCCATTCCATCGCCAAGCTGCGGGAGAGGTGGATCACTGCTGCCTTAGCACTGTTGTAATGGGCCTGAAGGATCCCGCGATTGACGATCACTCCGGACATGGAGGCTATATTGACGATGGCGCCCCGCCGGCGGCCCAGCATTACCTTTGCTTCAGCTTGACATGACAGGAAAACGCCGGTCACGTTGACGTCGTACATCCGTTGCCATTGTTCCCGTGGCATCTCCTCTGCCGGCGCCGCATTTGCGATTCCGGCACAGTTCAGCGCAACCGAAAGTGGCCCGAGACGCTCCGCAACCTCAACCGCGTCGGCCAGATCCTTACCGTTGGTGACATCCCCCCGAGCGGCAACCGCCCGGCGACCAAGAGCCGCAATACGCGACACGGTTTCCGCGAGGCCTGTGCTTGAGGCCAGGTCGAAACAAGCGACATCGGCACCGGCCTCGGCCAATCCCACGGCCAATCGCTGGCCGATACCGCTACCCGCACCGGTCACCAGAGCGACCTCGCCGGCCAGACTGAAAAGCTCCGTCATCTGCAGCTCCTGTTCAGCCCGTGGCCAAGGCCATAACGGCGACGTTGTTTGCCTGCGCCCGATCGAGCACGCCCATCTGCCGGCCTCGCGCCAGCACCATCACGCGATGGGCGAGACCCAAAACCTCTTCGAGGTCCGAACTCACCACCACCACAGCCATACCCGACTTCGCGAGCTCAGCGATAACCTCGTAGATCGCCGCGCGCGCACCCACGTCGATGCCGCGGGTTGGTTCATCCAGGATAATAACCTTGGGGGCGCGCGCTACCCAGCGCGCGATGACCACTTTCTGTTGATTGCCCCCGGAGAGGTAACGGGCTTGCTGGCCCGGCCGTCCCTTGATGCCCAGACGCTCGATCATCCGCTGGCCGAACTCCCGCACCTTCGCTGGATCAAGCCAGCCGCGCTTGCCGAGTCGGTCCATATTGCCGAGGGCCAAGTTGTCCGCCACCGTATGTTCCAGCAAAATGCCCTGCCCCTTGCGATCCTCCGGCACCAGCACGATGCCGGCGTGGATAGCAGTATCCGGGCCGGTCAACCTGAGCGCCTTTCCGTCGAGCGTCACTGTCCCGGCAGAAAGGAGATCGGCGCCCGCTATGCTTCGCACCAGCTCGGTGCGGCCGGCGCCGACGATGCCCGCAATGCCGAAGATCTCGCCTTCGTGCACGGCGAAGCTAATATCGGCGAAGGCGCCTTCTGCGGAGCGCAGTCCGTCAACACGCAGCACTTCCCGCGGCCGCGGCGCTTCGACGTGCGGGAAGAGGCGATCGATGTTGCGTCCGACCATGTCCCGCAACAGCTGGTCCACCGGAACCTGTGCCGTGCTGTGCTCTGCGACCTTGTTGCCATCCCTGAGCACCACAATGCGGTCAGCGATGCGAGCGATTTCTTCCAGCCGATGACTAATGTAGATGAAAGAGAAACCTTCCTGCTTTAATTGATCGATCTGCGCAAATAGCCTGTCCGTTTCATCTCCACCGAGGGCCGCCGTTGGCTCATCTAGAATCAGCAGTCGCGCCTTTAAAGTCAGCGCCTTAGCGATCTCGACCTGTTGCTGGGCGGCCACGCGTAGGCTACGCACGAGGGTATCCGGCGAGATCTCAAGCCCGAGGCGGCGGAGCTGCTCAGAAGCACGCTGTCGCATCTGCTCCCGATCGATACGCCCTCCAGTCATTGGCAGCCGCCCAACGAACACGTTTTCCGCGATGGTCAGGTCCGGCAGCAGGCGCATCTCCTGATGGATTAGTCCAATGCCATGGGAAATCGCGTCTCCGGGCGAGGCCGGCGTATACGACTGGCCCTCCCAGACCATCGATCCCGCATCAGCCTCGATGACGCCGGCGATGATAGAAGAGAGCGTGGACTTGCCAGCTCCGTTCTCGCCCAACAACGCCACAACCTCACCTTCACGCACGGTGAGATCAACGTCGTTCAGCACAGGTGTTCCCGAGAAAGCCTTGCGCGCCCCAGTCACAGAGAGACGCACAGGACGTCCCTCCATCTGGCGGGGACGCGAGAGCGACTGATCCGCCATAAGGGCGCACATGGCTTCGTCTCCAGTTAGGTTGACGACTCTTACGGGTGCTGAGCGATGTACGGTGTCACGTTATCTTTCGTCGTCAGAACAGCCGTCTGAAGCTGCTCCTTCGGAAGAGTCTTTCCGGCCGCGAGATCGAGCGCCGAATCCAGGGCCAGGCGACCCATCGCCTGCGTCTTCTGAGTCATAGTCGCCGCGAGGGTGCCGCTTTGTACCGCTTTCAGGCCAGCTTTATCGCCATCGAAGCCAACCACGAGAACCGGATGGTCAAGGTTCGCAACCTTCGTCGCTTGGGCGGCACCCAAAGCGAGAGCATCGGCGCGCCCAAAGAAGATCGTGATATCGGGGTGGCGCTGAAGCATGTCCTGAGCAATCGTGAACCCTTCGTTCTGCGACCATTCCTGGCTCGCCTGCTTCGCGACCTGCTTAATACCCGGGCAGCTCGCCATCGCCGCTTCAAAACCTTTGTTGCGATCGACCTCAGGGGTAGTGCCGAGCTGCCCTTGGATGATCGCGAGCGTGCCCTTGCCGCCCGCTATCTTGCAGACGTAGTCGCCCAATGTGTGTGCGGCCGCAACGCTGTCAGTCGCGATGAAGGTATCTGCCGGTGCGTCCGGCGCATTCCGGTCGACGGCGACGACAGGGATATGCGCGGCTTGCGCCGCTCGAACAGGCACGCCTGCGGCAGTTGCGCCGGCCGGAATATAGATGATCGCTTTTACGCCGCGCGTAATGAGGTCTTGAATCTGGTTGACTTGGGTGGCGCTGTCACCGTGCGCGTCGACGACAATGACCTTCACGCCCTTAGTAGCGGCCTCGGCTTCCACGGATTGCTTGATCTGGTTGAAGAAGTCGGCTTGGAGGTTAGCGACCGCGAGGCCGACAGTCGGCTCGGCGGCGCGAGCGGAGCCAACAAGTGGCAGCGCTGCTATTGCGAAGGCCGCCACAAACGCGGAAGCGAGCAGCTTGGTCTTGAACATTACATTTCCTCTTTTCTTGCACTGTTTGTTAGTCGCTTAGCCCAGTTCCAACCGCGATGACGCGGCTGGGTCTACTTTCCTCAGGTCACTGGCGCCGGAACTTGTCAATCGTGACCGCAACCGCGATGACGCAGCCGATGATGACCTGCTGAATGAAGGGAGAAACGCCGACCAGGTTGAGGCCGTTGTGCAGCACACCGATGATCAGGACACCTACAACGGTGCCACCGATGCCGCCAATGCCGCCGCTGAGGCTGGCACCGCCGATGACCACGGCCGCAATAGCGTCCAATTCATAGCCTAGCCCTGCACTCGGCTGTGACGAATCGAGTCGCGACGAAAGCACAAGGGCCGCAAGACCGGCTAGCACGCCGGAGGCGACATACACCCAGACGGTGAGGCGCAGAACCTTGATCCCTGCAAGGCGCGCAACCTCCGGATTGCCGCCGATCGCGTAGAGGCTTCGCCCGGTTCCGCGGTAGCGAAGGAAGATCCATCCGGCGAACGCCAACACGATGAACATCGCGACTGTCGCAGAGAGGAATCCAAGATAGCGGACGGTCGCGAGCCGGGTGAACCAATCGGGATAGCCGACGACCTGCTCGCCGCCGGTGGTGAGATTGGCTAGGCCGCGGGCAACGGACATCACCGTGAGCGTAGCGATGAAGGGTGGCAGCTTGGCACGGGTTACCAGCAGGCCGTTGACTAGGCCGCAGGCACCCCCGGCGATAATAGCGAGGATTAGTGAAACGCCGAAAGGTACACCGTAATCCTGTGGCAGCCAGCCGAGCACCATGCAGGACAATGCCAGGATAGATCCAACCGAAAGGTCGATCCCGCCGATGATGATAACGCCGGTCATACCCAGGGCAAGGATCCCGAGAACCGTAATTTGATCTATGACGTTGAGGAAGTTGCGAGCCGACAGAAAGACATCGCTCGTGACCGAGAAGACAATGCACAGGATAATGAGCCCGATCAACGGTCCTTGGGAACCAGTTAGCAAACGCGCCCAGATCGAGCGTCTTGAATCCGAGCCGGCGGAGGCTACAAAGGTTGAGGACGACATTTGCTTCTTCCCTTCACGCGGTCTCTAAAGCAGGAGCGCGACAGGCAGTGCCTGAGCGCGCCCGAGCGATGGCCGCTTGCCAATGGCTACGCTGAGTGCTGCGATTCGCGAGGCCAACACGAGGCAGGATCGTTTCACGCGGTCGCGGCAAGGCGCGCAATTCCTCCCAGTTCCAGACGCCAGCTCCTAAGCCAGCCATGTGGGCGACACCCAAGGCGGACAGTTCAGGCGCTGCCGAGCGATGGATCGTGCAGCCCAGGAGATCAGCCTGCATCTGCATCAACGCGTCGTTGCGAGTGGGACCGCCGTCGGTGAACAGATCGCGGGCCGTGCCAGTAGTGGTTTCGATCACCTCGACGACGTCTGCGACCTGATGCACGACGGCCTCTAGCGCCGCGCGTGCCAGCTCGGCTGACGAGGTGTTGAGGGACAGGTTTGTGAGGATGCCGACCGCGTCCCGGTCCCACCATGGCGCACCGAGGCCTGTGAATCCTGGAACGAGCACCGCACCGCGGCTCTGTGATCGCGCGCCGAGTTCCGTCATCGCATCAACGCTCATGCCGAGGATCCCTGCCATCCAGCGCAGTGCGGCACCGGTTGCACGAATGTTACCTTCAGCCGCAAAGGCCGGATCATCGATCTGCCAGCCAATCGTCAGGCAGAGTCCGGGGTGCAGACCATCCGGCCGTTCTATGAGGCCCATGATCGAAGAGCCGGTGCCGTAAGTCGCCTTGATCTGACCGGGGGCGAAAGCTCCGTGAGCAAATAGGGCGGAGTGCGAGTCACCCATGACCGCCAAAACCGGCGTTCCGTCTCGCAAAGGTTGCAGACCACGCACGGTTGGAAATGGCCCTGTGGACCGAACCACCCTCGGAAGCGCGTTCTCGGGCACACCGAAAAGCGCGAGCAGGTCTTCGTCCCACGTCCCGCTTGCAACATCCAAAAGCTGCGTGCGTGACGCGTTGCCGATTTCAATCACCGGTTCGTCGTTGGAGAGACGACTCAGCAACCATGAATCGATCGTGCCAATCACGGCCCTGCCCGTCTGTATGGCTTCCGAGGCGCCCGGGTGGTGGCGGCGCAGCCAACTTGCCTTGAGAGCCGAGAACATCGGATCCAGCGGAAGGCCGCTTCTTGCCCGTACGAGGCCCTCGACCTCGGGGCTGCGGAGCGCATCGCAAAGTGCTGCGCTACGTTGATCCTGCCAACTGATCACCGGCGTCAGCGGCGCGCCGGTCAGCCGGTCCCAGGCAACAATGGATTCACGCTGCGTGCTCAGCCCGACGGCCGCGACGCGCGCCGGATCGTGTCCATCGAGACAACCGGCGACTGCGCGCTGCACGCTCTGCCAGATCTCGATTGGATCCTGCTCGACCCATCCCGGATGAGGATGCGTCTCGCCAATAGGTGCATGGCCGCGCGCGGCGATCGACCCCGTCTTATCCGCCAGAATCACCTTAGTTCCGCTGGTGCCTTGGTCAATCGCGAGAAGCAGCGGGGCGGCCACGGCTCAACCCACCAATTCGAGGGCTGCTTTAGCGATCCCCTCGGCATTGAGTCCAAAATGGTCCAGCAGGAAGGCGGTGCTGCCGGTGGGTGCGAGATGGGGCACGCCGAGTATGCGCATGGGCACTGGTTTATTCTGCACGACGCACTCCGCAACAGCGGAGCCGAGGCCGCCATGGATGATTGCCTCCTCCACCGTCACGATCCGGCCGGTCTCGGTGGCGGCCTCGATCACTGCAGCCTCGTCGAGAGGCTGGATCGTCGTCATGTTCAGCACGCGCGCCGAGATGCCCTTTTGCGCGAGTTGGTCGGCGGCTCCCAGGGCGCGAGATACCATTGTGCCGCATGCGATGAGCGTCACGTCGCGACCGTCGCGCAAACGCGAGGCGCGGCCCGGGACGAAATCTTCGTCTTCTGGAGTAACGGAAGGGATCTTAAACCGGCCGACGCGCATGAACACCGGGCGGTTGGCGGTGGAGGCCCAACGCACAGCATCCCGCGTCTGTCGCGGATCAGCCGGCACAAGTATTGTCAGGTCTGTCAGCGCTCGCATCCAGGCAAAGTCTTCGATCGAGTGATGCGTTGGTCCAAGCTCACCGTAGGACATGCCCGGGCTCTGGCCACAGAGCACGATATGATAGTTATTATAGGCGACGTCTGCCTTGATCTGTTCCAACGCGCGGCCGGTTAGAAAGGGAGAGGCACAGCTCACGTAAGGTACGAAGCCGCCATTCGCGAGACCTGCTGCCACGCCAACCATATTTTGCTCGGCGATGCCGACATTAATCAGACGGTCCGGAAATTCCTTCTGGAAGGCGTTGAGGTTGCTCGATCCTACCGAGTCATTACAGACCGCAACAATGCGGTGATCGGTCCGGGCGAGCTCGGTTAATGTCTCCGCGAATGCGACACGACAATCGAATGTTGCAACAGTGGGAGCCTGGCTTATCTCGTTCATCAAACTGCGAGCTCCTTGAGGGCGAGCTGAACCTGTTCCAGCGACGGTACTTTGTGGTGCCACTCGACCCGGTTTTCGATGAAGGAGACCCCTTTACCCTTGATCGTGCGCGCGACGAGGCACCGCGGCTGGGACCCGCCCGGCTTGGACAGCATGTCGTAGAGAACTCGGTGGTCGTGTCCGTCGACCTCGTGCACTTCCCAGCCGAAGCTGCGCCATTTGTCGGCCAGCGGTTCGAGCCGGTTGGTGTCTTCCGTCCCGGCGCCCTGTTGCAGCCGATTACGGTCGACGATAGCCACGAGATTTGACAGGCCGCGATGGCCAGCCGCCATAGCGGCCTCCCAGTTACTGCCTTCCTGCAGCTCACCATCACCGAGCACGACGAAGACGCGTCGGTTGGCTTTCGCTAGGCGTGCTGCAATAGCGCAACCGACGCCGATGGGCAGACCATGGCCCAAGGGACCGGTGTTGGCCTCAACGCCTGGAATCTTACGACGGTTGGGGTGGCCGTTGAGAGCTGAAAGAGGCGCCATGAACGTCTTCAGCAGGTCGATTTCAAAGAAGCCACGCATAGCCAACACGGAATAAAGCGCCGCTGAGCAATGGCCCTTGCTGAGGATGAAGCGATCCCGCTCTTGCCAAATCGGATTATTTGGGTCGAGCTTCATCACGCCGAAGAACAGCGTCGTGAGAATATCGGCGACGGAAAAGTCCCCGCCGATATGGCCCATTTTGGGCCCGTTGATCGTGTTGAGGATAGAGATCCTGACTTCCGTCGCCGTACGAGCGAGAAGTTCAGATCGCGTGGTTTCATCAGCCGCTAAAATCTTTGCGATAAGAGCGTTTGAATCCGCGCCTTGTGTTTGACGATCCAACATTCCCTACCCTTGAATAATTATTCACTACCGCATTTAAATGCAGAATGCCGATGTCCAAACCCGTCGTCAAGGAGAATCGTTGCACAGGATTGATATTTCGCGCTGGAGATGAAAAATGGCTTTTCTACATCGAGCGCCGAAGCAACATTATCGCTATAGCGAAGATCTTACGCAAATGCGCGCAGCGCCAATCTGCGTCTGCCCACCTTGTCGCGCTTTCGTCAAATGAGAAATGGCCAGACAGCATCGGTGACGCGAACGGCCCTGTCAGCAGCCCTCCTGTTTGACGGGCTAACTACGCCGCTCTCGTGCTGGAGCCGGCATTAACCCATCCGGCAGTGTTTGCATGAAGCTCACGATCGCATCCTCCTCTTCGCTCGATAGGCGTAGGTTTCCAACATGTTTCGTGTTCATACCTTACTTTCCGGCGCGGGCCAGCATGTTGTGCCTACGCCCACTCATGAGGCTTGCAGCGAGGTAGGACATCAGGCGTGTTGCGAAGTGGACGGATTCCTCGATACACTTCCGGGCTTCTAGACCTTGAATGATGGCGCTGACATCGATGATTCGGATGAGGCAGTTCAAGCCAGTGGTCTCTAGCGCGTCGCCACTCTTGCTGCCAATAGCGGTTCCGCTGGTGCCGACGCCCTCGTGTTCAAATTCGACGTAAATCTCGACGCGCGGGTCGAGCTCGGTTTAGGCGCCAGTTGTCTGATCTGGCCAACTGACCGCTAGAGCTATGGCCGGCTAACACCCGCTGACGCCACCTGAAATTTTACCATCGCGGTCGCAATGGATCGACTTCTACTGCTACTCCCGAGACCGTTTAACCCACTAGCCTTTTAGCGACAGTCGCAAGCCCTGCTGCAAGATGTAGCGGCTTAGTTGACGCGCGCCCGACACACGATTCTGCGTCACAAAATCTAGTGGGTATGTCCCGCTAAACGGGGTCCCGGAAATGGGCTCGCGGAGCCAATTTGCTGAGTCCAGGCCTGCGGCACTCAGAGCGTCATCGACATCCCGCAAATGGACGACCATGTCGTTCTCAGCATCGCTCAATTTGAAGCGCGGTCGCGTCCCTTTCTTCGTCCGCCCTCCCGCATGGCCAATGAGCGCTAGTGCATCGAGATCTGCTACTTTCCAGCGATCCATGAGGGACCAAAAGAAGGTCGACGTTAAGCTTGCGTCCGGCCGGTGCCGGGCGACGATCGGACGCGCGTCTGCGGGGCCGCGGCCGACTCCTGAGGCACCAGAAACTTTTCTCGAAGCCGCTGGCGTCGGCTCCTGCACCCGGCCTGGTCGGGAAAGACGGGACTGCGACTCCGATGAAACCACGGCTTTCGTTGGTTTGGCGACGTCGCTCCGTGCAACTGCGACCGGAGCAGTGTCCTCCATCCGCGGAACCTTGTGTTCCTCGGGCCGTGTTGTTTGGGGTTCAGCGACCTGCCGCTGCGCTGGACGAGACCCTCCTGGCTTTTTGGCTGCGGCCTGTGCAGCAACTGGCGGAGGCCGAAGTTTAGGCTGTGCCTTGAGAGGCGGAGGTGGCGCCGGACGAATTGGATCCGCTGTTCGGGCGGGACTCTCATTCGCGAAGCCGACACCGAAATGCTTGGAAAACTCAGCCAGGAGCGCTGCCACGCGCTCCAATTTCTTCGACAAGCTGCTTCCGTTCGGGGGTTTTGAAGAGCTTCCATCCGCACGCACGGTTGGCGGCCGTGGGATAGAAGCCGCTAGAGTGCTCAAGCGCGCCTTGAAGGGATTATCGTCACTAATGCGATCAACCCCACCTGCAATCTGTTGGCCCTCTGAACCTTGCTCGGAAACCAGGATCGCACCGATGAGCTGGTCCATCGCAGATCGGATGAGCACAACCGCGTTGCGCAGGCTGCCGCGTCGCGTCAGCATTCGCGCGTCACGGAGGTCAATGTCTGCGAAGCGCAGCAGATTAGCGATGGCTCGCCGGAGCGAAACAGGGCTAGGCCCCGCCTCTTGCTTGGGCTTCATTTGCTGACCATTTGCCAGACCGCGGTCAGTACCCGAGCAAGATTCCGGCCCACGGCGGCAACTGATGCATCGAGCGTAAAATGGCCGAACTGGTCGAGCTCAGGCATTGACTTGCTCCCAGGTAATTTGACGACCTCTCTGGCGTGCCCTGCCTTCCACTTGGGTGCGGACTAAGCGTCCAGCAGCGGCGCGGCCGGCGAGCCTAAACAGCCGCCATTCGACCTTCGTGCGAAACCCGTTCGATAGACAGCGTTTGTCCGCCCCGAATTCTTCCGCCATTTCAAGCCGCGAGTCGGGCGCGCCAATTGCGACCACATGGCGAGCACCCGAGATCTTGGCGACAGCCGTGGCCAATAGATCCAGAGGACCAACTCGTTGAATGACGACAACGTCAGTGGAATTGATTCGTCCAAGAAGGTCGAACGCGTTCATGACAGACCGGAAGCCGCAACTTGCCATGCTGGCTAGATCATTTGGCACGTTGTCAGGAACACGCACGCAACCAGAATCGGCATGACGTAGCTATACTCGGCGAAACCATCGAGCAAATATGGAAATACTTCCATGCATTCATACAAATATTTCCGGCTGTTCTCGCAGAGGGTCGGCTCTCGAACAGCTGTGCAGAAAAAGCATGAACCGCAGGATGTGTGCGTCCATGTTATACGATTGCCTTCCCGCAGATCCTGGCCGATTGAGTCACGTCTTGAACCTGGGCCGAAAGCCACAA
This sequence comes from Acidisoma sp. S159, assembly GCF_009766125.1. NCBI lineage: Bacteria > Pseudomonadati > Pseudomonadota > Alphaproteobacteria > Acetobacterales > Acidocellaceae > Acidisoma > Acidisoma sp. S159. Next base: position 35,989 of record NZ_LMUG01000054.1, read on the forward strand.
TCCGGCCGACCATTTCATGTCCGACGATAACCGGCAGGTCGACTTTTAGAGCCAAGGCTCCACGAGAAAGGTGGACGTCTGTGCCACAGATCGATCAAGTCTCTACGTGAACAAGAAATGGCGCCAGGCTCGATCTCCAAGGGTATCTCGACCTCTTCGATCTGAAGCGGCGCCTTAAATTCTCTGAGAACCGCCGCTCGGCTGTATTGGGGTATAGAGCTCATTTCTCGAGGCCTTCGATGTGACATCCGCGAGCCGGCAACGTCATGATGGACTTTGCCAACCTGAACAGGGCGAGCAACTACGTTGGGTGAACGCCGATCGCCGCCACACTGTCATCCGGCAAACTCCATGCGAATAGCGTCCGTGTGTTCGCCGATGTGGGGCACCTTGCCGAACTGCCGGCTGCGGCCGTCTACAAGAACCGGCGCCACCGCGATATCGACCGCGCCATCCGCCACTTCAACCCGCGCGCGCCGAAGGGCCGGATGGGCTGCGAGGCCAGTCAGGTCGTTGACGAAGCCGAAAGCCGTCTGAGCCGCACGCAACCGAGCGGCCGCCGTCTCGCGATTCAGCGAGCCCAGAGATCGGCCGACACGCGCATCCACGGCCTCGCGATGAGCGACGCGAATGGTGTTGCTCTCGAAACCCGGCTGCCGCGGCAAATCCGGTTCCAGCAGAACCTCGTCGCAGAACTTCGCCCATTCCCGCTCGTTCTGAATCGCAATCAGGACCAGGTGGCCGTCACTTAGCGCGAAAGCGCCGTAGGGGCAGATCGAGGGATGTGCGAGACCCACGCGCTTCGGCGCCTTTCCGGTGCCTTCGAAATACAGCAGCGGCACATTCATCCAATCCGCCATGGTGTCGAACAGGCTGACCTCCAGCCGCGCGCCTTGCCCAGTGATGCCCCGGCTGATCAAAGCCTCGAGCACCGCCGAATAGGCGTACATGCCGCATCCCACATCGCAAACGGAGACGCCGACACGCCCCGGCCCGGCCGGATGGCCGGTGATGGAAGCGAGACCGCTCTCGGCCTGCACGAGCAGG